>JBGUIF010000186.1:0-31000 GCA_045112755.1 Anaerobutyricum sp.
TCAATCAGATCCCATTCCAGTTTCTTATTCTCATCAAAACCCCAGGTGCAGTCCAGTCTTATTCCAGTGTCATTATCAGAGACGGCACAGGCGTAACCATTTTTCAGGGACATGGGCCAGGAAATGACATTGAAAGTAATGGAAGTAAACCAGTCCACTTCATTGTTGGTGCCGGCACCGGCAATCCCCATATAGCGGCCGTTCCAGCGGACAGGAAGATAGATGCGAAGACTTCCTGTATGTCTGGGCGTCAGGTACTGGCTCATACGAATCTCGTAAAAATCCGGGATATTGTCAAGGGTCGTCTTTTCAGGTTCAGCATAGGTTCCCTTTTTATAATAATTAATCTCTTCTAATGTAAGATTGTCATAATGATCCAGGATCCTGTTGACATAATCTTTTACGCACCGTTCAGACAGAAGAGAAGACATATCCATAAAATCCTGATCATCCATCCAAAGATACAAAGGATGATCATACCATTTTGTTATCTCACTCATAAAGTCCCCCAATTAATCATCTTTATCAGAATACTGCAAATGAATACAGAACTATATGGTTATTATAACAGAATTCCCGACAGGAAGCGACACTAAAGAAGAAAGATTTTACTTAGGACACATTTTCATGTTACAATAAACATATCATAAGGCAGGTGAATCGATGTTAAAGTTTATCAGGACTTTATTCAAAGGGAAAAAGGAAGAGACAAGATTTTATGACAAGAGTATGCAGTATCCTGTCATCCGGGCAAGCATCTGCAATGGGGAGAAGGTGTTCGGCTTTAAAGATCTGAACACGGGTAAGTTTCATGAGGTTGGTCTTCTGAAGACTGAAGAAGATCTGGATTATTATCGGGATTTATATAAGATTTATGGAGATATCCCAACAGTATACTGAACTTGACAGCACTGATCAGGCGCCGCATTAAGCGGTGCTATTTTTGTGCAGAAAAAATGATGAAACTGTTCACAAAAAAAACTTTTGCTTCTAACAATTCTTTAACAAAGTTTGGTTATTGTGTCAATGTAAATCAATAACTTATATCTATACAAGAAAAGGAGGCCGACTATGAAAAAGACTATAATTATCGCGGTCCACAATCCGGAAGACAGCATTGTTTCTTATGTGGAAGAACTGTTGAGTGCCTGCGTTCCAAATGTTATTGTCGTTGATGACGGCAGTGATATGCTCTTCCAGCCGGCCTTTTCAAGACTGGACCGGCTGCCCGGGTGCACAGTGATTCATCACAATAGAACATTGGATGCAGACGAAGCTGTAATGGCAGGCATCAATTATTATAGAAACTATCTGGAGCCTATATCAAAAGGTCAGCTGCTGGCTGTGAATTACGACAGTGTAAAAGACAGGGAGTATATGCTTGCATATGTTCAGGACTATGCAATAAATCCTATCCATTTTACATTGAGGGATTTGATTCCGGAACAACTTGTGGATGCCATAAAGGTTCCTGTCACAGAAGGGATCACCCTGGCACGGGTATTTATTACGGGTGGTCTTAGGGCAATTTCCAGATATTGATAAAAGCATAAATAATCAGAGCACTTTGCAAAAAAAAGCACCGGATATTCCGGTGCTTTTTACGATACATGATTAAGGAATTCCTGATTAAGGCTCTTTATTTAACGGATCTGCTGGAAACCAAAGCGATCAACGTGGCAGACCGGACATTCTTCCAGGCTGGTGAAGGGCTTTCCTTCCTCGGCCTCATTAAAGATATAGCCGCAGACTCTGCAGCGGTAGATGCCCTTCAGGGGTTTGCCATCTGAGTCGGCAGACTGACTGTCCTGTTCTCCTTCGTCTGCTTTCAGGTTCTTTTCTAAATTCAGTTTTCTCAATTCCGATAAGATTGTATCCATCTGTGAATTATTCTTTTCTGAATATAGTTCCTCCCGAGAGAGCCCTGCACTGAGTGTATCCGGGTCAATGGCATTCATTTCAGAAAGCTGCAGATTGTTTTTTTCGATGAAGATATCTATATACTTCATGGCATCAAGACCATGTTTGGCGGTAATGAAATCAAGACCACGCCCACGCACCATCTTATAGAAAGCAATCAACTGTTTCTCATTGGTGGTGATGTTATTAAGGATATTGCACATAACAACATCAACCTCCCCTTTTTCTATGGCATCTATCATCCGGTGGAAGCTGGGTCTGTCTGTATCGTCACTGTCATACTGACCAAAATCTGTATAGTGTTGAAACTCGCAGTCCTCACCATAGATTCCTATGGCAACCTTATGGCATTCTTCATAGGCCTGGAGCATCTCATTGATAAAATGACGGTAACAGATTTTGCAGGCACCTCTAAAATACTGGTAGTGATATATAGCAATTCTTTTCATAATCCCATCCCTTTTATATCATGTAATATTCTTGTAAAAGATATACTTTCTCTACTATATTTTACCATCAGCAGATGCTGTGAATTAGTACTATTCTGAACAAATGACTTCAAAATGATGAAGGTAATCACCGAACCTGTTGATTTCAGACAAATTTTGAAACTACTTTCAAAACGATATTCCTTGAATTTAATCATTGCAGAATGTTTTTTTCTATAGTAGACTATACAGAAGGTGCTGTTTCAGGCATCTTTATGACTTATATAAGTATTTAGCAAAGGAGCTATTGAATATGGAATTAGTATCAATCAGAGATATTTACAGAAACCGCGAGGAATATATCGACAAGGAAGTTACCATCGGGGGCTGGCTTAGAAGTATCCGTGCCCAGAAGGCTTTTGGCTTTTTAGTGGTGAATGACGGTACTTTTTTTGAGCCTCTGCAGGTGGTGTACGGTGACGGTCTGGATAATTTTAATGAGATCAGTAAGCTGAATGTTGGGGCGGCTGTCATCGTGACAGGTACCCTCGTGGCTACGCCAAAAGCCAAACAGCCTTTCGAGATCCAGGCCAGAGAGGTATTCGTTGAGGGAGCATCAGCACCGGATTATCCGCTGCAGAAAAAGCGCCATACTTTTGAGTATCTCCGGACAATCTCCCATCTGCGGCCCAGGACCAACACCTTCCAGGCAGTCTTTCGCGTGAGATCCCTGATTGCCTACGCCATCCATAAATTTTTCCAGGAGAGGGATTTTGTCTATGTACATACGCCGCTGATTACTGCCAGTGACGCGGAAGGAGCAGGCGAGATGTTCCAGGTAACCACTTTGGACCTCAATAATGTTCCTAAGAATGAAGAAGGCAAAGTTGACTTCACCCAGGATTTTTTCAACAAGCCCACCAACCTGACCGTCAGCGGTCAGCTCAATGGTGAGACTTATGCCATGGCCTTTAAAAATATTTATACATTTGGACCTACTTTCCGGGCTGAGAACTCCAATACCACAAGACATGCCGCCGAGTTCTGGATGATCGAGCCGGAGATGGCATTCTATGATTTAAAAGACAACATGATTCTGGCGGAAAGTATGCTTAAGTACATCATCAACTATGTACTGGAGCATGCACCAGAAGAAATGAACTTCTTCAACAAGTTTATCGATAAGGGACTGATTGACCGTCTGAAACATGTGGCTGAATCTGATTTTGCCCATGTGACATACACGGATGCCATTCGTATCCTGGAGAAGCACAATGATGAGTTCGAGTACAAAGTGACCTGGGGAACGGATCTGCAGACTGAACATGAGCGCTACCTGACTGAGAAAGAGTTTAAGCGACCGGTCTTTGTCACAGATTATCCCAAGGAGATCAAGGCCTTCTACATGAAGATGAATGATGATAATAAGACTGTGGCAGCTATGGACTGTTTAGTACCGGGCATCGGTGAGATTATCGGCGGCAGTCAGCGTGAGGATGACTATGATAAGCTTGTCGCCCGTATGGAGGAGCTCGGTCTTAATAAAGAAGACTATGGTTTCTACCTGGATCTTCGAAAGTACGGCACAGTAAGACATTCCGGATTTGGTCTCGGTTTCGAGCGATGTGTCATGTACCTGACCGGCATGGGCAATATCCGTGACGTTATCCCATTTCCAAGAACCGTCAATAACTGTGAACTTTAAATATGACCGGCCTGTGTGCTGTTTGAAAGGAAGGACCAGCATCCTTCCTTTTTTCATTTTTCTATCAATTTTCAGGAGACCTTTAATCTTATTTTCATAGTTCTGCTTTACACTAAAGTATCATGGCATGAATCTGCTCAGAATGATCAGTAAAAAGAACGAAACAGAGGAATGCTTATGGAAGCAATTCTGCAAACATAGTACAATAAGAATAAAATGGGGGTGGTTTAGTGAGATTGCTGGTTGTGGAAGATGAGAAAGATCTGAATCGTATTTTGGTGAAAAAACTGACCTCAGAAGGATACAGTGTTGACAGCTGTCTGGATGGCAGTGAGGCCTGGGACATTCTGGAGTACACCGTTTATGATGGAATCATTCTGGATATCATGCTTCCGGGAATGGACGGTCTGACAATTTTACGCAAGATGCGCGCTGCCGCTATTTCAACACCGGTGCTGCTTCTTACTGCAAGGGATTCTATTGCAGACAGGGTCAAAGGTCTTGATTTTGGGGCCAACGATTATCTGATCAAACCGTTTTCCTTTGAGGAACTGATGGCCAGGATCCGGGCCATGACCAGGCCTTCTTTCGGAATGGTGGACAACAAACTACAGGCCGGGGACTTGATTATGGACTGCAGAAATCACAAGGTAGAGCGGGCAGGGAAGGAGATCCTTCTTTCTGCAAAAGAATATGCGATCCTCGAATATCTGCTTCGCAATAAGGGGCTGGTGCTTACCCGGGAAAAAATTGAAAACCATGTCTGGAATTATGATTATGAGGGCGGCACCAATGTTGTCGACGTCTATATCCGTTATCTGAGGAAGAAAATCGATGTGGATTTTGAACAGAAGCTGATTCACACTGTTCGGGGAAGGGGCTATATTCTCCGTGAAAATGCCTGAGGGGTGAATATACCATGTATTTAGGAGAAAAATCTGGTTTGCAGAAGGGAAAGAGCAGTATCCGACTAAAAATTACAGTCTGGTTCAGCCTGATTCTTCTTTTTATTTCTTTCTTTACGTTTTTCTCAGTATTTTATATCTACAGGAATGTTATGCAAAAGACTGTGAAAGATTCTCTGATTCAGATGATGGAGGATAATTTTGATGAAGTGGAATACAAGAAGAATGGAGACAGCATTGACGAGGACAGTGATGACAGATATCTGGAATATTCCGGTGGTTATATAGAGATTGATGATGACTTTATTGAAAAAATGAACGGAATTAACGCCGGTATCTATGACAGTAATGCCGGTCTTATTTTCGGCAGCTGTCCTAATGTACAGCAGCTTAGTCAGGTGTCCTTTAAAGATGGGAAAGTACAGAGTTTTAAAGATGATGGGATCATATGGTATGTCTATGACAAATCGCTGGCTTCTCAGGACCTTGAGGGCCTTTGGCTGAGAGGGGCTGTTTCCGAGGAACAGGGACAGGCACAGATTTCGGACACTTTAAGATTGTCTTTGTATCTGCTTCCTATACTTCTTCTCATTGCCATTCTTGGAGGCTATATCTTTGCGGGAAGACTTCTCAGTCCTATCAATGAGATTAATACCGCCGCCATGGATATAGGGAGAGGCAGAGATCTTTCGAAAAGGATAGACCTGGGACCGGGCAATGATGAACTGCACCAGCTTGCTGATAATTTCAATGATATGATCAGCAGACTGGAAGAGTCCTTCAGTGCGGAGCAGCAGTTTACTTCTGATGTATCCCATGAACTGAGAACACCTCTTTCAGTGATCAAGGCAGAGTGCGAATACATATTGGAGGAAGACCGGGAAAGGGAGGAATACATTGAGGCCCTCGAAACCATTGAGAGACAGGAGAGCCAGATGTCCAGAATGGTCGAGGACCTTCTGATGTTCTCCCGCCTGGAACGTAGAACAGAGATTTACACAAAAGAGATCCTGGATTTTTCTGAACTGGTCCGGTCAGTCTGTGAAGACATGGCTTTGCTGAAGACCAGGGATATTTGTCTGGAGTGTTCCTGCGAGGATCATGTCCGGGTGAATGGAAACCGGGGACTGCTGGTAAGAATGCTTGGCAATCTGATTTCCAATGCTTACCGCTACGGAAACCCGGGAGGATATATTCGGGTCAGGCTGACTTCAGATTCTGACGGACCTCTTCTTGAAGTGGAGGACAATGGCATCGGCATTTCCCAGGAAAATCAGGATAAAATATTCCATCGGTTCTATCAGGTGGACAGTTCCAGAACCGGTGCCGGAACTGGCCTGGGCCTTGCCATAGTAGAGGAGATCGCCAGATTTCATGATGCAGAAATCCGGCTGACCAGTGAGCCTGGACAGGGCAGCACTTTCAGTATTCGCTTTATGGCAGTTTGATTCCTTTTTATGTGTTTACTATTTTGAACAATAAATATTTTTTAAATTCTTTTTGTTTTTTAATCCTATTTTAATTTTCCCCTTATATAGTAAGGCCATAGAAAGAAACACGGTAATCTTAAGCCGGCAGAAAAAAAGCCGGCAGCGGTCTGTAAATACTATATGGACTTACACATCATTAAAAAAGAATTTCATCGCAATGATAAGAAAGGAGAATGAATATGACAAATAAGATTAAGAAAATGACAGGAAGAAGAATTGCACTGGGGACTGGTTTTATTGCTGCTCTCATCATGATGGCTGCCTTTTTCTTTGGGGCGAAGGACCTCAACGCTGCTGGAAGGAAGATCAGCAAAAACAAGGCCGAGAGCATCGCTGCGCATCATGCAGGCTTTAAGAAATCCAAAGTAAAATTTATCAAAGCAGAATATGATAATAAAGACAATGAGTATGACATTGAATTCGTAAAGGGCAACTATAAATATGATTATGATATCAATGCCGGGAACGGTAAGATTAAGAGTCACGAAAAAGATAAAATCAACTGTGTAAAAAAGACCAGCTCCAAATATATCAGTGTAAAAAAAGCTAAGAAAATCGCTTTAAATAAAGCTAAGTTTAAAGCATCCCAGGTTACCTTTACCAAAATTAAAATGGACAAAGAAAATGGAAAAAAGGTATATGAAATTGAGTTTGTAAAAGGGAAAAAGGAATACGACTACACCATCAATGCTAAAACCGGAAAAGTTATGTCAGTGGATATTGATGTGTTCTAAGAGAAAGGCAAGTCAATTCTGACTGATCCTATAAAAAACGGATTCTGAACAAGAATCCGTTTTTTTGATATAATAATAGATCATAGCAGGATAGTATCATCAAATAAATAGTATAAAATATCATAACTGCATGATATAATATGCGTAAAACGCATAATACTGTCTTTGGATGATCTGAAGTGAAACCAGGAGGTACAGACTATGAAGGTGACAGACAAAAAGATTGATTTTATTACGCTGGATTTGGGAAAATATGAAGAAAAGGACCTCATGAGAGTTCTGTTTGATACAGTGGAAAAAGCTTCGGAAGAAATGGTCTTTATTACCACGCCGGAATTTGCTCAGGCTGGTATGAAATATATGCAGAAACTGGCTTCTTTTGATGAGCAGGGGGTGGATATGATTCTTCCTCAGAATTTTGATGGCCATATCCTCATGCTGGGAGCAATCTATAAAAAAAGCAGCCTGATCTCTATAAGTAATCTTCTGGCTGAGGGGGAGAGCAATATAGAAGAATTAATCTATGAATCCTGGGCTAAGGTTGTGACCGCCAGAGAATTGGAAAACCTGGGTGATCTGCTGCCTATGGATAGTACAAAAGGAATTCTTTCAAGATATCTGGGGAGATCTTCTGCTGCAGATCCCGGATCTTCGAACAATGTTGGAGAAGGCCTGATACTTCAGCTGCTTCCCTGGAATTTCAGTGTGTGTAAGATTGAGGCAGAACAGGAGATTCCCCTGGCACAGGACTATTTTTTTACCGGGAAGACAAAGGAAGAGTACTCACTGGTGTGTCCGACAGATCAGATTCCCGTCCAGACTTTGGAGAGAGAAGATGGATGGAGAGGTTTCCGCATCAAGGACATTCTGGAGTTTTCTCTCATTGGTATCCTGGCGCCCATAGCAAAGATTCTTGCTGACCACAGGATTGGTATCTTTGTCATTTCTACTTTTAATACAGATTACGTTTTTGTCAAGGAAGAGGATTACAACAGGGCTGTTTCCCTGCTGGAGGATGCAGGTTACGGTATTGAAACGTTAAAAATGATGTAAAAAAACCATAGAGTTATCATTGATTTCTTAGTGATAATTTCAATCATTTATAGTATAATATGATATAGTAAATAACAACTATTATCTTTATTGTTATGTGAAAAGGGGGCTTTATCATGGATCCGAAGTCTATGTTTAAACTGACATATGGACTGTTTGTTGTAACTGCAAAAGAAGGGACCAAGGATAATGGCTGTATCACCAACACAGCTGCGCAGGTTACCAGTGACCCAAACCGGATTTCCCTGGCGGTAAACAAGACCAATTATACCCATGACATGATACTCCATACAGGGGAGTTCAATGTATCGATCCTTTCTGAAAAAGCAGTTTTTGACACCTTTAAACATTTTGGATTCCAGTCCGGGCGGGATGTGGATAAATTTGCGGATTACAAGGCAGCCAAAAGAGCCGGGAACGGTATTTATTATATTACCGAGGGAACTAATGCCTACCTCAGTGCAAAAGTAGTACAGACCCTTGATCTTGGAACCCATACTATGTTCATTGCCGATGTGACAGACGGTGAGGTTCTGTCGGAGGATGCATCCACCACCTACACCTATTACCAGACCAATATCAAACCGGCGCCCCAGCCTGCTAAAACGGAAAAAACTGTCTGGGTGTGCCAGATTTGCGGCTATGTCTATGAAGGAGAGCAGATTCCGGCTGACTTTATCTGCCCATGGTGTAAACACGGTGCTGCAGATTTTGTAAAACAGACACAGAAAGCCTGAAAACCAATCAATAAAATCAATAAAGGACGTGAACATAAAATGACAACTGTTCACGTCCTTTTTTTGCCTGTTCATCGGGATGAACGACCCTATGAGGATTCATTTCAATGGTGCCCGACTTTGGGTATACTATTCAGATTCAAAACCAATCATCAGAGAACCCGGTTCTGCATAATAACTGCAAAGACCAGTGGTGGGCATAATTCTGATATCCCTGGCTCCCAGCATAGACCGCATGGATTCAGCCAGATCTTCTGCACCCTGCAGACATTGGTCATGGGCGATAATGATACGGCCGCCCTGATAACCCTCATCATTCATATGAAGAATGATGGTCTGGAAGGCTTTTTTATCCCCTCTGACCTTGTGGAGCACTTCCAGTTCCCCCACGTCACTGGCTTTTCCCACCAGACGGATCTTCATGATGCCAATCCCTTTTGCCAGCAGTGGATTTACCCTGCCGTTCATGGCCAGATTATGGACTGAAGAGAGCATAAAACAAAGGTGGGTCCTCTTTTGATATTCAAGAATACGATGGCCGATGGTGAGATGATCCAGCCCCTCCTCTATCATTTCCCTCAGCTTAAGGACCAGCAGGGCTGGTTCTGGTCCGGCTGAAAGACTGTCTATAATCAGAATTTTGCGATCAGGATGATCCGATTCATAGATTTCCTTAGCCACCTTGGCAGAGACATAGGATCCCGAGAGGCCGCTGGTGATGGTAACACAGAAGATCCTGTCAGCGTCACCGAAAGCTTCGAGCCAGTCGCCGGGTCCGGGGCATGCGGTATGAGATTTGCCCTTATGGGCCTTAAGTGTGGCAAGCATATCTTCGATATCCAGGGAAGGATCATCGGAAAAATGTCTCTCGCCTACCTGTATATGCATGGGAACGGATATAAAGTTTTCAAAATCCATTGATAATATATTGGAAGAGGAATCAGCGACAATTTTATATTTCATAACTATCTACATATGTTCCTTTCTTAACAAACATATAATGTGGTTTTAGAAACTATATTTAATTATTATAATAACGCTGATTAGTCAGATTGTCAATAATGCACAAAATCAGGAAGGGATAAGATGTCATGAAGGAGAAAAGAATAATGTGCGGTCTAATGTATATAATAATAATAAATAAAATTAAAATTTAGTACTTATTCCGATTGAATGTGTGGTTTATTTCCTGTAAAATGATTTAGAATGTCATATTCTATCAACAATTTTTTAAGGAAAGGGTAACTGATTATGGATAAGAAGGTTTGCAATCGCTACAAGCAAAAATATCACGCAAATGTACCTTCAGGCTGGTCCAATGACCCAAATGGAATGATTTTTTATGGAGGGAAGGCCCACCTCTTTTATCAGCACTATCCCCATGATGCCAAGTGGGGGCCTATGCATTGGGGCCATATGGCAACAAAAGATTTTTTAAACTGGGAACACTTGCCTGTCGCTTTGATTCCCAATGAGGACTATGAGGCAATCTGCGGATGCTGTTCGGGAAATGCAGTGGTGAAAGATGGAATGCTTTATCTGATGTACACCGCTGCCCAGCCGGATCGGCAGAGACAGTGTCTGGCAGTATCGAAAGACGGGATTCATTTTTCCAAGCTGAAAAAGAATCCCATTCTGACCGCAGAACAGCTTTCTGACGAAGTCTCCACCAGAGATTTTCGGGATCCCAAGATTTTTGAGAAGGACGGCTGGTACTACTGTCTGGCAGGCACCAGAGTCATCAGTGAACGTTATCGGGATTTGGTAAAACAGCTGCGGGAAAAGCAGGAACAGCTTTTAGCGGAGATTAATCCTTCCGGCAACAAGAAAAGAAAAGCAAAGAAGATAATACAAAAAGGAAAAGTTTCGGGAAAGACCGCAGAAACCAGGACTGATGATGCGGTGAACAAAAGCGCAGAAAGAAGCTTGGCTGCTGCTGTTCAGCGGGCTGCAGAAAGTATCAAAGCAGATGCGGCCAAAAAACCAGTCTCCGCGTCCCCTTTCATCAGAAACTTTTCTGCAGGGGACGATCTTTCCAGCGAGGCAGTACGACATCTGGAATCAGAATTGGGAGAGTTGACCAGCGAGGCGGTTCATCATCTGAATAAAGCCCTTGAGAACGGTGTCGGACTGAGTCACCTCAGTGAGGAAGAGATTATAGATAAGGTGGAGGATTTCCTGGTGGAAGTGGATAAGGCAGTGCTGAATGCCGCCCAGGAGCATCAGGATGAAGCCGAAGACAGAATGGAACCGCTGACCAAAGAGGCAGTGCACAGTCCGGTTATCTCTCCCTCTGATCTCGCTGTCCTAGGTGGGGAACTGGAGGTGCTGGGCTTTGGAAATATCATTCTTTTCCGATCCCGGGACCTTCTGAACTGGGAATATATCGGTAAGCTGCTCCTGCCCCAGGATGGTTTTGATGAAGCTTATTTTACCCTGGATGGCGTTTACGAATGTCCGGACTACCTGGAAGTGGATGGTCAGGAGATTCTTCTGGCAAGCCCCCAGATGCTTCCTCAGATCGGCAATGATTATGAGAATGTTCATTCCTGTCTTTATATGGCAGGAGAGCTGGATTTTGAGACAGGCCGATTCTGGCTTGAGGACATCAGAGAGCTTGATGCAGGTTTTGACTTTTATGCACCACAGGTATGGAAGACTCCTGACGGCAGAAAGATCATGATCGCCTGGAAGGAAATGTGGGACAGGACTTATCCGACCCAGGAAGATCATTGGGTGGGAACCTACACCCTTCCCAGGGAATTATCCTGGAAAGAGGGGCATCTTTACCAGACACCGGTCCGGGAACTACTTGGGCATCGCCACAATAAAATAAGTCTGCCCAGTCTGTCCCTGGATCATGGGAATGTATCTCTGGCTGACCTCAGCGGAAACAGTATGGAGCTCTCTCTGTCTATTGATCCCGGAAATGCTGTGCAGACAGGCGTTAAGATCTTTAAAGGC
The DNA here is from genome assembly GCA_045112755.1 of Anaerobutyricum sp. Classification (GTDB taxonomy): domain Bacteria; phylum Bacillota; class Clostridia; order Lachnospirales; family Lachnospiraceae; genus Anaerobutyricum. Next base: position 11,937 of record JBGUIF010000186.1, read on the forward strand.
CAGGAACACGAGACGGTAATCTTTTATGACCAGGATCAGAAGGCCATCATTGTGGACAGAAGTAAGTCAGGAATCCCGATTACCGGGTCAGAGGAGAATACAGACATAAGGACCTGTGATCTCGATGAGGAAGAGTTCGGAAAAGAGATCAAACTGCAGCTCTTCCTGGATGTCTCATCTGTGGAGGTTTTTGTCAACGACGGGCGCCATGTGATCACAGCCAATGTCTATCCGGATCAGGAAGACCAGGGCATAGAGTTCTTCTCCAGGGGAGGCAGAAGTACTTTCCTGAACGTCACTAAATATGATATTCTCCCCAAAGATCTTTGCTGATAGCGTCCTGAATATTTTTATATAGAAAGCGCTTCTTAAGAATCTTGTCAGATATCCTGGGCAGGACCGTAAGGATACATAAATTCTTAAGAGTCTCATATATTGACAAACAGATGCTGCTGTCGTATTTTCTTTCTGAACAGCAGGAATATTCGGGAAAAGGGAATATTTGTTTTGACCCTTTTCTGTTCCCATTGAGAAAAACTATGCAGCAGAGGTAATAAAAATGAACGAAGTATTATATGAGAAAGCTTTGGAAGATATGATGCGGGACAAAGATGTCCTTGAACTGGAGAAATACAGTCAGCATGGAGCGACTTCTACTCTGGATCATTGTCTCCACGTGACAAGAACCGCAGGTAAAATTGCAAAGCAGCTCAATCTTAAGATCAGTGAGGAAGAGCTGGTCCGGGGAAGCATGCTCCATGATTATTATCTGTATGATTTTAAAAATGAAGATGTGGGGGCCTACCAGCATGGAACAGGTCATGCACAGATTGCACTGGATAATGCCTCAGAGATCTATGACCTGACAGATAAAGAGTGTAATATTATTTACTCCCATATGTGGCCGCTGAATATTACACATCTGCCCCGCTGCAAGGAGAGTCTTCTGGTGTGTGTCGCAGACAAGTATTGTGCGGCTAAAGAGATGCTCCAGTGGACCTTCAACAGAAAATAAGTTTATGATAATCGAATTTGCTGACCAGTCGGAATTCTTAGAATTCCGGCTGGTTTTTTGTATTATAGGTACTTGCTTTGCATTTCCTATCGCTTGCGCGGCACTTTATTAAACTAATCTGATTTTGACACCCGTGCTTATCTATCTTATAATAAAAATAGTTTATTTCCTGTCGAATGATAAAATGATCATATAGAAAGGATCCTGACAGCGTTTGGTCTGTGAAGAGCGGCTGCTGTCTTATTGGTATGAGATATGAGTGAGAAGAATTTACTGAAAGCGAGAGTCTATGAATGTCTGATGGACGAGCTGGAGGGAGATAATCTGAAGGCGGACAGACCTGCCTACCATGCAGCCCCCAGAGTGGGCTGGATGAATGATCCCAATGGCTTTTCTTATTACAAAGGAGAGTATCATCTGTTCTATCAGTATTATCCCTACGAAAAGCAGTGGGGGCCTATGCACTGGGGCCACCTGAAGTCCTCTGACCTGCTTCACTGGGAACATCTTCCGGCAGTTCTGGCTCCGGATCATGCCTATGATCTGGAAGGCTGCTGGTCGGGCAGTGCCATAGAAATGAAAGATGGGCGGCAGATGCTCATCTATACAGGAAGACAGCCGGAAACACTCTCTGATAAAGATAGTAATAGAGAACCGGGAAAGATCCGACAGGTACAGTGCCTTGCTTTTGGAGATGGATTGAACTATCAGAAATATGATGGTAATCCGGTCATCGATTCGGCTGACCTTCCCCAGGGGGCAAGTGATCTTGATTTCAGAGACCCCAAAATATGGTGGGACCAGGAAGACCAATGCTATTATGTGATTATTGGAAGCCGCGGCCTGGAAGGACAGGGTCAGATTCTTATGTTCAGCAGTCCTGATGGCCTGCATTGGACTTATGATTCTACACTGGCTGTGAATGATGGCGGCATAGGAAGTATGTGGGAATGTCCGGACTTCTTTTTGATCAATGACAAAGCTTTTCTGCTGGTGTCTCCTCAGGAAATGTGCGGCCAGGCCGGCAACCAGAATGTACATGGCAATGTGGTGATCAGCGGCACTTACGACAGGAAAACGCATCAGTTCCAAAAAGGAGAGGCTCGTCCCATTGACAGAGGATATGACTTCTATGCCAGCCAGACCATGGATGCCCCGGATGGAAGAAAAATCATGATTGCCTGGATGCAGGCCTGGGAGAATACCGGAGACCGGAAAGAGGACGACCGGTCCTGGTTTGGGATGATGACCCTTCCCAGAGAACTGTCTGAGAGGGATGGCCGGCTGATTCAGAGACCGGTTCGGGAGATCGAGTCTCTAAGGTGTAATGGTTATCAACTCAACGGTCTTACCATGAGCGGTCGTATGTCCCTGCCTGAGGTCCACGGAAGAGTCCTGGATCTTCAGGTGAAGGTACAGCCTGAGTCACCAGGCAGCTATGATAGGTTTGAAATCAGGCTGGCGGAGGGAGAAAACTTCAGTACTGTTCTGGTCTATGAGCCTGTCTCAGGGACTGTGACATATGACCGGACCAATTCCGGCCATGGACCTGACATGCTGCCTCCCCGCAGACTGCAGATGGATCATCCTTCAGAAGAAATACGTTTTCGCATTCTCATGGATAAATATTCCGTGGAAATATTCATCAATGACGGAGAGGAAGTCATCACTTCCACCATGCTCACTCCGGAACAGATTGATGGAATTTCCTTCTATTCCCTGGGCAGGACTGTCGTCGATATTGAAAAATATGATCTGATCTGAACAGAGAGTATATCTCCTGTGTTCTCGCGGGGGTTTTGGGTTTGCTATAAAATATTACGATAAATAGGCAAAAAAAATACACCTAAAAGACTGCAAAAAATGATAAAATATGAAATAACTATAAGTGTATTGTTCAGGGGAGAGGTAAAGAATGGCTTTTAAAGAATTATACCAGCCGGTGCATCTGATCATCGGCGAAGGATGTATTAATGAAATTCCCCGCCACATTGAAGCGTTTGGGGGAACAAAGGCGTTGATCGTAACTGATCCCGGTTTAGTAAAAATCGGCACTGTTAAGATGGTTACTGACGTATTAGATAGAGTTTCCATGCCCTATGCTATGTACTCTGATGTAAAGCCCAATCCAACGGTTGCCATCGTAAATGCGGCGAAGGCTGTATATGATAATGAGGGCTGTGATTTTATCATTGGAGTCGGAGGCGGATCACCCATCGACGTTGCCAAGGGAGTAAGTATTCTGGTGACAAACGGAGGAACGGTGGAAGATTACAACGGACTGGAACTGTCCGAGAAGAAGGGTCAGCCGCTGATTGCGGTGAATACCACTGCTGGAACAGGTTCTGAGGCGACAAGAGCATTTGTTATCACAGACCAGGTTCGCAGAAGCAAGATGCTTTGTGTGGACAGTAATTCGGTGGCATACCTTGCCATCAATGATCCGTCCATGATGATCCATATGCCGCCGTCACTGACTGCTGCAACGGGAATGGATGCCTTAACCCATGCTCTGGAAGCTTATGTTGCCAAGTCAAGATGTCCTTTTACAGACGGAATCGCGCTGGAAGCGATCCGCCTGATCGGCAAGTATCTTGCCCGGGCCGTAGCAGACGGTTCCGATATGGAGGCCCGGACCCAGATGTGCTGGGCTCAGTATATGGGCGGCCTGGCATTCTCTAATGCCGGACTTGGTATGGTTCATGCCATAGCCCATCAGCTTGGCGGTTTCTATGACACTCCTCATGGTGTGGCGAATGCGATCATGCTTCCTTATGTCATGCGCTTTAACATGAGCTCCTGTGCTGACCGTTATGCAGATGTTGCCCGGGCCCTCGGTTTCAACACCGGAAACATGACCACAGAGCAGGCAGCCATGTGTGCGATCCTCTTTGTTGAGGAGCTGGAGAAGGTCATCAAGATTCCGAAACTCTCCGATACTGATTTCAATCCGGATGATGCGGTAGCGATCGCCGAGAACGCTATGACAGATACCGGTATGCCGGAGAACCCGAGACAGCCTTCCATCGAGGAAGTTGTCGAAGTTATGCTCACAGCATATTTTGACAAAGGAGAATAATCATATCTCAGGTCTCAGATCTGCTTTAAAACGACAACCCTGTCATGACGAACAAAAGCCGTACTTCCTGCTGGAAGTACGGCTTTCTTTTGCGTCCGGGTTTTATAAAAACAGTTTATTTCAGAACGTATTCTGCCACTACTGAGCAGCCCTTGGGGAGTTTAAGCCCTTTAAGGTCAGACGGTTTTCCCACCGACCAGTCTGAATCGAACTGTGTGTTGGCAATCGCTGCGAAATTGAGCATGGTGGCGCCCAGGTTCAGCTGCCTGTCGATATCATTGGTCATGTTTTCCGGCTGAGAGACGAGCAGTACTCTGTGCCCCTGAAGGATGTATCGGTAGGGCTGTTTGTTCAGAAAGCTGGGAGCCAGGCTTGCCGCATAAAATGCCTTATCCAGTGTAGGATCTACACTGTAGTCATCCCAGTTTACGGGATTGTCCCATCTGTTGAGATAAACCAGCGACTCCTGGGCTATCTTAGGTGCAATATGCCCTTTACGCTTTTTGAAGATCGCAAAGGAAGGGGTCAGAATATCCACTCTCTTTCCCTGGCTCTCCTGCTTGCCGTAACCACAGGCAATGATGGCGGCGACGGCCTTGTCACTGTCAATGGAAAGTGCTTTTTTGACAGCATCACTGTCATCAAAGGTTAACCAGCAGTGGGCCAGCTCAAGTTCCGTCAGTTTCAGACAGAGGTCCTCACCCATATAACCGGCGTTGATCAGATAATAGTCTTTGGCCTCCGAAAGAAGGATCAGGTAAACCGGAGCACCAAAAGTTTTTCCCAGGTAGCCGGAAACACCTTCCAGCCCTTTCCTGGCATCATCAGACATGACGATGAGTTCGGTCTCTATTTCAGGAATCAGGCGCTTAATATCGTTGTCATAATACTCGCTGACGGCCTTTAATACTTCCTCGCTGACATCTCTGTTTTTAAATTCACGAATAGATTTTCTCTCTTCGATTCTTTTTAAATAATTCATATGATGGTCCTCCTTTCAGTTTTGATTGAAACCTCTTATGATTGTCTATAGTATAGCATATTTTCCATAAAAGGATGAAATAAAATCTAAAGGTGAAGACGACTCGCTTCATACTTTCTTCAAATCTTAAACAAACTTTCTTCAATCTTTAAGAGTAATTATAATACTATGCAAAAACTGAAACCCATGTCTGAGAGAAGATAATCCTTGCGCATTCCTCTCATGATTGAAATCACGAGAATCCTGCGTCAGAGATTGAATGGGAAAAAAGAAAGGAGAGGAGCAGTATAGGCAGTCAATATCGTCACGAATGGAAATATGTGCTGAACAAAACCGACCTTCTGACACTACGTCAGCGGCTTCGGACCATCATGGAGAGCGATCCGCACGCTGTGGACGGCAAGTATCTAATTCGCAGTCTGTACTTTGATAATCTTGATGACAAAGCGCTGAGAGAGAAAATCGATGGTGTAAACATGCGGGAGAAATTCAGAATCCGTATGTACAACCGGGATCCATCTCTGATCCGTTTGGAAAAGAAGAGCAAACGGAATGGTTTAGGTATCAAGTTTACTGCGAATCTCAGCGTGGAAGAGACAGAGAAGATTACGAAAGGAAGGCTCGACTGGATGCTGACCTCTGACCAGCCGCTTCTGCAGGAGTTGTACTGTAAGATACAGTATCAGGGAATGCGGCCGAAGACCATTGTGGATTACACAAGAGAACCCTTTGTCTTCCGTCCGGGAAATGTCCGTGTCACACTGGATTATGATATACGTACCGGGATGAACTGCACAGATTTTCTAAATCCTGAGGCTATCACAATCCCGGCAGGAGATGCCCCCATTCTGATGGAAGTCAAGTGGGATGCATTTCTACCGTCCATCATCAGAGATATTGTTTCCCTGCCGGACCGGCGGGTTAGTTCTTTTTCCAAATATGCACAGTGCCGTGTGTACGGCTGATCAAGTAAAGGAGATCGTTTTATGTCATTCTCAGATGTTTTCAAGTCAAGTTTTCTGGAAAATGTAACAAGTGTAAGCATCCTGGATATGGTGCTTGCACTGGTTCTGGCCTTTGGGGTGGGTTTGTTTATCTTTTTTATCTACAAGAAGACCTACGCGGGCGTTATGTATTCTTCTTCTTTCGGGGTGACGCTGATTGCGCTGACGATGATCACCACCCTCGTTATTCTGGCGGTAACAAGCAACGTCGTCCTGTCTCTTGGTATGGTCGGTGCTTTGTCTATCGTTCGTTTCCGAACAGCAATCAAAGAACCTATGGATATTGCCTTCCTTTTCTGGGCCATTGCTGTTGGCATTGTCCTGGCAGCCGGCCTCATTCCTCTGGCGGTATTCGGCAGTGTTATGATTGGGTTAACCCTGCTGGTGTTCGCCAATCATAAGGACAGTTCCAACCCATTCATCGTGGTTTTGGCCTGTGAAAGCAGTGAGAGTGAGAAGTCTGCCACTGACTATCTTGCGCAGAATACAAAGAAATGCACTGTAAAGAGTAAGACCGTTCGCAAAGGCAGCGTGGAACTGAACCTCGAAGTAAGGCTTAATGATGACAACACTGACTTTATCAATGTTCTGGCGGATCTTCCCGGTATACAGAATGCGGTGCTGGTAAGCTATAACGGCGATTATATGGGATAAGGGGGAGATTATTTGTCTACCCACAAAAACATCGACAAAATATGCATTGTTGTGCTGGTACTGACGCTTTTGGCGCCCCTGGCATTCATGAACGGGGAAAAGTTTGGAATCAAAGCGATAACAGATGAAGATGCCGAGTCCTATCAGGGAAGCACGTATTTTACTGCAAATGATCTGGACGGCGATTGGACAGATAATGCGTATACAACTTATATCACCCTCAGCGATAACGAAGGGGAAATCAAAGGTAACGGTGCTTACTTTCTGAACGGTGATCTTGTGATTTCAAACAGTGGCTGGTATGTCATTTCCGGCACGAGAAAAGACGGGAAAATTATTGTGGATGCCAGCGACTCCTCTAAAATCTGGATACGGTTGAAGGGAGTGAATGTAAACTGCTCCGATGATGCAGCTATTAGAGTCAATCAGGCGGACAAGGTATTTTTGACCCTGGCAGAAGGTACTGAAAATGTATTGACCAGTGGCAGCAGCTATTCAGAAGATGCACTTTCAGACAATACCGGCGGCACGATTTTTTCACACGATGATCTTACCATCAATGGAAGCGGCAGCCTGACGATCAAAGCAGAATATAAATTCGGAATTGATGTTAACGATTCTCTTGTAATCACGGGAGGTAATATCTCAATCACCGCACCAAAAGATGGTATCCATGTCAACGACAGTTTCCGCTATGCAAAAGCAGCATTGACTATTGACGCAGGTGATGACGGTATCCACAGTGACGACGAGCTGTACATAGAAAGCGGCACGATTCTTGTCCCTTCCTGCTGTGAAGGGCTGGAAGCGGTAACCGTCAATATCGCTGGAGGTGACATTACAATCTGTCCCAGTGATGACGGAATCAATGCCAACGGCGGAAGCAGTATGGGATTCGGTGAAATGGGAGGCCAGCCTGGTCCTCATCCTGACCAAATGAATTCGGAGAGTATAAGAGAGAACAACAGTCAAAACACATCTTCTCAGATTATGAAGGGTCAGAATAGTCCCACAGTAAGTTCCGAAACAAAGAATGAATCCGGTGATAAAACACAAAACAGCAACCTGGGTGAACAGACAGACAGCAAGCTTCAGGAAAAAGATGAGGGAAAGCAGAAGGCAGATTCTTCTGATGCCGAAGAGGAAGAGACTTATATACGAATCAGCGGCGGTACCCTCACAATCATCAACGAGACCGGGCAGGATGCTGACGGACTTGACTCCAACGGTAATATCTATATTGATGGCGGAGAGATTCATATCAGTCTTCTTGGAGAAGGCAGCAACTCTGCAATCGACTATGGCAGCGAGAATGGCGGCGAATGCATTGTCACTGGTGGTACTGTTCTTGCCTTCGGAGGATCCGGCATGGCGGAAGAATTCAGTTCAAAGAGCACACAATGCGCGGTGCTTTATAATCTTGAAGAGACAATGCCGTCCGGGACCCTGTTCCGACTGCTGGATGCAGACGGCGAGGAAATCATCTCCTATACTCCGGAATGCAGCTATTCCTCCGTGTCCTTCAGCGCACCGGAGTTAAAGGTAAATAAAACCTATACCATTGTCTGTAGTGAATACAGTGCTGAACTGACGTTGGACTCCACAGCTGTGTCTGAGGGCAGTACTGTCAATGAGGGAATGATGCAGAACGGCGATAAAAATGCTGCCAAACCAGGCGAGATGGGACAAGCACCCCCGAAAAAAGGCGGCCAGGGCATGATGTCTCAGGATTCTTCCGGTAATACGGAAGACATATCCAGCCAGGAAAATGAAGAAAAGACATCAAAAGATTTAGTATCGTTGAGTGAAATCAATAAAAATGTCTGGATTCTTCTGGGTGCATCTTTTATGATCCTGATTTCAGGGATTCTTTTTGCTGTGAAATATAGAAAATAGATGATATCCTTAAAATGGCAGATCTGTGAACAAACTTAGCTGGAATATACGTGTCTTCATCGAGATATTTCCATGAATGAAGGAAAGAAACTATTAATGACATAATAGGATAGAGATTGGAATCCCCCTTCAGTGGCTTTGGTGATTTAACCTGGCTTAGAAAGGGGGTTTTTTTCAATTTATTGATTATATCTGCCTGAAGGTTTGTTAAATATAATCATAGATTAAAACACATATAAAGCTGGAAGAAAAGACAGATTATTGGTACAATGACTATAGGATAGAGGAGGAGTCATATGATCAGGCAGAGAATCACATTTTACGGAAGAGTCCAGGGCGTAGGCTTTCGTTATCGGGCCAGATACACCGCTTTGGATCTTGATCTGACCGGCTGGGTTAAAAATAATTATGACGGCAGTGTGGAGATGGAAGTCCAGGGAGACCGGGAAGCCATCACCAAAATGATCCAAAGTATATCCAAGGGGCGGTTTTTGAAAGTCACAGGTCTTGACAGAATAGATATCCCCCTGAAAAATAATGAACGGGATTTCCGGGTTGAATACTATTAACAGATATAGAAACACACAAGACATCCTTGTATTATCAATCCTGCGCATTCCTCTCATGATTGAAATCACGAGAATCCTGCGTCAGAGATTCAAGCTGCCGGATGGCAGGGGAGTAATGAATCATGTTTTTTATCATTGGTTTGACAAGTGGACGAAAGGATCTGGGGACCATATCCATGAATATCTGCAGCCGCTGCGGCTCCTACGGCCGACTGGAGTTTTTCATGACATTTACTCAGTTGCTGCTGTTTTTTATCCCCTGTTTTAAATGGAATAAAAAATACTATGCCAGATCCAGCTGCTGCCAGACTATCTTTGAAGTTGATCCGGAGCTGGGAAGATGTCTCGAGAGAGGGGAGGAGATCACCCTCACACCCGGAGACCTTCACAGCACGGATAACAGATCTTTTGAATATATGCCACCAGAATATATTTGTGACCATTGCGGATACCGCACCAGGGAAGATTTCACATACTGCCCTAAATGCGGAAACTTACTTCGCCGAAGTCAGGAGGGATGACAATGTCAGATTATTTGATCAATGGAGTCAATGTGGAAGCGGTTGATGCCGTAGCAATAAACACTCACAGCAGTATTCGGATCCAGGGGGAGAGGATTGTATATATTGATCCCCTGGAGATCCGCCGAGTCTACCATGACGCAGATATCGTACTGATTACCCATGACCATTATGATCATTTTTCACCGGAGGATGTCCAGAAAGTATCCAATAAGAATACATTCCTGGTGGTTCCGGAAAAGATGAGAAGCATGGCAGAGCAGGCGGGAATTGCCCAGGAACATATCCTGACTGTCCGGCCCGGAGAAAGGGTGGAAGTCTGCGGCGTCCCCATTGAGGCTGTGGCGGCTTACAATAATCTGAAGCCTTTCCATCCTAAAAGGAATAAGTGGGTTGGCTACATCATCTTTATGAATGGATGCCGTTACTATATTGCCGGGGATACGGATGCCAACGCTGATAATAAGAAGGTGTCCTGTGACATCGCCCTGGTTCCGGTGGGAGGAACCTACACCATGAATGCCTCGGATGCAGCCAAATTCATCAACCTGATCAGTCCCAAAATTGCCATACCAACTCACTATGGTTCCATCGTGGGTAAAATGGAAGATGGACAGACCTTTGCCAATGGAGTGAAACCTCCGGTTAAAGTGATCTTAAAGCTGACCAATCAGGATTCATAAATTCCAGGAATCCTGACCGGGTCTGACAGTATGACAGAAATCAAAAGAAAATCAGAGCAGAATTCGTCAAATTTTGACTATTGAATTTCGCTCTGATTTTTTGCTATATTTATATGATAACAGGATAAATGAACATAAGGAAAAATCTCTGTTATTTTATCGTTTTATACTGCGTAAAGCATTTTAAAGGATACACGGTAATCATTCAGACTACAGGAGGAGAAAACGATGGCATACTATTATACAGAACCTTCCCGCACTTTCGGGGAATATCTTTTGGTTCCTGGCTATTCATCAGCACAATGCATACCCACAGAAGTCAATCTCAGAACCCCTCTGGTGAAATATAAGAAAGGGCAGGAAGAGTGTCCCTTTACTATGAACATCCCCATGGTTTCTGCCATCATGCAGTCCGTATCCGGACCGGAACTGGCAGTAGCCCTGGCCAGAGAAGGCGGCGTATCCTTCATCTATGGCTCTCAGAGTGCAGACCAGGAAGCAGCCATGATCAGAAAGGTCAAAGATTATAAAAAAGGTTTTGTGACCAGTGATTCCAATTTGGGTCCGGAGGCGACTCTGGCAGATATCCTGGAACTCAAAAAGAAGACCGGACATTCCACGGTGGCTATTACAGAGGACGGAACAGCCCACGGAAAGCTTCTGGGTATTGTGGCTTCGAGAGATTACAGATTATCGAGGATGTCACTGGATCTTAAAGTGACAGAGTTCATGACTCCCCTTGATAAACTGATCACGGCGCCTGCAACCACCAGTCTTCATGACTGCAATGATATTATCTGGGATAATAAGATCAATACGCTCCCTCTCCTGAATGACGCGGGAGAGCTTCAGTATATTGTTTTCCGCAAGGATTATGACAGCCATAAGGAGAATGTCAATGAGCTCCTCGATGCCCACAAGAGTTATGTGGTGGGTGCAGGCATCAACACCAGGGACTATGAGGAACGTGTTCCCAAACTGGTGGAGGCCGGAGCGGATGTTCTGTGTATCGATTCCTCGGAGGGTTACAGCGAGTGGCAGAGCAGGACCATTGCCTGGATCCGTGAGAAGTACGGTGACAGTGTCAAGGTCGGCGCCGGCAACGTGGTGGACCGCGACGGGTTTAATTTCCTCGCGGAGGCAGGAGCAGACTTTGTCAAAATCGGTATCGGCGGTGGATCCATCTGTATTACCCGTGAAACCAAGGGAATCGGACGAGGCCAGGCCACAGCAGTGAAGGAAGTGGCTGCTGCCAGAGATGAATATTTCAAGAAAACCGGAATCTATATTCCTATCTGTTCTGATGGCGGCATCGTATACGATTATCATATTACTCTTGCATTGGCTATGGGTGCAGATTTTGTGATGCTGGGAAGATATTTTGCCAGATTTGATGAGAGCCCTACAAACAAGCTTTTCATCAATGGAAACTATGTAAAAGAGTACTGGGGTGAAGGATCCAACCGCGCCCGCAACTGGCAGCGTTACGACCTGGGCGGAGCCGGTAAGTTGAGTTTTGAAGAAGGTGTGGACAGCTATGTTCCCTATGCGGGACCATTGGCAGAAGGAGTCCAGAATACCCTCTATAAGGTGAAATCCACCATGTGCAACTGTGGAGCCCTCTCCATCTCTGAACTGCAGGAGAAGGCCAGACTGACTGTGGTGTCCTCCACGTCCATCGTAGAGGGCGGCAGCCACGATGTTATCCTTAAAAACAGCTCCAAGAATTTTGATTAAACGTCAGGATTAAGGCGGCATCCCCTGTTTTTTGGGAGGAACTGTGATGGCCAAAGCAATTATATTTGATCTTGATGGTACTTTGACTGATTCCGGTCCCGGCATCATGCGTTCTGCGAAGTACGCTCTGGACAAGCTTGGTATAGAACTGAAGGACAGCAGCAAACTTCTCAGCTGCGTGGGTCCGCCTCTTGGTATGACTTTTCCGCAATTAAATGTTCCAAAAGACAAGGTGGAAGAAGCAATCAGATATTTCCGGGAGAGATATATCCGAATCGGCGTCGATGAAAATGAACCCTACCCTGGGATTCATGAAACTCTGGCGGCTTTGAAAAAAGCCGGCTATCCACTCTATGTGGCCACATCAAAACCGGAGCAGATGACCATGCATGTGCTGAAACGCTTCAAAATGACAGATTATTTCAACGGAATCTGCGGAGCCACCATGTCCCATGAACGGGAAACCAAACACGATGTACTGGCCTTTCTGCTGGAGCATTATCAGGTGGAAGATCCTGTCATGGTGGGAGATACTATCTATGATGTTGATGGTGCGGCATCTTTCTCGATTCCTTGCCTTGGTGTAAGCTGGGGATACGGTAAAAAGCGGGATATGCTGGATCATGGAGCAGTCGCTGTGGTTGATACCATGGAAGAACTGAAAAATTATTTTCTGAAGTAAAAGTATGTCTATAGGATAAAGTAAAAGGCAGGAAACCCTCATAAGAAATGCGAGGGTAACCTGCCTTTTTAAGTTTATGAATAACTTATTTTAAAACTTCATCGTAAATACTGGTAATCGTATTGCCGGGCTCCGGTGTCACAAGACTGACAATGACATTGACAATGAGACAGACAATGAAAGCGGGCAGCAGCTCATAGATGGCAAAAATGCCGCCCATAGGTGCTATGACGAATTTCCATACGAAGATCATGATTCCGCCTGCTGCCATACCTGCGATCGCACCATATTTGTTGGATCTCCTCCAGAAAAGGGAGAGAAGCATACATGGGCCAAAGGTTGCTCCAAATCCTGCCCAGGCAAAGGATACGACTCTGAAGACGGAACTGTCAGGATTCCAGGCCAGAATCAGGGCAATCAGTGCGATGGCAATAACAGTACCTCTGGCAACGATCATTGTCTTTTTCTGGTCCAGATCAATGCCGAAGAAATCCGTCAGCAGATCCTGGGATACACTGGAAGATGCTGCCAGAAGCTGGGAGTCAGCAGTGGACATGGTGGCGGCCAGGATTCCGGCAAGGATCACACCGGCTATCAAGGCAAGAATCACATGATGCTCACTCATGAGGTGTGCCATCTTCATGATGACAGTCTCAGCATCAGAGCTGGTTTCCAGCATGGGGATTTTACCGGTCAGGGATACACTGTAGCCGATAATTCCGATGAATACGGCAATTGCCATGGAAATGATAACCCAGATGGAGGCAATCCTTCTTGAAATCTTCAGTTCATTCTCATCACGGATAGCCATAAAACGGAGCAGAATATGGGGCATTCCAAAATATCCAAGACCCCAGGCCAGTGTGGAGATAATGCTGATAAATCCGAAAGAGCCTGCCTCACCGGTTTCCCAGATATATCCTTTGGTCAGATCAAGATAACCGGGAAGTGCCTTGGCATTACTCATAACCGTTCCCAGTCCGCCGGCCTGACTGATGCCGAAGAAAACGATAACCACCAGAGCGATGGACATCACGATACTCTGCACCAGGTCCGTGGTGGATACGGCAAGGAAGCCGCCCAGTACGGTATAGGAAATGATAACAACAGCACCGATGATCATGGCAATATGGTAATCAAGACCAAAAAGACTGTTGAAGAGGGCACCCACTGCCTTAAAACCTGAAGCAGTATATGGAATGAAGAAAATCAGGATAATCAAAGCGGCAAGCATAGAAAGAATGTGCTTATCGTCGTCATATCTTTTCGAAAAATATTCCGGAATGGTGAAAGCTCCAAGTCTTGCAGAATAACGTCTCAGAGGTTTGGCGACCAGCAGGAAATTCAGGTAAGTACCCACGGTCAGACCTATTACCGTCCATCCAACTTCTGCGACACCGGCAATGTAGGCGAGACCCGGGAGACCCATGAGAAGATAGGAACTCATGTCAGAGGCCTCGGCACTCATGGCGGTGACAATGGGACCAAGAGACCTTCCTCCGATATAGAAATCGCTGGAACTGTTTCCGCTTCCTCTGCGGTTAAAGTAGACACCGATCAGAAGCATGCCGGCAAGGTAGATGACGATTGCCAGCACAACAAAGATTTGTGAAGTAGCCATACTAATTCCTCCAATATATATATTATTGTTTTTACAAACAGAGACATTATACCATAAAGAAACCTAGAATAAAATACAGAATGATGTACAGAATAAATTCTATACATATGAAAAGAATAATTGAATAAAAGCTTTTAAATATACATATTTTTAACGAGAATAAAAGGTGTACTGATTGGGAGATAATTTTAAAAACATAAGGCCCATATGGATCCGGTGAAATTATCCGGAGTCATATGGGCCGATTCGTTTATGGTTATCAGATCAGGATTGTAATATATGCCTTGTAAAATGTTTTCCGAGCCTATTCATCCAGGAGGGAGTGCAGGAACCTGGGCGTGACCATGTCTGAGTAGACCTTGAGGGAATAGTCACCCTCACAGAGACACCAGTCATAGAGAAGGGCACGCTCCCAGAGGGTGTAAGCTTTGATGATTTCCCCTGAACTCAGGCTGGTTTTCAGAGTCTTGTCAGCAATACCCTGATCACAGATTTTACGGAGAAGGCGGAAATAAGTCCGGTTCCGATCAAGAAGGTGTTTCTTCCCGGAAGCCAGAAGCTGAGTGGACAGGAGTCTGGCCAGAAGGTCCCTTGAGACACTGGCCTCGATCATGGAAAAAAGTTCATGGTTGAGAAAAAGCAGTTTATCCAGAACCGACATTTCCTCGGTGAGTTCCTCCGCCAGTCTGGAGTACTCTTCATCAAAAAGGTCTGCCAGGGTTCCTAAAAGGGCATCCTTCCCCTTGAAATAATGGTAGAAGGATCCTCTGGAGGTGTGGGATTCATAGATTATATCCTCGATGGTGGTTTCCTCATAGCCCTGTTCGTAAAAGAGTTTCCAGGCGGCTTTGATGATTTTTCCTTTTGTATTGCGGTTGTTTTTTCTGGGCATGGTCCTTCTCCCTCGTTTTTTATGGATTTAGTCCTTTAAATTACTTTCATTAAAATTTTACCATACACTCTTTAGAATTGTAAAATATTCTCTTTTCCTGTAAAATGTCTATCTGAAAGGATAAATCAGATGTGATACGATCCCATGCACCAGTGGGGGATAGTATATCTGATGATAAACGCAGATGGAGGTAGTGAACATGAGCAGGAAAGATCAAAGGGACTTCTCCCAGGGCAGTGTCCTGGCCAATATTGTCCGGCTGGCTGTTCCCATGACCCTGGCTCAGTTGATCAACGTACTTTATAATATTGTTGACCGCATTTATATCGGCCGGATTCCCCACTACGGGACTTTGTCTCTGACAGGACTGGGTGTTTGTTTTCCTCTCATTACCATCGTTATTGCTTTTGCCAACCTGATTGGTATGGGAGGAGCGCCTCTTTTCTCCATAGAAAGAGGAAGGGGAAATGAGGAAGAGGCGGCACTGATCATGGGCAATTCTTTTACTATGCTGATCTTTCTCGGCCTTCTTTTGACGGCAGCAGGCCTGATTTTCAAGACACCGCTGCTGTGGCTTTTGGGGGCCAGCCGGCAGACTCTGCCTTATGCTCAGTCTTATATTACAATTTATCTTTTGGGAAGTACTTTTGTCCTGATCAGCCTGGGCCTGAACAGCTTTATCAACGCCCAGGGTTTTGGTGGTACCGGCATGATTACGGTGGCCATAGGTGCAGTATTAAATGTGCTCCTTGACCCGCTGTTCATCTATGTCCTTCATATGGGGGTGCAGGGAGCAGCTCTGGCGACGGTCCTGTCCCAGTTTGTGGCCGCGGTCTGGACCCTTCGATTTCTCACAGGACCAAAAACCATCATCCGCCTGAGAATTTCTGCCATGGGATGGAACCCCAGAAGAATTTCCCGGATTGTCTCCCTGGGGATGGCCGGCTTTATCATGTCCATTACAAACAGCCTGGTACAGATGGTCAATAACGCTGCCCTGCAGCACTGGGGAGGAGATATCTATGTGGCAGTGATCACGGTGATCAATTCCATCCGTGAAGTGGTACAGATGCCGATCACAGGAATATCCAGCAGCAGCCAGCCGGTCATGAGTTTTAACTATGGTGCAAAGCGCTATGACCGTGTCAAGAGCACCATCAGAATCATGGGAACCATGTTGTGCCTTTACACTTTGCTGATCTGGGGCCTCCTGTCTCTTTTTCCGGAATTTTTCATCCGAATCTTCAACAGTGACCCTGCATTGATTCGGGCCGGCATACCCTCCATGCATATTTATTTCTTCGGCTATGTATTCATGGCTCTCCAGTTTACAGGGCAGGCTGTATTTCAAGCCCTGGGCCTTGCAAAAAACGCTATCTTTTTCTCCATTTTCCGTAAAGTGGTCATAGTGATTCCCCTGATTTTTATTCTTCCATCCCTGGGAGGTCTGGGTGTCAATGGCGTTTTTATGGCAGAGCCTGTCTCAAACCTGATTGGCGGATCTGCCTGCTTTGCCACCATGATTTGTAAGGTCTACCGGAAACTGGATGACACAGATGATGACATTGTTTAAAAATGAGTCCTATGTTATTATGGAATCAGGAAAATGCTGCTTATCGAATAACTTAAGAAGTCAAAAGAATAATAAAGAAAGTAGTTAGAATAAGCAGTCCAAATAATCAGTTCAAATAAGCTGTTCCAAAGTAGTTCAAAAATAGTTTAAAAAGTATTTTGAAAATGCAGATATAATTTAGAAAGTGTGAAATCATGATACGAAAAGCAGTAAAAAGCGACGTTCCTGAACTGGGACGAATACTGTATCAGGTGAATAATGTTCATGCGGAAGGCCGTCCTGATCTTTTTTTAAAGGATCACAGAAAATACAGTGATGAGGAGCTGGCTGATCTGCTGGGAGATCCCGGCAGGCCGGTTTTTGTGCTGACAGAAGATGACAGGACACTGAAGGGCTATGCCTTTTGTATGATTGAACAATACGGGGAGGGCGGTAATATGGTTCCCCGCAGAACTGTCTACATTGATGACATCTGTGTGGATGAAATATGCCGGGGTCAGCATGTGGGCCGGCAGCTCTACCAATATGTCTGTGACTATGCCCGGTCCATCGGAGCCTACAATCTTACGCTGAATGTCTGGTCCTGTAATCCCACTGCAGCATCTTTTTATGAAGCCATGGGCATGAGACCCTACAAGGTGGGAATGGAGTATGTTCTGGGACATGAAGACAAGAGCAACAGTGAAAAGTAAAAGTAATTAACAGGGTTATCATGAATAAATTGGATTTGTTAAAACAAGTAAAAAATGGGGCGATCTCGCCTGAGCAGGCAGCTTTGATCCTTGAATCTCCTCAGGATTCTTCTTCGCAGATTGTACTGAGTCAATCCATAGAGTCTTCCGATGGGAATCAAAGCGGACAGTCATACCTTGACATGGATTTTGCCAAATTGGACACCTCCAGAAAGAGGAGGACCGGCTTTCCCGAAGTGGTCTACTGCCAGGGAAAACCGGACAGCTATCTGGTCAGCATTTACCAGAAGATTCTGGAGAAGGAAGGGGAAGTTTTCGGTACCAGGGCAGATTCCCGCCAATATGAATTGGTCAGGGAGGCAATTCCGGATATTTCCTATGATGAAGTATCCAGAATCCTGAAAAAAGAGAAGCCGGGCAAGACCCGGGTGGGAAATATTGCCGTTTGTTCCGCCGGGACAGCAGATATTCCTGTGGCAGAGGAAGCCGCCCAGACAGCAGAATTTTTCGGAGCCAGAGTCCAGCGGATCTATGATGTGGGCGTCAGTGGAATACACCGGCTTCTGTCCAAAACACCTGCCCTTCAGGAGGCAAACTGCCTTATTGCCGTCGCAGGCATGGAGGGTGCCCTGGCCAGCGTGGTGGGCGGACTGGTGAAAAACCCAGTGATCGCCGTTCCCACTTCTGTGGGTTATGGAGCTAGTTTTCAGGGACTCTCCGCCTTGCTTACCATGATCAATTCCTGTGCCAATGGAATTGCGGTGGTCAATATCGATAACGGTTATGGTGCGGGATATCTGGCATCCCAGATCAACCGTCTGGCAGTGGGAACACTTCTCTAAGGCACAGAGTTCTCTAAAAAACCATTTTTTAAGAATAACAGAGTTTTCTAAGAGACAACTGATCAAGTCAGTAAAGATAATTGGGAATGAAAGATGAAAGTAACCGATTTAAAGGATAAAAAAATACAAAAACTGGTTTCTATCCTGAAAAGCTTCGACAGTCTGGCTGTTGCTTTTTCAGCGGGGGTGGATTCTA
Organism: Anaerobutyricum sp.; assembly: GCA_045112755.1. Lineage (GTDB taxonomy): Bacteria > Bacillota > Clostridia > Lachnospirales > Lachnospiraceae > Anaerobutyricum. Next base: position 30,575 of record JBGUIF010000186.1, read on the forward strand.
CTTTTCTTCTGAAAGCTGCCCATGACATTTTGGGAGATCAGTGCCTGGCACTTACTGCCTGTGCTGCCTTTCAGCCCGGGAAGGAGCGGCAGGAAGTGCAGGATTTCTGTGAAAAGGCAGGAATACGATCTATGGTTTTTTGGGTGGATGAAGAGACAATTCCTCATTTTTCGGAGAATCCGCAAAACAGATGCTACTATTGTAAGCATGCCTTATTTCGGAAAATGAAAAGTCTAGCGGCCAGTCAGGGAATAAGCAGTCTGGCTGAGGGTTCCAATACTGATGATCTGTCTGATTACCGGCCAGGCATGCAGGCCATCGAGGAACTGGGCGTTCTAAGTCCTCTCAGGGATGCGGGCCTTAGCAAGGAAGAGATCCGCAGCTTTTCCAGACATTTGAACCTTCCCAGCTGGGATAAACCATCCA
>JBGUIF010000187.1:0-14599 GCA_045112755.1 Anaerobutyricum sp.
CCTTTCCGTATCTGTCATGGTAAACGCCAGCTTCATCCACATGATAGTAATGGCCGTTTCCGGCATTGCCTATCTCGTTGAACAGCCAATAAACGGAATCAAGATCGAAGCTCTCAGGAGTTTCGGTCGTATACACAGCAGGAGTTTCGGTCATGGCCGCTGAATAGAAAGGCACATAAACGGAAAACTCTGATGGTCCCATGGCCAGCCACTCGACAGTGGCTAAAGAAAGAGGGATGGAAGGATCTTTTCGAATTTCAAAAATATGTTCTTCATTCTGTTTATATGTACCGATTGACCGCATGGGCTTCCCTTCAGCATTTTCGTTATGAGAGCTGGTTTCGAAGGGAGTTCCTTCTCCGTGGGATGCCAGGACGGTACGAAGGGTCATCAGGTCGATGTTTCCCTTCATATCATAGGAAGGTATGTATTGGAGATAAAACGGACCTTTCGCCGTTTCCTCAGCAGAGGCATACGGGTACAGATCCTCAAGGTTTCTGACCGGCTGCGGAACAACGTCAATCGATTCAGCAAGTCCGCGATTCAGAATGTAAGCTCCATAGTAAAACCGGTAACTTGAAGTGGCTGCATAACCCTGGGAATAGGATTTTGCGACGTGTATTTCATCGTCTCCTCTTATATCACTGACATAAAACCCACCGGCTTTTGCAGTGGAAATAATGCCGTCTGACGCTATGATATTCTCATCGGAAACATTGATCTGCTGTGTCGTAATATCATTGAGGATGACAGCTACTTTATCATCAGAAAGCCTTGTTGCAACATACTGATGCCCGGAAAGCACTTCAAACACCCATGTTTCCTTGCGATCTGCGATCAGAACCGTGCTCACTTCATTATACTCCGGATTGCCGGCATCTGGATTTCCGTGTCCATAAGTATCAATACACTCGGCCAGAATTTCAACGCCGTTTCTGGCATTTTCGGCTGACTGCAGAACATAGGATGCCATAGAAATCTCTGAAATACCATTGGTTGTTAAGGGGTCTGCTTTCAACACCTTCTTGTTGAAATAGGTCGATAATGTAGCGGTTACAGACACCCCTTTTTCGTTAACGCCTGCCTCTGCAAAAGGTGTCTTCGTGAACCCCCCATAATTTGATGGATCATCCATAATGACACTGTAGCGAAGAGTATGGGAAGGAAAAGGTGCTTTGAAGCCATAGTCATCTTTAAGGTACTCACCAGGCTTATGATCTGCTGCAGGAATGATGACAAACTGTTTTACATAATCCGGGCCGAAATCCTCAGTCCGTCCCATGTATGCTGAGCCATTTGCTGTGACAGAGGAACCTGCGTATATAGCTGTACAAGCATAGATTTCCATGGAAAATAAAGAAATGCAGCTGATCAGAAAGATTGCAATCGATAATAGTTTTTTGAAATACAAAGAATACATATTTCTTTCTTCCCTTTACTGATATCCGACTTCTTTCAAGGCAGTAGATAGTGAACTATTATTTTAGTTCAAAAAACTCCAGATTCTTAGACCATAATATCATGTAGCCTGGTATTATTCAATTTTATGAAAATCAGTACCTCTGATCCTATCCAGCAGGATTAGATATCCCTGGTTTATTTTCTCAAAAATCATTATGATCCACACCTGCTTTTATCCGTAAATCTACATATTTGAGAAAATCCCGTGGATCACTCCACAGGCTTTCTGATTATTTTATAATATAAGGGTCTTCTGCTTGTTTATATCATGAAATCAAAGTTGACACAATTCATCTGATGGACATTAAAACAACTATTGTTGATTTCCCTGCCCGTCCTGCTCCCGTTAAAAACAGACATTTGCTCGAAGATACCCTTCATTTATGGTATAGGAAATGCGGAGCAATTTCCAATATCATAAAAAAGAGGCCGCATATGCGACCTCTACCCTGTTTTCATAATGTAACATTAGCAGGGCGCTTTTCACAAGTATGTGGTTTTTTCTTTGTCACTTTAGAATAGGAGCTGTGTGATGGTAATGAAAACCGCAAGAATATTACCCCTTCGCAGCCGTTAAGATATGTGTTAGCTGCACTATAATCAAATCATTCATGGATAATCCCATCAATCGGCCAGTAAGACCAGCCTCTCCTTTTCCAGATCATGATATAATTCGCATTTATGCCCTTCTGCTGAAAATACCCGGACGATCCCTTCCGGCAGGTTATCGTCCTTCCTCAGAAAGGCTGAAGTAATGTCGGTGAACTCCTTCAGTTTTTCCGGTCTGAAAATCCTGGTTTTTTCGTTGGCGAAAACAGCCGTGTAAAGAATCTCAGTCTCCACCAGGTCCTGGAAGATATGACTTCCGTAAGAGAGTTCCGGATTGTATCCTGCAGTCCTGTCTTCCACCTCACAGATCAGCTCAAATTCACTGATATCGGCAAAGGCTGCCGGCACACCCAGCTCCGGAGAGGAGGTTCCGATCCTGCCGGGAACGATCAGGGCCATATGCTTACCCTGCCCTCTGTATTCCCAGTTCACATTTCTGAGCACTCCGGCAATCTTCGGCTTTTCGGCGTAAGGCATATTGTAGTAGGCGACAGGATCCACGTAAACAAGCAGATTGATGGGCGTATTCCGGGAAAGACCCATGGAGGCCCCGGCGGTCTCCAGCAGAATCTTCTCCTCAGGGAGATCGGCTGGTATATCCACCTTACCTACGTCCTTAAATACCTGAAGCGGTCTGCATTGAAGCAGGTTAATGGAGTATTCCCCGTCGTCAGACAGGTTGATAGTATATTCGATATCTACCGGATAGTCATATTCTGACTCAACTACCTGGAGGATCCTCTGCATTTTCTCCATCAGGTCCTTTTTCCGTACAAGCCCCTGGCAGGAGATAAAACGGATATCCCGCATGATTCCCCTGTCCCGATAAAGACTCTCGGCCTCATAGTCATGTTCCATCAGAATGTTGGCCAGATAAACCGGCATTTTCGGCTGGATCTCTTTTAACTCCAGTTTCCTCAGGCAGTGTTTACTGACATCCATCACTTCCACTTTCCTCTGGGAATACTGGTGCTTTTCCCTTGTGGTGGTGGCGTTGGTCGCCTCAGGCCGGTCCAGGCTTACCAGTCTGGGATATGACCCTTCGATCCGGTCTACAGCGCATGTTCCCATACCCATGACCAGCCGGAGCATCCCGGCTTTCGGGTCACAATCCGCCAGGAATTTATACGGACTGTAGGAATAACCAACGCCGGCTGCACAGGGCATGTAGCAAGGGCCGTAATAGGATCCGGAGACCCTCTGGACCAGCAGAGCCATCTGCTCATCCCTCTTATCCAGTCCTCTCCGCTTGCGGTAATCCAAAGCTGAAAGACTCATCACGCTGGCGTATACCGTCCGGATAGCATCCTCAAATTCCGTCAGCCGCTCCTCCATGGTGCCCCGGTTCGCGCAGAAAACGGATTCATATTTCCCGGCAAAGGCATTGCCGAACCCGTCTTCCAGGATGCTGGAGGACCTCACGATATAGGGATCCTGGCCGTAATATTCGAGAATGCTTTTGAAACGGTTTTCCATCTCCTCTCCGAATTCCCCTGTCTTCAGCCGGTCCGCAAACTCCTCTGCCAGAGAAAAATATCCTTCCTCTGTCCTTTGGCGAATACGAAGATCCCAGAAACCGTTATCCACAATATAGGTATAAAACACATCAGAACCTACAAAGAAAGAATCATGTGGTTCCAGAACATAGTCAACCTCCGGAGCCAGATTTCGTAAGATGGCCCTGGCCAGAAGCATACCGCAGGCTTTTCCTCCAATCATGCCTGACCCAATCATATGGCTCCGAACAAGAAAATAGTCTTCCGGAAGAAAATGTTTCATGACCATCTCCCGCATCCGTTCATCCCGGGTCATCATAATCCTGCACATAACTTTACAGGATTCAGTCATATCAAGACGGTTCTCAAACAAGATTTTCGCTGTATTAAAAAAACGGTCCCAGGAGTCGATAAACTGTTCCTCTCCCGGCCGCTGGAAACGGCTCAGGATCTGATAAAAACGGCTGGATCTTACACCGTCGGTAATCGGTCGGAAAGTCCTTCTTTCTCTGTTATAAATATGCGGCAGAAACATCGTTTCTGAGTCCCGTCTCCAGACCTTGGCCGGGCGGACATAAACATTTTCGTCGTCCGAGTAAACATCCAGAAAGAGCTGGGTTGTATCCAGGATCTTATTGATCGCATGGAAGGAATGCTTTCCCCGGATAATGGGGAAGAAAGCCACTGTATCCAGGATAAAAAGGAAAGGGCAGGTCACCCGGAAGAAGTTGCCCATCATCAGGTCAGTGGCCCAGGCCGTCTGAAGCTCGGAGAGACAGTCAAAAACATAAAATGCATCATAGCCTTCCTTTTCGATTACATTGTGGATCTCCACGGTAAAGGTTTCAAAGCGGTGGGAGAGAGGAATCTTTACGGTTTTGATCTCAGAACACTCTTCCAGCAGCGGAGGATGAGTGGCAAAACGGAAATAAATGATATTTCTCTGATCCCTGATTGCCTGTTCCACATAGGGCTCCATAAATAATTTGAACTCATCCAGGGAAGAGACCCTCCACACCACATTGTCTCCGAGCCGGATATTGTCAAGAGCTTTATCCATATCCGGAATGCCGGATAAGACACGTTCAAATGCTGCCATAGGCTCACCTCCTTATTCTACATCCTGTAAAGCTGCAGTATCTTCTTCACCGGTTCGGATCTTCACTACCCGGTTCACCGGATAAACAAAGATCTTTCCGTCGCCGATATAACCGGTGTACAAAGCCTTCTTGGTGGTCTCGATCACAGCGTCCACCGGGATAGAGCTCACCACTACCTCCAGTTTCACACATGGATAACTATATTTATGTCTGTTATTTCAGTTGTATGATTTTCTGTTTATGGCAATAACTTCAGCTTTTTTATTTCACAATGTATTTTCTCATCATACAGCCTATTTTCCTTTCTAACTCATTTTTTCCAGTTTTAAATCAACAAAAGGCGCCCTGGAGTCATATTCATAATCTCCGGGACGCCTTTGTCCTGCTGTTAACTATTTGTTTTTTTTACACTACGCTGCCCATGCAGTTGAAGAGAAACCTGCTTTTTATGCCATTTCAGAAAACAGAAAAAGCGCCTTGAAGAATATCTTCAAGACGCCTTTGCCTTTATAGTTTGTTACTTTACTCTCTTTCCGTCAATCTGTCAAGTAAAAACGAAAATAGTACCAAATACTGATAAATGGTATCTTAGAGGTTTTCAATTATAATACAATGTGATATTCTAATCTGCGGTGCATAATTATTACTCAGGAGAGACCCGCTCAGCGCGGGAGCCGAAGGTGTAAACAGGGTTTTAACTTTGTGAAGTCACTCAGGCAAAAGGATGGAGGTAGACTACTTATGTTAAAGAGCGTGAATGATTTTATCACCTGGTTTGATGGTTTGGTTTGGGGGCTTCCCCTGATTATTCTGATTCTGGCAACCGGAATCTATCTGACCGTCAGACTGAACCTGCTTCAGTGCAGACATTTAGGAAAAGCATTGAAATATATGCTGAAGAACGAGGAGGATGGGCACGGAGAGGTTACCAGTTTTGGCGCTCTTTGTACCGCCTTGTCCGCAACGATCGGAACGGGCAATATCGTTGGTGTTGCTACTGCCCTGGCAGCCGGAGGTCCGGGCGCTTTGTTCTGGATGGAGGCTGCCGCTTTTTTCGGTATGGCGACGAAGTATGCTGAGGGCCTGCTGGCCATTCGGTACCGGACCATCGATGGGGATGGACATGTACTCGGAGGCCCTTTCTATTACATAGAAAATGGAATGGGAAAACAATGGAAATGGCTTGCTAAGATCTTTGCTTTTTTTGGTGCGGGGGTCGGCCTGCTGGGTATTGGTACCTTTACACAGGTTAATGGAATCGCCTCAGCCACCACGAATTTCTTTGACCCCAATGCGATTCACACCCTTCATTTATTTGGCAGGGACTATACGATTGCTACCGTGATCACCTGCTTACTTGTCACGATCTGTGTTGCCCTGGTTGTCATCGGGGGTATCCAAAGAATCTCTAAAGTATCCGGGATCATCGTGCCCTTCATGGCAGTACTTTATTTCGCATTTGCTATGATAATTATTCTTACCCATATCACCCAGATTCCAGGCGCAATCGTTTTGATCGTCAAAACTGCCTTCACCGGGTCCGCACTGGCCGGCGGTGCAATGGGAACAATGATCGTTGCCATGCAAAAGGGAATTGCCAGGGGTATTTTTTCAAATGAGGCAGGACTGGGAAGCGCTCCCATAGCAGCGGCAGCAGCCCAGACCAAGGAACCGGTCAGACAGGGACTGGTAACCATGACCGGTACTTTCATCGACACGATCGTCATCTGTACCATGACCGGACTCAGCATTGTTTTAGCAGGAAGCTGGAATACCGGGCTGGAAGGAGTACAGATTACCATGGATGCTTTCCAGAAAGGGCTTCCATTCCCGTCATCCGTCGCTTCTTTCGTATTGATGGTCTGCCTTGTATTCTTTGCCTTCACCACTATTCTCGGATGGAACTATTACGGAGAACGGTGCCTGGAATACCTGTCAAACAGAAATCAGAAGGCAGTGATCCTCTATCGTTGGCTTTATATACTCGCGGTGTTTATCGGGCCTTATATGACTGTGGAGGCAGTCTGGAATATCGCAGATATCTTTAATGCTTTGATGGCAATCCCAAACCTGATCGCGATCATTGCTTTACGCAGGGTCATCGCCGACGAAACCAGACTGTTTTTTGAAAAATAATAGTATATTTACTTCTTTTACAGCTGCGGTACCCAGTTCCTCACATCGTCATTATGCTCAAACTGGATCCGCAGCGTAATCTTTCCATATCTTACTCATAAAGTCTTATTTATTCTGGAATTTGTCTGCTTCATTCTCTTCTCAAATCTAAACATTCCATCCATACTATCCTGTATCCCTTCACCCGATTCCTCATGTTCGTTGGGGTCTTTATGATACTTGTTATAGTATTCAACGATATGAAATCCGCAGCGGTTCACATAGAAATGGATGTTTCTGGTTTCAAAATATGGTGTAACTGTCTCCCAGACCTCCACTTCCGGGTGAAGCCGCTCAATCTCACACCAGGCGGCGTAGCCGATTCCTTTGCTGTGGACTTTGGGGGATGTAAAGAGTAAGTCAAGATCTCCCCGAATCCCATTAATCTTAATTACGGCCCCGCCAACCTTTTTATCTCCATCCATGATGCGATAAGCAATGCCGCTTTCAATAGCCTTTTCTATCGTTTCCCGTGAGATGATCTGCCCATCTTCTTCCAAATGGTCATCGCGCATCCCAAACTCTTCAAGAGCACCATAATTAAAAGCCTCTTGATTATCCAGTATAAATTGTTCTCTGTCATCCTGCTCGAGAGGAACAAGTCTAATACCTGTCATTACACACCTCAATAAACTTGAATTTTTATGACTTCAGCATACTCCAAATACATTCCACCAAGGTCAGCGCCGTGATACCGAACATATAGATTTTGATATTTACAAACTGCAGAAGATTCATCTCCTGGATCACCTGTCTAGCATATCCCGGTCTTTTATTTATTATACCTTAAGAAGTTCATTTTTCATATACCACATAATCATACCCATACCTTTGGCTGCAATAGGCATATTTATCCTTGAGAGATTTTTACGGAACAGGATCTATGTTATACTTAAAAAAGATATTTCGAATTGCCTTCAAATCTGTTCAACGCACATATTCCATTTATTGAGGAGACTATCATGGAATTAAAATGGGAAGATGGATTTATGATCAAGAACAGTATCAATGACCAGACGGTGCTTCTGTCAGCAAACAGGGAGGGACTGTTGTCTCTGGCATACCAGCTTATGGCACTGGCCTCGGAAACTCCAGGAAGCCATGTTCACTACGACGAATACACCTCACTTGTGGACGGCTCAAATGAGCTGATTATTGAGAAGATATGATTTATCGGGAAATAAAGTCAAATGAATATGATATTCTGAAAGAATTCCTGTATGAGGCGATCTATATTCCAGAAGGAATGGACCCGCCAGACAGATCGATTGTTGAATTACCTGAGCTGTCTCTGTATTATGATAACTTTGGCAGCCATGCGGCCGACCATTGCATCGTGGCTGACGATAACGGAAAGATCGTCGGAGCTGTCTGGGTGAGAATCATGCATGATTACGGCCACATCAATGATGAAACACCTTCCTTTGCCATATCACTGTATAAAGAATACCGAGGAAAAGGCATAGGAACAGAACTGATGCGTAAAATGCTGCATATGTTAAAAAGCCATGGATATAAATATGCTTCTCTTGCTGTACAAAAAGCCAATTACGCTGTGAGAATGTATCGGTCCCTGGGCTTTTGTGTAACGGATGAAAATGAAGAGGAGTTCATAATGGTTCGCAAACTGTAGCTCAGAATTTTATGAGACTGGTTTCTGGTTCCTATGAGTGATGAATGAATCAACCTCGTCTATTTTTCTTTTCCTCCAGGGATATCTTTTCCGGGTAAATACTTATGTTTAACGTAAAATGATTGAATAAAAATCAGCAGGTATGTCAAGGCCAGCACAAGGATCATTCGAATGAGCAGATACAGGATCCACTGCCATTTTTCTGTCAGTACTATCCCCAGAGGATTCACATAGGAGGAAAAAAAGTTGGCTCTGTATACCAGACCTACCGGTTTCTCATTCACGTATACCGGCTGAGAAAAAATAGAATTCAGATAAAAAGTCAGAAAATCCATCGAGAATAAAGCACATAACAAATCCCGAAAATCCCGCACGGAATACTCTAAAATTCCGGAAAAGCCTAAATACAATCCCAATACTACCAACATGATATGGTAAAGGAAAAACTGCCAGACCCTCGGAGACAGGAAGTATTCCGACACTGTGTGATAATCCGCCGTTACATAAGCGAATAGGATTCCCATGATTCCTCCCAATGATCCGGTCACATTGATCAAAGCCAGAAAGCGCCGTTTCCATTTATTCTTTTTACTGATGAGAACTACCAGGATAAATAACATCTGCAGCGAACACAATTCCAAAGGCAGATGGGCCATCTCCAGATATGGAGAAAACTGTCCGGTTGGGGTGTAATTGATCGTCTGAATATCTGCGGTCTTTTCAATAATAGGTGTCACCATTGGCAGAATTCTGGCAACACTGAATACTTTAACTGTCTCTGAACAAATGCCGATTACAAAACAAACCTTCAGCATACGGTCTATGTCCGGTTTCTTTTTTAAACAGAGCACCAATGCACAAATAATAAATACAATCGAAATGGCAATCCACATCAAATGACCAGTTGAAAACATTATTTATTCCTCCGTTGCTTTGTAGAACCATAATCAGTCTTTTATTTATTATACCTGGGCATACATATCCTGAGGGAACTCATTGAAAACGGAGATGAGAATCAGGTTATTTACTGTATGGTTCGTTCGAATAATATCATGTCGGCAGAAGACAGATTAGCCTATATGTATTTCTACTATTTTGATACGGCCATCAAGACCATGTACGGAAGCCGGATTAAGGTAGTTGATGCGGATATAACCAATGCAGAGGAACTGGAAGAACTGGAAAAACAGGATATAAACACTGTGATCAACTGCGCAGCTGTCGTTAAGCACTTTGCAGCCGGTACGATTATAGAAGATGTCAATGTAGGAGGTGCCCAAAACCTGATCGACTTCTGTCTGAGAACCGGTGCGGCACTGATACAGACATCGACCATGAGTGTACTCAACTCGGCATACAAGGAGGATCTTGCAGAAGGCTTTGTTCCGGATGAGCAGGCCCTGTATTTTGGCCAGATTCTCGATAATAAGTACATTCATTCCAAGTTTCTGGCTGAAAGAGCGGTTCTCGAAGCAGCGGCAGCCAAAGGGCTGCATGCTAAGATAATGCGGCTTGGCAATCATGCGGCACGTCATTCAGACGGAGAGTTCCAGATCAACTCTGATAACAACTCCGCCATGGGAAGGATCAAAGCCTTTGCCATGCTGGGGTGTGCGGCCTATGACCAGCTTGACAACACAATGGAATTCTCGCCAATTGACGCTGTCGCTAAAGCCATCGTTCTTCTATCTGCCACACCGGACGAATGCAGAGTCTTCCATGTATTCAACGATCAGCAGATCTCGCTCTGCAGCATATTCAGCGAGCTCACCAAATGCGGTTACCCCATATCCTTTGTAGAAAGGGACGAGTTCGCCCGAGTATTTGCAGAGGCACAGAATGATCCGGCCAAAGCGCGGACACTCACCAGCATCATGGCCTATGTACAATCTGCCGGCGGCAGAGAGATCGTAAGGCTTAACAGGACCTGCGCCTATACTCTTCAGATCCTCTATCGTCTTGGCTTCAGCTGGCCATTTACAACATGGGATTACATCTCAAGATTTGTCGAAGCACTCACGGGATTGGGATTCTTTTCAGAAGAAGATGAATTCTGATTGACAGACCAGAGGCTGTCAATAACGGCAGTTCCTTTTCGATTACAACAATTATGAAAATACGATAGAAATCGCCTGAAATCAAAAGCGTTGGCAGGTGCTGGTTCAATTTCCCCGATCCAGCACCTGTCCCTCCTGGTTGATCACCTCGTCGAAGACAAAACCTTATTTATGCTGTTCAAACAGCCAGTCCCTGACTTTTTCCAACTTATAGGCATAGTCGAAGGAAGCCATATGTTCACTGCCGTTTCCCCCATTCAATACCGTTCCCGATTCCCAAGTAATAAAATTGATGGCATTGCCTTCTGCAAAAAGCTGCTCACAGGATGAGCTGAGTTCCTTTTCGTCTGCCTGAGCATTCCAGCCGTTCGCCTGGGAATACTTAGTTCCAAGCGTATCCAAAAGCTTTTTGACATCTTCCTGTCCCTGTGAGGCTTTCTCGTCTCCTCCTGCAGCGATATAAACCATGTTCTGTGATTCAATTCCCTGCAGTTCCTCTGCATTCCATTGCCCGTCTACAATCAAAATACCCGCATATAGAGCCGGATGGTTTGCCGCAGTATATAAAGTCGCCATGGCACCCATGGACTGACCGGTTCCATAGATACGGCTGGTATCTGCATTATACTTCCCGGCAATCTCTGTGATCATGTTGGGGATCAGTTCCAGATACCCGGACTTGTTCTCTCCATTATTATCATCGATCACCGTTTCCGGAAATACCGGAATTAACACGATTGCCTCATGCTTTTCCTGTTCTGCAGAGGTCGCCCAGACAACTCCTCCCCATCCCTGAGTAATGGAATATTCCATATCTGTCCCAACAGTTGTAGCATCTCCGATGAACACTACCATAGGATAAGTTTTGGATTCATCATAATCTTCCGGAAGGAAGATATTATAAGGAACACTGAGCCCGGAGTCTGCATCAGAATATTCTCCTGTGCTAAACTTGCTCTTTACTTCAGAGACCATTGATTGAAGTTCCTTATCATCAGATTTATCTACAGCTCCTCCACCTCCTTCGGGCTTCATACCTCTCTTCCCTCCGGGACCATGCGTCCCTTTCTGTTCGTTCGCACTGCTGGAAATGGCATCTTGCGAAGTGGCAGCATTGCTTTCTGAAGAACTGTTATCGGCTGCATAACAGGCAGTAGAGCTTATCATCACCATCATTAACGCGATAGCTGCAATTGTCCTTTTCTTTCTTTTACGAATCATCATAGATCATCACTCCTCTTAAAAAGAAAAAGCAGGCAAATCCTGTAATCTGGATTTACGCCTGCTAAGCTACTCGATACGAGGTTATTCTAATTTGAAAATGTGAACAATCTATGGTGGAAATGCGATTATTCTGTTTCTTGTTTTTGGTCTACTATTCATCGTTTACCCGGTTCGTCATTCACTCCCGTCACACCAAACAATGGGCAGATTTGTGAATTCGGTTTCTTAAGCAACTCTTTTTTCAAAAGGGATACTTAAAACTTAAAAAGTCCGGAGCTCCATGAAGGAATTCCGGACTGCATCCCTGTTCTCACATGACATATGCATGCTCCACAAGAAAATCCCACGCCTCTTTAACCTGATCTGTAATGTCCTCACCGTCAAGCAGCACTGTTCCCTCCGGTCAATTATTTCAGATATTCACGGTAGAAGCTCTCCAATTTATCAAAGGGGATCGCATCTTTCCTTCCACCGTCATACAGGTCCGTATGCACCGCATCCGGAATAATGAGAAGTTCCTTGTTGTCCGTATATTTGCTGTCTTTGATCATATTTGCGTAGGCATCCCTGGAGAAATAGCAGGAATGGGCTTTGTCACCGTGAAGGATGAGAACTGCGCTTCTGATCTCATTGATGTACTGAAGGATAGGCTGATTGACGAATGACTGACATCCGATCACGTTCCATCCTCCGTTGGAGTTTAGTGATCTTGCATGATAGCCACGGTCTGTCTTGTAATAGTCATAATAGTCTGCCACGAAGAAGGGGGCATCCTCCGGAAGCGGATCCACCACACCGCCTCCCAACTTATACTCACCGTTTTTCAGGTCCTCCAGGCGCTGTGCGCACATGGCCTTCTTCGCTTCGTAGCGTGCCTCTTCGGAATCTGCGGAATCGAAATATCCTTTTGCATTGACCCTGGTCATATCGTACATGGTGGAGGCTGCTGTAGCCTTGATCCTGATATCCAGGGCCGCCGTATTGAGGGCCATGCCACCCCATCCGCAGATGCCAAGGATACCAATCCGGTCAGGATCCACCAATTCATTGAGGGAAAGGAAATCCACCGCTGCCATGAAATCCTCCGTGTTGATATCAGGAGAAGCCATAAATCTGACATTCCCTCCACTCTCGCCGGTAAATGACGGATCAAATGCGATGGAAAGGAATCCTCTCTCAGCCATGGTCTGTGCATAAAGACCGGAACACTGCTCCTTGACTGCTCCAAAGGGTCCGCTTACAGCGATGGCAGGAAGCTTTCCCTGTCTTCTCTTCGGTACATACATATCTGCTGCCAGGGTTATCCCATAACGGTTCACAAATGTAACCTTGCTGTGTTCCACCTTGTCACTCTTTGGAAATGTTTTGTCCCATTCATTAACCAGTTTCAGTTCTTCTTTTTTAATCATTGTTTTTTCCTCCTGATTATCTGTCTGCCCGTTTCATTTCTTTTTCTGTACTGCGGATCAGAATGTCCAGGCAATCGACCTTCCGTCCGCTCTCGTGCAGCTCATCCATAAGTCTGCAGCGGTCTTTTTTCATCATCTGCAGGGCACCGTCCATATTTCCGGCTTCACACATCCTAAGGATATTCCTGGCCGTCTCTTCCGGACATCTCACATCTGACAGATTCTGTTTTATTCTTTCCAGATTCATGTCTTTCCCCGTAATCTTATGTGGATTATTCTTACAGCTCTTAATATAATCTCTTGTCATGTTCTTCGCTAATAGTTATAATGAATATCATGATATTCCTTTTGTGCATATCGCAGACTAAAATATATTTTGGAAGGACAAGGAGAAACCCATGGAGATCAGAACTTTACGATATTTCCTTGCTGTGGCAAGGGAAGAAAATATGAGCCGTGCGGCAGAGATCCTTCACGTTACTCAGCCGACTCTGTCCAAACAGATGAAATCTCTGGAGGAGGAACTGGGGAAGAAGCTTTTCACACGACATAGTTTCAGCATCCGCCTGACCGACGAAGGGATGCTCCTGCGCAACCGTGCAGAGGATCTGGTCAACATGGCGGACAAGATCGAGCAGGAGTTTATCTCCCTGGATGACATTACCGGCGGGGAGCTTTATCTGGGCCTTGCCGAATCATACCAGATTAAATATCTGGCACGCACTATTCGTGAATTCAAACAATATTACCCGAATCTGCACTATCATATCACAAGCGGTGATACGGAACAGATTGCCGACAAACTGGACAAAGGACTTCTGGACTTCCTTGTACTCGCAGAGTATCCGGACAACCGAAAATATGATTTTGTGGAATTCCCCGAAAGCGACCGATGGGGGCTGGTCATACCGGAAAATGATCCCCTGACGGAGAAGGAGTCACTCAGTGTAGACGATCTGATAGGGCTTCCCCTCTTCAGTTCCGAGCAGGCCTGGGATAAAGAGATCAAAGAATGGGCCGGGAGTTCATTTTCCGGACTTACTCTGGAGGGGTCTTTCCGCCTTGCCTACAACGGCAGCATATTTACCCGGGAAGGTCTGGGGTACCTGCTGACCTTCGAGCATCTGATCAACACTTCCGAGGGAAGTGGTCTGGTATTCCGGCCTCTCACACCCCGTCTGGAAACAAAACTGTACATCGCCTGGAACCGTTATCAGGCATTCACCCCCATCGCAGAAAAATTTCTGGAACAGATAAAAAAGTCCTTTATAGAAATAAAGGACTGATCAACAATATTATATTGATTGGATTGGTATTGGAATGCAGTTTTTTCAACGAATCGTTCCTTCAAATCGTTAAGGAAAGAATCGAAGGTGGTGCAAACGAAAAAGCAGTCTTGAGTTATTCGATAACCGCTCTTTCGTTTGCATCAATT
>JBGUIF010000188.1:0-11370 GCA_045112755.1 Anaerobutyricum sp.
TCCGTGCTTATTGTCTGGAGAAGGAGCTGGACACTCCGGCCAGGATCTACTATAAGTTTGAGGGCAATAATACCAGCGGAAGCCACAAGCTTAACTCTGCCATCGCTCAGGCTTACTATGCAAAGAAGCAGGGCCTGAAGGGTGTTACGACGGAGACCGGCGCAGGACAGTGGGGGACTGCCCTGTCCATGGCCTGTGCATATTTTGGCCTTGACTGTAAGGTCTTTATGGTAAAGGTATCCTATGAGCAAAAACCCTTCCGCCGTGAGGTGATGAGAACTTACGGAGCCTCGGTGACTCCTTCTCCCTCAGCGACCACAGAGGTGGGACGCAAGATTCTTGAGAAGTTCCCGGGCACCACAGGAAGTCTGGGCTGCGCCATCTCTGAGGCAGTGGAAGTGGCCACCCACAGTGAAGGTTACCGCTATGTACTGGGCAGCGTTCTGAATCAGGTGCTTCTCCACCAGTCCATCATCGGACTGGAGACCAAGGCAGCCCTCGACAAATATGGAATTAAGCCGGATATGATTATCGGCTGCGCCGGAGGCGGTTCCAATCTGGGCGGCTTAATTGCCCCCTTCATGGGTGAGAAGCTTCGCGGTGAAGCAGACTATCAGATTATCGCCGTTGAGCCGGCATCCTGCCCCAGCTTTACCAGGGGTAAATATGCCTATGATTTCTGCGATACCGGCATGATTTGTCCTCTGGCCAAGATGTACACCCTCGGCAGCGGCTTTATCCCCTCTGCCAACCATGCGGGAGGTCTCCGCTTCCATGGTATGAGCTCGACATTGTCAGAATTATATGATCAGGGACTGATGGAGGCCGTGTCTGTGGAACAGACATCCGTCTTTGAGGCGGCAGAGCGATTTGCCAGGGTAGAGGGTATTCTGCCGGCGCCTGAGAGCAGCCATGCCATCAAGGTGGCCATGGACGAGGCGCTCAAGTGCAAGGAGACCGGCGAGGAGAAGACCATCGTATTTGGCCTTACCGGAACCGGCTACTTTGACATGGTAGCATACGGACAGTTCCATGAAGGAACCATGACAGACTATATTCCGACAGATGAAGACCTTCAGAAGGGCTTTGATACGATTCCGAGATTTCCCGGAAACATGGAATAGAATAAAAAAACGAAAAGGCCGCCGCACGACAGCGGCGGTCTTGTTAACGTAAAAGGCAAGAACCCTCATGTCCTGTGTTGTGTCAGTTGTTGGCATCTGTTCGTCTGATGACGGACTTCAAATCAGTCCGTCCCAGAACGGACAGACACCAACAAATGACAAACACGTAGGACATTGAGGGTTCTTGCCTTTATCTTAAGTCTTTGATTCGCTGTCGTGCGGCGGCTCTGCGCAGTAGAGTCACCGACCGAGTCGGGAGGCGAGACGCAGCGCTGCGCATGGGAAGACGCCTGCGCTGTCATGCAGCCCGCGCGTAATCGCCGAGGCGATTACGATTGATCATTCGTAAAAAAGACAGTGTAAACTAGCGGGTTCCGAAGATACGGTCGCCTGCGTCTCCTAATCCCGGGCAGATGTAAGCATCGTCGTTGAGTTCTCTGTCGATACTGCCGCAGTAGACCGGGACGTCAGGATGAGCCTTTGTAAAATTCTCCAGTCCTTCAGGAGCGGCAATGATAGAGAGGAACTTAATCTGCTTTCCTCCCCTCTGTTTGATGAAGTCCACGGCTGCAATGGCTGAGCCTCCGGTGGCCAGCATGGGATCCAGGACCAGGATCTGGCGCTGGTCAATGGGAGCCGGCAGATTGCAGTAGTATTCGTGGGGCATATGGGTCTTTTCGTCCCTGTAGAGACCGATGTGGCCCACCTTGGCAGTGGGGACAAGGTCCAGAATACCGTCCATCATACCCAGTCCGGCCCGGAGGATCGGAACGACGGCAAGCTTTTTCCCGCTGATCACGGGTGCCATGCAGCTCTCTATAGGAGTCTCTGTCTCCACATCTTCCAGAGGGAGATCGCGGAGTGCTTCATAACCGATCATGATGGCAAGCTCTCTGACAAGGATCCGGAACTCGGCAGTTCCTGTTGCCTTATTTCTCATCAGGGTCAGTTTATGTTTAATCAGCGGATGGGTCATCTCAATTACATTCTTCATAATTTCTCTCCTTTTCTTCTGTCGGGACTGTCCGTTAAAGATAGTCGTATACATACGTGGGTTTTAATTTACCAATATTGTAGTAGAAATTACTTTACAAGTCAATTTTTCAAGGCTAAACTATATACGATACTTTGAGAAAATTAATGGAGTGGTTTATGAGAAAAAAAGAGAGGGCAGCGATTGTCATTGAGAGACTGAAGGAAGAGTACCCGGACGCCGACTGCACCCTGGAATACGGGGAGGCCTGGAAGCTGTTGATCAGTGTCCGTCTGGCTGCCCAGTGTACAGATGAACGGGTGAACAAAATCGTGCCGAAGCTTTATGAGAAGTTTCCGGATGTGGATGCTTTGGCTCAGGCCGAGCCCGAGGAGATTGAAGAGATTGTCAAGCCCTGCGGCCTGGGAAGAAGCAAGGCCAGGGATATCAGTAAATGTATGAGGATGCTGAGGGATGAGTTTGATTCAAAGGTCCCTGATGATTTCGACCAGCTGATGAGGCTGCCCGGCGTGGGAAGGAAGAGTGCCAACCTGATCATGGGAGATGTCTTCGGCAAGCCGGCCATCGTGACGGATACCCACTGTATCCGCCTCTGTAATCGGATTGGACTGGTGGATGATCTGAAGGACCCTAAAAAGGTGGAGATGGCCCTGTGGAAGATCATACCGGCCGAGGAGGGAAATAATTTCTGTCATCGTCTGGTGTTCCACGGAAGAGAAGTCTGTACAGCCAGAACCACGCCTTTCTGCGACAGGTGCTGCCTGTCGGATGTCTGCCGGGCCTTTCCCGGGATTCAGAAGCAGAAGGAGAAAAAACAGCGGCAGAAGGCAAAGAAGAAAGAGACTGGAAAGAGAGGAATATTATGAAAAGCTATAAACCTGTGAAAGAAGGAAAAGTTCGTGAAGTGTACGATATCGGCGACAGCCTGATCATCACAGCCACTGACAGGATCTCCGCTTTTGATGTGATTCTGAAGAACGACGTGACTGACAAGGGAAAGGTACTCACACAGATGTCCAGATTCTGGTTTGACCTCACAAAGAATACCGTGGGAAACCATATGATTTCCACAGATGTCGAGGATATGCCGGAATTTTTCAGAAATGATAAATATGCCGGCCGCAGTATGCTCTGCAAGAAGCTCCGGATGTTCCCCATCGAGTGTATCGTGAGGGGCTACATCACAGGAAGCGGCTGGGCCAGCTACCAGAAGAACGGCACAGTATGCGGTATTGCGCTTCCCGAAGGACTTCAGGAGTCACAGCAGCTGCCTGAGCCCATCTACACCCCTTCCACCAAGGCAGATTTAGGAGAGCACGATGAGAATATCTCCTATGAGAGGTCCGTGGAGATCCTCGAGAAGGAATTCCCCGGAAAGGGCTCCTATTATGCTTATGTCCTCAAAGAGTACACCCTGTCCCTCTATAAGAAGTGCGCAGCCTATGCCTGGGAGAAGGGCATCATCATCGCAGATACCAAGTTTGAGTTTGGTCTGGATGAGGAAGGCCATATTCTGATCGGCGACGAGATGCTGACGCCGGACAGCTCGAGATTCTGGCCCAGAGAGGGCTATGAGCCGGGTAAAGGTCAGCCCTCCTATGACAAGCAGTTCGTTCGTGACTGGCTCAAGGCCAATCCGGACAGTGATTATCGTCTGCCGGAAGATGTGATTGAAAAGACAGCCGCCAAGTACCTTGAGGCCTACAGTCAGCTGACCGGCAAAGAACTGAATTAGACAGACCTCAGCGCGGTGAAAGATCCAGAACATGAAGGACATGGTCCTTCACTTGAAAATGAACTTCGTATTCCATAAAAGACAGTCCGTAAACACGGTCCGAGTCATCCTGATAAGCAGGGCGGGGATCCAAGGCAAGGGTATCCAGCAGAGCCTTGTCCTTTCCCGCGGGAAGGAGAGCCAGGAGGGCCGGGGCACAGTCTACTTCCAGCCTGTGTCCCGGCAGGGCGGTCAGAAAGCCGCTGCTGGCTTCAGGCCGGGCATCACCGTAGGGGATATAGGGCTTGACATCGTAGATGGGTGTCCCGCTGACCATATCCGCGCCGGTGACCACCAGAGTGAGAGGACTGTCTTTTTCTTTATATTCAATTCGTTTTAATTCCACACAGGACAGACCGAGCCCGTTGGGCCGGAAGGGGGACCTGCTGGCGAAGACACCGACCCTCCGATTGCCGCCCAGACGGGGAGGGCGCACGGTGGGCGACCAGGAATCCGCCGGGTTTTTTGAGAAACCCCAGATGAGCCACAGATGGGAAAAGCCCTCGATTCCCCGGAAGCAGTCCGGATGATCAAAGGGGGGAAGGAAGCGGATCCTGGCCTCGGAGTCTGTCATACCACTCTGCCTTGGAACGCCGAATTTTTCCGGATAATCTGTCTCTATTACAGCGATTGTCTGTATTTCCCGCATAACATTTCCTCCATTATTTTATTCATATCCTGGATGATGCTTTGACTTGTCTGCGGCAGTAAAATCTACCTTTATCAAATCATACCATACATTCCCTGACAGGATGAAGAAGCGAAGGGAAAAAATCCGCATTTTCCCCAAAATATCCCCAAAAAGCCTGCCGGATTTCCACTGAATACAAATTGCGAAATCACTATATTTAGGGTATAATTAAATGAACTGTTTTACAGGAGGAAAGAGCATGGTCTGCTACGCGGCTCCCATGGAGGGAATCACAGGATATCGTTATCGGAATGCACATCACAGATATTTTCCTGGGATAGATAAATACTTTACTCCCTTTATAACCCCCAAGATCAAGAGAGGCGTTACAAAGCGGGAGCAGAGCGATATTTTGCCAGAGAACAATGTAGGGATTCCTCTTGTACCACAGATTCTCACCAGAAATCCCGAGGATTTCCTTCTTCTGGCCGGAAGGCTTAAGAAGGAGTATGGCTATGATGAGGTGAATCTGAATCTGGGATGTCCTTCCGGGACAGTTGTATCTAAGGGGAAGGGGAGCGGCTTTTTAGCTGATCCTGATGAGCTTCGCCGTTTTTTTGATGTCATTTTCTCCAGGGATACCGGGATCAGAATCTCCGTCAAGACAAGACTGGGTATGAAGGAGCCCGGGGAGATTCTCAACCTCATGGCAATCTATAATGATTTTCCCATCCATGAGCTGATCATCCATGCCAGGGTGAGGGAGGATATGTACAAAAGACCGGTCAACCGGGAAGCTTTCCGGGAAGCTCTGGCTGTCAGCCGGCTCAGGATCTGCTATAATGGCGATATTTTCTCTCCGGAGGACTGCAGGTCATTTGAGGCATCTTTCCCAAATGTGGACCGGGTCATGCTGGGCAGGGGATTGATTGCAAGACCGTCCATGGCCATGGAGATCCAGGGCGGCACAAGAGAGCCTGAAAGGGAGGAAGCCTTCCTGGAGACCCTCTGCCAGAGCTATGAAGAAATCATGTCCGGTGAGAAGAATGTTTTGTTTAAAATGAAAGAAATCTGGTCCTATATGGCGCCCCGGTTTTCAGAGGGGAAACGGATCGGCAAGAAGATTAAGAAAGCATCCTGCCTGCGCGAATACAGGATGCTGGTAAAAGACATGTTTCAGGCAGAAAGGGAGAAATTATGATGAGCCGAAAAGCCAGAAGACAGCTGCTGCTGTTGGTGCTGCTGGCGGCGGGCA
Organism: Anaerobutyricum sp.; assembly: GCA_045112755.1. Lineage (GTDB taxonomy): Bacteria > Bacillota > Clostridia > Lachnospirales > Lachnospiraceae > Anaerobutyricum. Next base: position 5,779 of record JBGUIF010000188.1, read on the forward strand.
TGACCGTCTGCAGCCTGCAGAGCCATGCGGCAGTATCGCAGTCCAGAACCCGCACAGACGCAGTCAAGGTGGTGGATATGGTCTGTGATAATTGGGAGAGTGATTATTTTGAGCGGGCGATTGTGACGCCGGGCTCGGTTAAGGTGAAAGTTGATGGATACAGCCGGGCGTTTGGCAAGATTTTTCACACTTCTGCGGCTGAGGCAAAAAAGGCAGTCAGGTCCCAGGCCTCCATCCTGAGTTATTTCCGCAGCAGCGGCGGAATCTATGAGGCAAAGATCCAGCCGGACGGTAAGGTGGCTGTCACAGCGCCTTATCAGATGAAGAGGCTGGTGGTCATGGGACATATTCAGGGCAGCTATGGAGCAAAAGAAGTCCTCCACACCCATAATGACCATGACACGATCCTGCAGTTCGACACGCAGGAAAAAGCCAGGACAGCCTGTCTGAAAATAAGGGCCTGTTACGGGGATTCCTTCTGTTATCCGGACCAGTATGTGAAATTATTCAGCACGGATTCCCCCGAGGCATCCATTCAGAGTCAGAAGACCTATTCCTGGGGCGTCCGTTATATGCAGATGGATCAGCTTAAGAAAAAGGCGGCCAAACGGGATGATCTGGAACCTGTGACAGTGGCCATGATCGACAGCGGCATCAATAAAAAATCATTTTTCTTTAAAAACAGGAAAATCCATTCTGCTTCCACCAGTTTCGCTTCTGCCCCCTCCGACCTGTCCGATCCCATCGGTCATGGCACACATGTGGCGGGGGTGATCGCCGAGTCAACGCCGGAAAATGTGAAACTGATGATGATCAAGGTGACCAACTCTAAAGGCAGGGCCTCTTTTCTGACCATCCGGGAAGCGTTCTGGTATGCCGTCAGCAAGAAGGCAGATATCATTAATTTCAGTATGGGAAGCAGTGATACCAGTGATATGGATATCCTGGACAATGTCATCAATTACGCTTACAGTCACAGGATTCCCATCGTGGCAGCCGCCGGTAATCTGTCCGAAAATTATTGCTGTTCCTACCCGGCAAGCAATAAAAAGGTTATTGCGGTATCAGCTCTGACTAAGTCAGGTAAGCTGGCTTCCTACTCAAACTATGGAAGCCTGATCGATTTTTCCGCTCCCGGCGACAGGATTTTAGGAGCCAGCAAATGGAGCAGTAATGGCTTGTCCATGTTCTCCGGAACATCCATGGCAGCCCCGCATATCACTTCGGCCTGTGCTTATGTTAAGATGCTGAAACCTTCGGCATCCGTTGACCTGGTCATCCGGGAGCTGGCCAGACTGAGTGTGGATTTCGGCGCCAGGGGAAAAGATAAGAAATATGGTTTCGGCTGTCCGAGGCTGGGGACGCTTTTCAGGACAAAGGTTGTCAGTAAGGAGATCGTCTACAGCGGCACCCCCAGGATCATCAGCACAGCCAACACCAAAAAGACCATCATGCTTGTCTGGGCCCAGGTCAGAGAGGCAAAGCAATATATCATTTACCGCAAAAAAGCCGGCGGTAAATACAGCATTGTGAAGACACTCTCCAAAGGAAGTTCAATCTGGTATGACCGGACAGCCAAAAGCGGCGTCAAGTACACTTATCGGATCCGGGCCCGGTTCAGCGGGAAAAAGTACAGCGGCTATGGCAAATATGCAGTGGTGGTCCGTCTAAAGAAGCCGGGATCCTTCCGGACCTATGCCGGAAGCGGCTGTCTTACCCTGTGCTGGAGCAAGGCTAAAGGAGCAAAGAAGTATCAGGTACAGATTTCCCGCCGGAGAGATTTTGGCAAAGTCAAAAAATATAAGACTTCGGGCGAGAAGAAAATGATCAGAATCGCTGATCTGGATCAGGGTACCTATTATGTAAGAATAAGAAGCGTCAGCAATACCTCTTCCTCTATCTGGACAGGTACCTGCAAAGTGAAGGTGCAATGAGAAGGTTTGGGGCAATATTGGCAGACGCGGGGTAAAGAAGTGACGAAATTAATCATTTTGGGAGATAGTCATGATTCCCTTTGGCCTGACTTTCTGGAGCATCTCCGGTTGATTCCCTGCGACCGTATTCTTCATCTGGGGGATGTATGCCAAAGAGAGATCCTGCGGAAATTTGAGCAGATTGCTCCGGTGACGGCAGTTCGGGGAAACAATGACAGAACGATGGAAGATCTTCCCCCTCAGCGTTTTTTTCACCTGGAGGGACTTGGATTTTATATGATCCATGATCAAAGGAAGGCAGGAAGGGTAAAGTGGGATTATGATATTTTCCTCTCCGGTCACACCCACCGCTACAGGGAAATGGTGACTGAGGAGGGAAAGTTGTACCTCAATCCCGGGAGCTGTGGACGCCGCCGTGCCGATGATACGGTGTCCTATGTAGAGATGGCGGTGGACCGGGGACGGTGGAGTCTTCTGCACAGGACCTTCTGTCCGGCTTTCACATACAGCCGGGACCTCCGTCCTGTATAAGATTAGGAAATTGAAGTTAACACTTTAAAATACATAAGAATGATGGGTGGTATCGTCTTGAAAGAAGAAATTAGTATTGTCAATCGAATCGAGGAAGAACAGACGCCGGAGATTGGGCTCTCTGTTGCCAATCTGGAAATAGAGGTGGAGGAAGGGAAAGTCTACAGATCTTCCTTTACCATAGAGAGTGAAAATAATATACCCATGAAGGGATACATCTATTCCACCAGCGACAAGATGGATACGGAAATCAGTGACTTTGAAGGGGTGAAGGTGGAGATTCCCTTTTATTTTAAAGGAAAGCTGTCCACAGTGGACAGCGAGTTCGAGGGTGACTTTGTGCTGATCACCAACGGGGGAGAGTACAATATTCCCTATGCAATCAGGGTGGTCAGGAAGTCCGTGGAGACATCCATAGGAAGAATCTCCGACATGGCAGATTTTACTCGCCTTTACACAGCCAATCGGCGAGAGGCGGTGGAGCTCTTTTTCCTTCCGAACTTTGAAGAAGTATTTCTTCGGGAATCCCCTGAGGAGAGGGCAATTTATCACAGCCTGATGAAGAGCAGATCCAGGAACCTGATCCTGGAGGAATTCCTCACGGCCACAGGCTGCAAACCTGTGACCCTCCTGTCTTTAGAGCGGAAAAATATCGTTCTGGATGTGGGCAAAGACAGGGATACCATAACATTGATTATGGAGAATGACGGCTATATTGAAGGGAAAGTGTCCTGTGATAAAGATCAGGTCCAGCTGTCCTGCATCCATTTTACCAGTGATGACTTCAAGGATGGAAAACTGGAGATTTCCATCGAGAAGAATAAAAATTATATTATGGGCAGTGATGTCGTCCATGTGACGACAATCCGCCAGAGTTTCGAGATTCCAGTGGAATGGTGGGGGACCTTGCCGGAATTTACCAAGGAGAGAGAAAAAAATCTCCGATTGAAGAAAGAGAAGGCGGAGCTGCTTCATAATTATCTGTATTTCAGAACCGGCAGCATTGGCTTTGAGGACTTCGCCGACACGGGCAATCATATTCTTGATGATCTCTATCTCAGCACAGAAGAGTATCATTGGAAGTTCTACAAGATGCATTTCTGCCTGATGGAAAATAAAAAAGAAGAAGCCAAACAGATTATGGAACAGCTGGCCGAAGAGGAAAATAAGTTTACTCCTTTGCAAAAGCACTATTTTCTTTACCTGAAGGCTATGTATTACCGGACGCCGGACGCCATCTCCCAGGCAGTTGTGGCCATCCGGGAATTCTATGAGACATCCTCCTATAAGGCGGAGGCTCTCTGGATGCTGATTTATGTGGACCGTGAATATGTGTTCAACAAACGGCTTCAGTATGACACGATCCGGCAGCTGTTTGAACAGGGCTACAACAGTGCCCTCCTCTATTTCGAGGCCTGCGACATCCTGAATGAGAATCCCAGCTACATGGAAGAACTCAGCCCCTTTGAGATCAGTATCTTCCGCTGGGGTGTCAGATACGGATATGTATCCATGTCCCTGTCCTACCAGTTTGCCAGACTGGCCCTGAAACTGAAATATTACAACAATGCCATTTTCCATATCTCCTGCAAGCTCTATGATGTGGAGCCCGATGAACTCTTCCTTCAGGTAATCTGCTCCCTTTTAATCAAGGGAAACCGGATCGGCAAAGAGTATCACAGTTACTTCCGCCGGGCAGTGGAGGCGAATCTGAAGATCATCGGCCTCAATGAGTTTTTTATCCGCAGTATGGATTTTGACGTCTATGATACCATCCCCCAGAGGGTGCTGATTTACTTTACTTACAGCAACAGCCTGGACTATATGGAGAGGGCTTATCTCTACACCAATGTCCTCAAACACGAGGCAGAGTACGATGAGGTCTTCGGGGCCTATTATTCCAAGATGCTCCCCTTCGTGGAGGAGCAGCTGCTCCAGGGGAGGATTAATGAACACCTGGCTTACCTTTACAGCCATTTTCAGAAGGAGATTCTGTCCAATCCGGACAATTGGAAGGCAGTCTGTGACATCCTTTTCTTCCGTAAGCTGACCTGCCACAACTCCAGGATGATCGGAGTCTATGTGGTGAGTCCGGAGACCGGAGAGGAAAAATATTATGCATTTTCCGGCGGCGTGACCCAGGTGGAATATTACAACAAGCGGACGGCCCTCTACTTTGTAGACGGCAACGAGCAGCGCTATGTCAAGGGAATCAAGCATACTTTTCTTCCCTTCCTGGAACTGTCTCAGTTCCCGGCAAGATGGGTCAGGCAGAATCTGAACAATAAGAAAGTACTTCTGGTTCTTTCAGAGAAAATCGATGATCTGATCACTGATAAGGAAGTGGATATCCTTAAAAAAATAGTCTTCAATCCCGATTATGTATCCTGGATGCAGGTGAGGGCTCTGGAAAAGCTTCTGGTCTACTTTGAAAATCATCAGAACAAGACAGAACTTGCCCGCTGGCTGGAGAAAGTGGATTACTCCCATATCTCTGAGGGCTTCCGGAAGACGTTGATGGATTATTATATGGAGATTGGCATGACAGAAAATACCTTCTTTGGTATTGAACTCTATGGCTGCTCTATCATGGGCGCAGCCAAGAGACTGAAGCTGGCCGTCTTCGGAATACAGCACTATAAGGGCGCCATGGATGAAACCACTCTCTCCCTGGCCTGGTCCGCCTTCATCCGAAAGAAGTACAACAGGGATACCCTGACCTACCTGATGCAGCATTTCTGCGGGGAGACAGAAGATCTCCTGCTGATCTGGGAGAGGAGCAGGAAGTTCGAACTTGAAACGACAGATTTTGAAAAGAGAATCCTGACACAATGTATGTTTACGGGAGATGAGTCCGACGATGTTCTTCCTGTTTTTGAAGCCTTCTACGCCAGTGAGTCCGACCCCGAGACAGCCTGGTCCTACATGGAGTACATCTACGCCAGGGACCTGGAGAGCAAAGGAACGCTTCCTGATAAGATCCACCGCATGATCGGCAAAGAGATTATGGCCGGTCACGTCAAGGGAGATGAGGCCAGGATCCATTATCTCTATCATTTCGCGGACAAGAAAGACTGGCATGCCCGGGCCAAGGAGCCGGCAGTCTGGATGATCAGTGACTTCCTGG
>JBGUIF010000189.1:0-14450 GCA_045112755.1 Anaerobutyricum sp.
CATATGAGCGGGCAGCTTCGCGTTGCTCCGGAACATATCTCCGATAACGTGCTCTCTAAGATGGGAAAACCGCGTGTGACAGTCTACAATGCATTTGTAAAGGAGTTCGAAAAGATAAACCGAGAACTTGATATGAAACAGTTCATCGTCCCCTATCTCATGTCGTCCCACCCCGGAAGCACGCTGAAAGATGCGATCGCCCTCGCGGAATATATTAAGAAGCTTGGCTATATGCCGGAACAGGTGCAGGATTTCTATCCCACACCGGGGACGATATCCACCTGTATGTTTTATACAGGTCTGGATCCCAGAACCATGAAACCGGTTTATGTTCCCAGAGACCTGAAGGAAAAACAGATGCAGAGGGCCTTGATTCAGTACAGGAACCCTGAGAATTATGAGACTGTAAAAAGGGCGCTCAAAAAAGCCGGCAGGGGAGACCTGATCGGTTTTGGAGCCCAGTGCCTGATTCCGCCCCGGAAGATCCATGACTATAAAAAGGCCGGCTCTTCGGCCGGCAATCAGAACAGCAGAGAAAAAAAGCGGACCCCGGCGGGAAGTCAGGACAGAAGAGGAAGCTGTCAGTCTGCAGCCCGAAAAGATAGAAAGCCTGCGAAGAGAAGCCCGATTCGCACAAAACATCATAAAAAATCCTGATGGTCCAGGGCTGGTCTGCCAGCCAGCCGGACAGCAGGTGGGGAGGATGAGATGATGAAAATTGCAGTGATTACCGGAGCTTCCTCCGGTATGGGAAAAGAATTTGTCAGCAGGATTATGAAGGACGGAATAAAGTACAGGGAGATCTGGCTGATCGCCCGCAGGGAAGAGAGGCTGGAGGAGATCAGGAAGAAATACCGCCGGCAGCGTTTTCGCCTTCTTCCGCTGGATCTGGCGGACAGAAGCCAGATTGACCTTCTGGCTGAGGTCCTTCAGGAAAAACAGCCGCAGATCGGGTTGTTCGTCCATTGCGCCGGCTTTGGCGTCATGGGAGAGATTGAAAGTCTGCCCCGGGAAGACCAGGCGGACATGGTGGATATCAATTGCAGAAGCGTCGTGGAACTTACCTCCCTGCTGCTGCCCTACATGGCATCCACAGGAGGCAGAATGATTTATATGGCCTCGGCATCGGCCTTTCTTCCCCAGCCAGGATTCGCGGTTTATGCGGCCAGCAAAGCTTTTGTTCTGAGTTTTGTCCGGTCTCTGAGAGCGGAGCAGAGGGGGACGAGCCTTCGAATTACCGCAGTTTGTCCGGGTGCTGTTAAAACAGAGTTTTTTGACCGGGCCCTGGAATATAAAGATCTTCCAGCTTATAAAAAGCTGGTGATGGCAGATCCCGGCAGGGTCGTGAAGAAGGCTCTGCTGGACAATCGGCGGGACCGTGAGATCTCTGTCTATGGACTTCCGATCCGATGTACCCGGCTTCTGGCTAAGCTGCTGCCTCACCGGCTGTTCCTCTATTTCATGGGAGGAAAGAACTGACAGGAGACAGGTATTGCTATGAGAGAGATAGAAATCAGCCAGAGAGAGGCAGGGCAGAGACTGGACCGTTTCCTGTCCAAATACATGCCCCGGGCCTCCTCCGGTTTTCTTCATAAAATGCTGAGAAAAAAGAATATTAAAAGAAACCAGGCCAAGGCTGCGGGCAGCGACCTGCTGGAGGCAGGTGACCGGATTCAGCTCTACTTTTCCGAGGAAACCCTGGAAAAGTTCTTAAGGCCGCATCAGGAACCTGAAGGACCCAGGAAAGAGGGCCCAAAGAAGGGCAGCCGGGAGAAACATAGTCAGGTCCCGGGGAGAAAGGGTGTGAAGCTTCTCTACCGGGATGAGGATATCCTGGCTTTTCACAAGCCGGCGGGAATGCTTTCCCAGAAGGCAGATCCCCGTGATGACAGTCTCAATGATTATCTGATTGACTATTGTCTGGACCAGGGGATCCTGACCAGGGAGGATCTTTCTACCTTTCGGCCTTCTGTCGCCAACCGGCTCGACCGGAATACCAGCGGAATTGTTCTATGCGGCATCAGTGTCCGGGGCCTTCAGACCCTCTCCCGGCTTTTTAAGAACAGGAGCCTGGGAAAGTTCTACCTCTGTCCGGTCAAAGGGGAGATGCACAGTACTGGCAGACTGACCGGCTACATGAGCAAAGACAAAAAATCCAACAGGGTTATCTGGTCCCGGGAGAATGAGACGGGGGCAGCCGCGGTGGAAACAGAATACCGGGTGCTGGACAGCAGCCCGGAAGTATCTTTACTGGAGATTCATCTCATCACCGGAAAGAGCCATCAGATCCGCAGCCATCTGGCGTCCATCGGCCATCCGGTGCTGGGAGACTATAAATACGGAGACCGACCCTTCAATGACAGACTAAAAGCGAAGTACGGTCTGAGCCATCAGCTTCTTCATTGCTGGCGGGTCCATATGCCGGACGGACTTCTGATTTATGACCCAATGCCCGCAAAAATGGAGAGAATCTGCAGAGATTTCGGATTGACGGTTCCGGAGGGGCAGGTCAGATGAAGAAAAGTAGAGAGAGGTAAATTATGGCTACATGGAATTCGAGAGGACTTCGAGGCTCGATTCTTGAGGAGATGGTGAATCACACCAACGACAAATATTCGGATCAGGGGCTGGCTTTGATTCAGAAGATTCCCACTCCGATTACCCCTGTAAAATTTGACAAAGAATCCAGACACATCACTCTGGCCTATTTTGAGAAAAGGAGTACGGTGGACTATATCGGTGCCGTCCAGGGTATCCCTGTCTGTTTCGACGCCAAGGAATGTGCGGCCGACAGCTTTCCCCTGCAGAATATCCATTCCCACCAGGTCGCTTTTATGGAGCAGTTTGAAAAGCAGAGAGGCATCAGTTTTTTTCTGTTGTATTTCACGGAGAGACATATCTGTTATTATCTTCGTTTCCAGGAACTGCTGCGCTTCTGGAAACGTTGGGAAGCCGGCGGGCCCAGACATTTTAAATTTCAGGAACTGGATCCGCGCTATTATGTGCCGTCGACAGGAGGAGCGACCATCCATTATCTGAAGACACTGGAGAAGGATCTGGAGGACCGAAGAAAAGAGGAAGAGCTTGGCGGTCTTCATTGACTTTGACGGTTTTTTCCGTTATAATTATGGTCTATGTTTCTGCGGTTTTTGAAGTCGTCATCAAAGCAGTTGTCACAGTGATGCTCAAGGGCCTGCATGAGATTATATCAGTACGGTTAATCAGGATGGAATTATGAGGTGACTAAAGTGATCAAAAGTATGACAGGATTTGGACACGGTGAGCTGGTCTCAGAGGACTTCAGGATCACTGTGGAGATGAAGGCTGTCAACCACAGGTATTGCGATATCAATATCAAGATGCCGAAAAAATTGAATTTTATTGAGGCTGACATCAGAAATACCCTGAAAAAGACAATCAAGAGAGGCAAGGTGGATGTCTACATTTCCTTTGAGGATCTGTCGGAGAGCACAGTCAGGGTAAGACTGAACGAGGAGATGGGCAGAGAGTATTTCGAGGCCCTGAACCAGCTGGGCAGTAAATTGGGGATCAGTGAGACGGTGACAGCCTGGCAGGTGGCCCGGTTCCCGGAAGTTCTGACCCTGGAAGACGTTCCTATGAATCAGGACTATGCCAGTCATGAGATTATGGAGGCCGTGCGTCAGGCGGCGGACCATTTTGCCGACAGCAGAATCAAAGAAGGGGAGAACCTGAAGGAGGATATTCTTGGAAAGCTTCAGGGTATGAAGAAGAATATTACTCTGGTGGAGGAGAGATATCCCCAGATGGTAGCGGAATACAGGAAGAAGCTGATGGATAAGGTCCAGGCCCTTTTGTCCGATGCCAACATTGACGAGAGCAGGATTGCGACGGAGGTTGTGATTTACGCCGATAAGATCTCTGTGGATGAGGAGACGGTGCGGCTGCGCAGTCATATTGACAATATGCAGGATGAACTGGTCCGGGGCGGCAGTGTCGGACGCAAACTGGACTTTATCGCCCAGGAGATGAACCGGGAGGCCAACACCATTCTTTCCAAGGCCAATGATATTGAGATTTCCAATATTGCCATTGAACTGAAGACAGAGGTGGAGCGGATCCGGGAACAGGTACAGAATATTGAGTAGGCCGGCCCGTTTCATCAATATCGGTTTTGGCAATCTGGTCAATGAGGACAAGATCGTCTCGATGGTGAGTACTGACGCGGCACCCATAAAGAGGATGATACAGACCGCCCGGGATGAGGGAAGGGCAGTGGACGCAACCTGCGGACGGAGAACCAGGTCTGTCCTTGTCATGGAAAGCGGTCATCTGGTGCTCTCGGCACTGACGACATACACACTGGCGATCCGGACAAGACAGCCTGACTTGGAAGACAGGGAGGAAGACGAGCATGAAGCGTAGTGGAAGACTGGTGGTAATTTCAGGTTTTTCCGGGGCAGGCAAAGGGACTGTCTCGAGGGCTCTGGTGGATAAGTACGGCTACAGTCTCTCGGTTTCCATGACGACCAGGGAGCCCAGAGAGGGCGAGATTGAGGGAAAAGATTACTTTTTTAAAGAGGAGGAAGATTTCCTCAGACTGATTGATTATAATGGATTTATTGAGTATGCCCGCTATGTGGACCATTATTACGGGACCCCCAGAAAGTTTGTGGAGGACCGGCTGAAGGCCGGCGGGACCGTAATTCTGGAGATTGAAGTTCAGGGAGCTCTGAAGATTAAAGAACAGTATCCGGAAGCGATTCTGCTCTTTATCACAGCCCCTTCAGCCAAAGTCCTGAAAAAGAGACTGACAGGCAGGGGTACCGAATCAGCTGAGATTGTGGACAAGCGCATGCGAAGGGCGATCGAAGAAGCACAGACTATCCCTTATTATGATTTCCTGGTATGCAACGAGGAAGGCAGGCTTGATGAGTGCATGGAACAGATCCATTGTATCATAGAAGCGGAGTCCTGCCGCATTGACCGCTGCCGGGATTTGATTGACGAGATTAAAGACAGTCTCAGGGAGTCTGTCAGCTAGTGGAGCCCCTGATCAAATAAGAATAAGACATTACAGGATTCAGAAAGGAGATATCGATTATGCTGCATCCATCATATACAGAATTAATGGAGAGGATCAATGGTGAAGAGATTGACGGCGAGGAGCCGGTGATCAACAGCCGGTATTCCATTGTGATTGCCACATCCCGGCGTGCCAGACAGCTGATTTCGGGTGACCAGCCTTTAGTGGAGCTGGAAGAGGGATCCAAACCTCTGTCCATTGCTGTGGAGGAACTGTATGACGGTAAGATCCACATTGAGACCAGCAATGAAGAAGCGGTCATTGATGGTGAGATTACAGACGGTGATAATTTCCAGGAACTGGTCGAGGTTGATCCGGCCTTTGTGACGGAGGAATAAAAGCGGGAGAGAGCAGGCATGGAGAAATCTGGTGTCTGCTTTTTTCAGATTTGAAGAAGATATATGGGAGGAATGACATAATGAATCTGAAAGGTCTTTTAGAGCATTTAGAATACAGATGTCTCCAGGGCAGTCCTGACCGGGAGATAAGCGCGGTTGTCAACGATTCCAGAAAGCTGGAGAAGGATTGTCTTTTCCTCTGTATCAGAGGGGCCTCTTTTGACGGCCACAGCTTTGCTGCGGAGGCGGCAGCCAAGGGTGCTGCGGTCCTGGTGGTGGAGGAAGCGGTGGAAGTGCCTGAGGATGTCACCGTGATCCTGGTGAAGGATACCAGGCTTGCCATGGCTCTGATTTCCGCGGCATGGTTCGGATATCCGGCCAGGGAGCTGAAAACGATCGCTGTCACCGGAACCAAGGGAAAGACAACCACTACCTATATGATTAAGAGCATCCTGGAGCAGGCCGGCCACAAGGTCGGTGTGATTGGTACTATTGAGGTGGTGATCGGAGAGGAACATATCACAGTAAACAATACCACACCGGAGTCCTATGATCTCCATGCCTATTTCCGCCGCATGGTGGACGCTGGCTGTGACATGGTGGTGATGGAGGCTTCCTCCCAGGGATTCAAGCTGAACAGGACAGCGGGGATTCTCTTTGACTACGGCGTATTTACAAACCTGTCTCCGGACCATATCGGACCCAATGAACATGAGAACTTCGAGGAATATCTCCAGTGCAAGGCCATGTTGTTCAGCCAGTGCCGTCAGGGCTTTGCCAATATCGATGATGAGCATTTTAAAGAGGTGACTGCGGGTGCATGTTGTCCCATAGCCAGCTTCGGTCTGGACCCAGGAGCAGATTTGCGGGCAGTGGATATCGAACTGACCAGAGGCAGGGATTTCCTGGGCGTTGATTTCACGCTGACAGGAAGCTTGGAGGGCAGGATCTCCTGTTCTGTGCCGGGGGCTTTTAACGTTCATAATGCCCTGGCGGCCATCTCTGTGGCAGCAGCTTCAGGAGTCACTCTGGAACAGATGAATAAGGCTTTGTCCACTTTTTCTGTCAAGGGAAGGGTGCAGATTATTCCCACTGGTTATGATTATACGTTGATCGTGGACTACGCCCACAATGCGGTGGCTCTCGAGAGCATCCTCAGTACCCTGCGGGACTATGATCCGCCCAGACTGGTATGCCTTTTTGGCTGCGGTGGAAACCGGTCCAGACTGCGCCGTTTTGAGATGGGAGAGGTCTCAGGCCGCATGGCGGATCTGACAGTCATCACCTCGGATAACCCCAGGTTTGAAGAACCTCAGGAGATTATTAATGATATTCTGACTGGAATTCAGAAGACAGAGGGAGAGTATATTTCCATTATAGACAGACGGGAGGCCATCTCCCATGTCATGAATCATGCCCTGCCTGGTGACATTATTATTCTGGCAGGTAAGGGCCATGAGACTTATCAGGAGATTCGCGGCAGGAAATATCATATGAGCGAGGAAGAGATCGTTCAGGATGTCCTGGATGGTAAATACTGATCGTGATTTGTTATGACAGGAATGTTTAGGAGATAATGGGAGCAGATAAGAAGACAAAATATGCAGATGTGATTATTGACATTTCCCATGAGGCACTTGACAGGGTATTCCAGTACAGAGTGCCTTTTTCCTTATGGGATCAGGTGGAGACAGGCTCATGCGTTACAGTACCCTTCGGCCGGGGGAACCGGAAAAGAAAAGGTTATGTTATTGCCATGAAGGATCTGCCTGACTACGATGATGGAAAAATCAAAGACCTGTGCGGTATCGATGAGACCGGTCTGCCGGTGGAGAGACAGTTGATTCAGGTTGCCGCATTTTTGAGGAGGCAGTATGGAGGGTCCATGCTGTCTGCCTTGAGAACGGTTATGCCGGTTCGAAACAAGGTCAGGGCCAGGACGGAGTCCAGTGTAAAACTGTCTCTGGCCAGAGAGGAAGCCTCTACGCTTCTTGGACTTTGGGAACAAAAGCACTGTTTGGCCAGAGCCAGACTGCTCCGCAGACTCATTGAGGAAGGGGAGGTCAGCAAGGCTGCCGCCGTGAAAGAATGCGGCCTTCCATTAAAGGAGATTCGCCGTTTTGAGGAGAAAGGAGTCTGGAAGATCACAGAGAAGACTGCCTGGCGCAATCCCTTTCCCGGTCTGATCAAGAAAGAAGACAGGCTGCCCCTCAATGAAGATCAGGAGAGGATCCTCAACGATTATCAGGAGAGACGTAAGCGAGGAGAGCGGGGAACCCACCTGCTTTACGGTGTGACAGGCAGCGGTAAGACGGAGGTCTACCTGGCCCTCATTGAGGAAGTGCTGGCCGACGGGCAGCAGGCGATTGTCCTGATTCCGGAGATTTCCCTGACCTATCAGACAGTCCGCCGTTTTTATGAGCGATTTGGTGATAAAATTGCCGTCATTCATTCCCGGATGTCCAAAGGGGAACGCTATGATGCGGCGGAGCGGATTATCCGGGGGGAGGCGGACCTGGTAATCGGAGCCCGTTCTGCCCTTTTTGCTCCGGTGAAAAATCTGGGGATGATTATCATCGATGAGGAGCATGATGGAGCGTATAAGAGTGAGACAACGCCGAAATACCATGCCAGGGAAACTGCAATCTACCGGGCCGGCCTTGCCGGGGCGGATGTGGTCCTGGGTTCGGCCACGCCGCTCACGGAGTCCTACGCCAAAGCTCTGAGCGGGGAGTACAATCTCTGGACTCTGCCGGAAAGGGCTGGGGATGCCGGCCTGGCCAGGGCTGAAATTATAGATTTGCGGAAGGAATTTACCCAAGGCAACAAGTCCATCTTCAGCGGTAAGCTCAGGGAGAAGATGGAGGACCGGCTGCAGAAAAAGGAAAAGACCCTCCTCTTTCTCAACCGGAGAGGCTATGCCGGTTTTGTATCCTGCCGGTCCTGCGGTGAAGTGGTCAGATGTCCTCACTGCGATGTCTCCCTGACTTACCATAGGGATGGCAGCCTGCGGTGCCACTACTGCGGCTATGAGAAGACATTTTCCCGGATCTGCAGTTCCTGCGGCAGTCCCCATGTGGCTTCCTTCGGGCTTGGAACAGAGAAGGTGGAGGCTGCGCTCGGACAGGAGTTCCCGCAGGCGAGAGTTCTGCGCATGGATACCGATACCACCAGAAGAAAGAATGCTTACCGGGAGATCCTTGAGGCATTTTCCAGGGGGGAGGCAGACATTCTTCTGGGGACACAGATGATTGTGAAAGGACATGACTTTCCCGACGTCACTTTAGTGGGGGTCCTTGCGGCGGACCTGTCCCTCTACAGTAATGATTTCCGCAGCGGGGAGAAGACCTTCCAGCTGCTTTGCCAGGCAGCAGGCCGGGCAGGACGGGGAGAAAGTAAGGGGGAGGTCGTCATCCAGACCTACTCGCCGGAACACTATGCCATCGTGACGGCGGCGAACCAGTCCTATGAGCGTTTTTTTGATAATGAATATGCCTTCCGGAAAATGATGCATTATCCACCTTGTGCCCATATGCTGATGCTCCTGATTCAGTCAGAGGTTGAAGAGACAGCCGTGCTGACGGCTTCGAGGGTAGAGAGGATGATCCGCCAGAGCCAGGAGACAGAAGCGGATCCGGTGGTCCTCTTAAGTCCGGGTCCGGCCCGGGTCGGGAAGATCAGGGACCAGTACCGGCAGGTCCTTTATATGAAACATGAGGATCCGGAGCGGCTGATCGACCTGAAGGGGCGGCTGGAGCCGGTGCTGGAAAACCATCCTCTGTTCGGGGGGATATTTTTTCAGTTTGACTTTGATCCTATGTCCTTGAATTGAAAATAGCAGGATGATATAATCAAACGGATTACAAAGCTTTTGAAGGATACATGCTTATAAGGAGAGTAAGATGGCGATACGGAAAATCCGCTATATCGGCGATGATGTTTTGGGAAAACCCTGCAAGCCTGTGAAAAAAATGACACCCAGCCTGCAGGTTTTGATTGAAGATATGTTTGAAACCATGTACGATGCCAACGGAGTTGGTCTTGCGGCCCCCCAGGTGGGGATCCTCCGGAGAATCTGCGTCATAGACGTCATGGATGACAATCCCTTTGTTCTTATTAACCCGGAAATCCTGGAGACCTCCGGTGAGCAGACCGATGATGAGGGATGTCTCAGTGTTCCTGGGAAATGTGCCTCAGTCACCAGACCATATTATGTCAAGGTCCGGTCTCTGGACCCGGATATGAACCCGGTGATTATAGAGGGGGAAGGACTCAAGGCACGCTGCATTTTACATGAGATGGATCATCTGGACGGGGTCCTTTACGGAGCCCGGGCCAACGAACCCTACAGGGATGTCGTTCAGGATGAGAATGAGGAAGAGTGGGAAGAATGAGAGTAGTATTTATGGGGACCCCGGATTTTGCGGTTCCGGTTCTGGAGGCTTTGATCGGAGCCCACCAGGTGATTGGGGTCGTCACACAGCCGGATAAAAGAAAGGGAAGAGGGAAGGCGGTCCAGTTTCCGCCTGTCAAAGAGACAGCCCTGGCCCACGGAATTCCTGTGTGGCAGCCAGTCCGGGTGAAAGAGGAAGATTTTCTTTTGCAGCTTGAGGACCTGGCACCGGATGTGATCGTAGTGGCTGCTTTCGGACAGATTCTGCCCGAGCGGATTCTGAATCTTCCGCCCTATGGCTGCATCAATGTCCACGCATCCCTGCTGCCGAAATACCGCGGGGCAGCGCCCATCCAATGGGCGGTGATCGACGGGGAAAAAGAGACTGGCATCACAATTATGTATATGGAAAAAGGACTGGATACCGGTGATATGATCAAGAAAGCCTCTGTGGCCATCGACCCAAAAGAGACAGGAGCCTCCCTTCATGACAAGCTGGCTGCCCTTGGAGGCCCCTTGCTGCTGGAAGCGCTTACTGAACTGGAGGAAGGCAGGGCTGACCCCCAGCCTCAGAAGGAGGAGGACAGCACCTATGCCAGGATGCTGTCCAAAGACCTGGGAAAGATTGACTGGTCCAGGGATGCAGCATCCATAGAAAGACTGGTCAGAGGTTTGAACTCCTGGCCCAGCGCCTACACCAGTCTGGGAGGAAAGACTTTAAAACTTTGGGATACCGATGTGGCCGGACCACAGGAGGCGGGACTGTCTGCTGAGTCCGAAGACTCGATGCGGTCAGCCGGAATGACGCCGGGGACTGTGGCGGCTGTCACGAAAAATGCGATTTATGTCGTCACAGGGAAGGGACTGCTCCGAATCAATGAACTGCAGCTGCAGGGAAAAAAGAGGATGCCGGTCAGTGCTTTTCTACGGGGATATCACGTAGAGCCCGGTATCGTACTCGGAGCATGATGGGAGCTGTCTTAAGACAAATCTTCCCGCAGGACAACAGTAAAAGGAGAGAAGGAGACTTATGGCCCAGAAGGCAGATATGAGAGCCCTGGCTCTCGACACACTCATCGATTTGGAAAAGAACAGGAAGCTGTCCCATGTGGCGGTACGGGAGACCCTCATGCGTCATCAGTTTCTGGCACGCCAGGACAGGGCCTTCTATACCAGATTGGTGGAGGGAGTGACTGAGCGGAGGATCTATCTTGACTATGTGATCGACCAGTTTTCCAGGAGACCGGCTGCCAAATGCAAACCCCTGATCCGAAGTCTGCTTCGGATGGGCGTCTACCAGATTCTGTTTATGGATGTCCCTGACGCCGCAGCCTGCAGTGAAGCAGTGAAGCTGGCCAGGAAAAGACATTTTTCAGGGCTGACCGGCTTTGTCAACGGTGTACTCCGAAATGTGTCCAGAGGAAAGACAAAGATTCTTCTGCCGGATCCGGAAAAGGATTACCTGCGGTATCTGTCTGTAAGCACTTCGACGCCGGAATGGCTGACAGCTCTTCTGCTGGAAGAGTACGGCAGGACTCAGACGGAGGGAATTCTGCAAGCCTTTCTGGATGAGCGGCCCCTCACCATCAGGACCTGTACAAATCGGATTTCCCCGGAGGAGCTGAAGGAGATGCTGGAGAAAGAAGGTATTTCCGTTCGGGAAGGGGATTATGTGAGAGGGGCATTTGTTCTGGAGGGCATCGATTCTCTCAATCGTATAGCCGCTTTCCGTGAAGGATATTTTACGGTTCAGGATGAAAGCTCCCAGCTGGCTGTGGATATTGCCAGGATTCACGAGGGAGACCTGATTCTGGACGTCTGCGCGGCCCCGGGAGGAAAGACCTTTCACGCAGCTGACCGGGCCGGGAAGACCGGCCGGGTGATTGCCAGGGACTTGACGGAAAATAAGACAGACCTGATTGAAGAGAACAAGGAGAGACTGCATTTTCCTACAGTAAAGATAGAACAATGGGATGCCAGACAGACCGACAACGGCATGATTGCCAAAGCAGATCTGGTCCTTGCAGACCTGCCCTGCAGCGGTCTCGGCATCATGGGAAGAAAAAACGATATCAAGTACAACCTGGATCCGGCCAGTCTGTCAGAATTGGTGAAGCTCCAGAGAGAGATTCTTTCCGTGGTCTGGCAGTATGTCAGACCCGGCGGACAGCTGATTTTCTCCACCTGCACACTTCTGAAGGAAGAAAATGAGGAGAATGCTGCCTGGATCCTGGAACATACTCCCCTGAGGCCGGTCTCCATCGAGGACAGGCTTCCAGAGAAACTCAGGGGGAGGACCGGTGAGAAGGGGTATCTCCAGCTTCTGCCCGGACGGGACAGCTGTGACGGCTTCTTTATGGCCCGTTTTGAAAGACCGGTCGGATGATGGGCCGCTGTCCTCGATCATTGGAGCCGGGCGGGGAGACCGCCTGCCAGGACCGATCCTGATTGGAGAAAACTATGCAGACGATGCAATGGAAAGATTTGAAATCAATGACAGCCCGGGAGTTGACTGACGCCGTTGTGGAACTGGGGGAGAAAAAGTTCCGTGCCGGTCAGATCTACGGCTGGCTTCACAAGAAGCTGGTGAGAGATGTGGGGAAGATCAGCAATGTATCTCCTGCCTTCCTCGAACGATTGACGAAGCAGTACCCCCTGTATGGCGTGAGCCAGGCAGCCTGCCTGGCATCAAAGCTGGACGGCACTAGGAAATACCTTTTTGAACTGCATGACGGCAATGTGATTGAAAGTGTACTCATGCGCTACAGACATGGGAATTCCGTATGTATTTCCTCCCAGGCCGGCTGCAGGATGGGCTGTACTTTCTGCGCTTCGACCCTTCTGGGACTCACCAGGAACCTGTATCCATCTGAGATGCTCGATCAGATTTATGCAATCCAGGAGGACACGGGGGAGAGAGTTTCTCATGTGGTGGTTATGGGAACCGGGGAACCCTTTGACAATTATGAGGGGCTCAGCCGGATGATCGAAATACTCACAGATGATAAAGGCCTTGGGATCAGCAGGAGGAATATCACGGTTTCCACTTGTGGAATTGTCCCGAATATCTACCGGTTTGCCGATGATTTTCCCCAGGTTACCCTGGCAATTTCCCTGCATGCACCCAATGACAGGATGCGGCAGGAGCTTATGCCGGTGGCAAAAGCCTACTCCATGGAAGAATTGATGAAGGCAGCCCGGTATTACACAGAAAAGACAAAAAGAAGAGTTACATTTGAGTATAGTCTTGTCCGGGGAGTGAACGACGGCAGGGATCACGCACAGGAACTCATACAGAGGGTGCAGGGGATGAATTGTCATATCAACCTGATTCCGGTCAATCCGATTACGGAACGGACTTACGAACAGCCGGACAGAAATCATGTGGAGGCTTTTGCCGGGATTCTTTCTAAGAATCATATCCAGGTGACTGTCCGCAGAGAGATGGGAAGAGACATTCAGGCTGCCTGCGGGCAGCTCAGGAAAAGCTATGCAGAAAGGAGTGGAAGCTGATGAAGTCCTACGGAGCGACAGATATCGGAAAAAAGCGCAGTGTGAATCAGGACTATTTTTACTGTTCTGATGAACCCGTCGGCTGCTTCCCTAATTTGTACATTGTAGCAGACGGCATGGGCGGCCACAAAGCGGGAGATAAGGCCTCTTCGCTGGCGGTGGACCGGTTTGTGGAGCTGGCCGCTAAGACAGGGAACGAGTTCCCCTTTGAAGCCATGAAGAAGATTATTCTGCAGGTGAATAAAGAAGTATATCAGCTCTCCCTGGAGCAGCCGGCCTATGAGGGGATGGGGACGACCTTTGTCCTGGCCACAGTGCTCGGGGACAAAGCATACATTATGAATATCGGTGACAGCCGCTGTTATTCTTACGATGGCAGGCTGCGCCAGATTACACTGGATCATTCTCTGGTGGAGGAGATGGTACGTGCCGGAGAACTGAGACCGGAGGAGAGCCGCAACCACCCCCAGAAGAATATTATTACCCGCGCTGTGGGAGTGGCAGATGACGTAGAGCCGGATTTTTTCCTGGCAGACTGCCCTCCTGGCAGCCAGATTCTGCTCTGTTCTGACGGTTTGACCAACATGGTGGACGATGAAGATTTGTCAGTATTCCTGACAATGGACCTGGCAGAGGAGGAGTTTGTCAGAAAATGTATTGACGAGGCACTTTTTTTTGGAGGGCTTGACAATATAACCGTAGTGGCTGCCCGCCGTGAGGACGGGAGGGATGCGGAATGCTGAAAGAAGGAATCGTGCTGGGGGAGCGTTATGAGATTCTCGCCCATATCGGATCCGGAGGCATGGCCGATGTCTATAAGGCCAGGGACAGGGAGCAGGACCGTTTTGTGGCGGTCAAAGTGCTCCGAAGAGAGTACTATGAGAATGAAACCTTTGTAAAAAAGTTTGTTGCCGAGGCGGAGGCTACGGCAAATATCAGCCATCCGAATATTGTGGCAATCTATGATGCGCAGTACAGAGACGGTGTGCACTATATCGTCATGGAGCTGGCAGAGGGAATGACCCTCAAACAGTACATCCGACGCTACGGCAGGCTGAGCGCAAAAGAGACGGTGGATATTGCCATCCAGATTGCCCAGGCGATGAAGGCAGCACATAAACATGGGATTATTCACAGAGAT
>JBGUIF010000190.1:0-4790 GCA_045112755.1 Anaerobutyricum sp.
GTCTTGGTCCTGACTTCAAATTCTGCACTTACCATCATAATTCCCCTCCCTATGACCTGTATTTTCAGGGTGATATTCCTTATTATAGCAAACCTGCAGGTCTTTGTGGGAATAATTATCATGGTTTTTATATGGTTTTTTGATGCATTTATCAGTCCATGTCCCGGAAAATCTGATCTGCCTTGTCTGGCTCTCCCGCCTCCAGAAAATACTCATAGAGAAAGTCGGCCTGGGCCTTGGTATAGCGCCTTCCCTCCTTGCTGGTGGGAAAAGCCGGGCCGTGAGAGGGATTATGCAGCAGCACCCATCCTCTGTTCATCAGGACATCTCCCATGCCTGCAGAACTGATTCTTTCTTTGAGGGAAAGGCTCTCCCAGTCCAGCAGTTCTTTAATATGCTCCTGAGCCCAACTGTCATGTTGGCCCCAGCTCACGGGATAGAATCTTCCTGTGGGACTGAGCCAGCCATAGTTCCTCATCAAACCGTCAACTCCATTCCCCAGTCCGGTCTTGCCGTGATGATCCGGCCCACACCGATCATGTCCGCCTTGCCTTCCTGCAGCAGCTTTTCCGCGTCAGCGACAGTCTTTACGCCGCCTGTCAGCAGGACCGGCACATGGACTGCCTTCCTGACTGCCTCAGAGATGTCTCCGAAATATCCCGGATAATTATGTCCCTGTCTGACGAAACAGCAGGTTCCGCCGGATATATCAAGGAGGTCCACTCCAGCCTTCTCAAAGAGTTTACAGGCTTCCACGGCATCCTCAATGGTGCTGCCGCCGGGCCTGTAATCGCAGCCTCCCAGCCTCAGCATAAAGAGTGCCTCATCTCCGATGACCTGGCGAATGCCCTTGATCAGCTCCAAATGAATCCGGGTCCTTCCCTCAATGGTGTAGCCGTTGTACTGGTCCATCCGCTTATTAGTGATGGGGGAGAAAAACTGATTTAACATATAGGCATGAGCCGAGTGGAGGTTGATTCCGTCATAACCGGCCTTCATGGCCCTCTCCGCTGCCTGGATATAGGCCTCCTCCAAAGCCTGGATCTCATTGACTGTCAAAGGTCTTGGCTTCTCCGGATTCGGCTTGGACCCTGGCCATCCGCAGGTAACACTGACATCGGATGCACTCACTGACTCCAGACCGGTAAAACTTCTGCTGGCCCCGCAGCCGGCATGATTGATCTGAAGCACTGCCTTGGATCCATTCTTGTGGATAATATCACAGAGCCTCTTCAGGCCTTCGATATCGGAATCTCTGGAGGAGGACAGCTGGGTGGGGCTGGCCATCCCGTCCTTCCTGACATAAGTGTGCTCCACCACCACCAGGCCAAAACGGCCCCCTGTGGTCCGCTCTTCATAATGGCGGGCAGTCTCCTCTGTCATGTAACCGTCCACACAGGTCTCACTGTGAATCGGTGCTTTTACCATACGGTTACTCAGGACGTGATGCCCAACTTTAATCTTTTCTTTCACTAACATGGTGATAACCCCTCTCCATAAATAACTATATTTAGCAAATCACACTGTATAATGGCTGATCTTAGCCAGTCAAAATACAGAATCGCCGGTTAAACCAGCCTCACTGCATAATTACTGTATTATATAATAATTATACTATGACAGTGCAAGAAAATATGGGGGTAATAAATACATATCTCTGTAAATTCCCAATACCACAAGAGGGTTCAATATAGCTGAATCTGCCTGCCAACATCCACTTATTTCTCCTGCTTGTTTTTCTTTCCCTGCTTCCGGGAGGAAAGGAGTCTGTCCAGATAGACGGACTTAAACTGCTTGCTGGCCAGGGCCTGTTTTAGTGGGGGCAGATTCAGAATGGTCCCAAAGACAGCGGCCAGAGCCCTGTGGTTTGCAAAGGCCTGATTGTCAAAGACCAGATTCTGCAGGGTTCCTTTCTCGATGGCCTGCAGGACAAACCGATGGGTGCTGTTGACCGGTGTAATAACCTGGATTGGCCGGCGCTCCAGCTGGATCGCCTTCCCCGGGCAGTTTCTGGCGCAGATCCCGCAGCCCAGACAGATGGTCTCATCGATCACCGGCTTCTTCTCCTCCATGGAAATGGCTAGAATAGGACATACCCTGGAGCACTTCCCACAGGAAATACAGTCATCCTCCCTGATTTTTGGCAGGAAATTGGTAGTGGCGATGGGCTGCATGGGGCTGAACTTTTTGGCTGCCTGCAGGGCTTCACAGCAGCAGCCGCAGCAATTGCACATAAATGCCGGGTGTTCCCGCACATTTTCTCCCATCTGGACCAGATTATACTCATAGGACATCTGAAGGATATCCTTGGCCTCCTTCTTTTCGATCAACCTGGCGTAGCCCCCGTGCTCGGAGAGGGACCGGGCGACATTGTCGAAAGTCAGACAAGTCTCCAGCGGAGCATGCAATTGACACTCTATGCCCAGGTGCAGATTTTTGTGACGGCAGTAGCAGATACCAACTCCGATATACTCTGCCTCCTCGATGATATGAGTAGCCCTCTCATAATCAAGGATATGGTTGGTCTTCTCCGTCATGAGCACAGGCTCCTGGACCAGGACCCGGCTGTGCTTCGTCTCTACGCCAAAAAGCAGGTCCTTGATAAAGTCCTCCTCCACATCCAGATACTGGTAGAACAATTCACTCAGATATTTCTGGTCGATGTCCCCCCGGGTTCTCATCAGGGCAAACTCAAAAAAGCCAATCATGGGCGGCGGCAGTACAAACTGGCGGGTCCCCTTATAATAAGAGTCCACGATCAGCCCTTTCTCACATAGATGATCCAGCAGTTTCTCTGCCTTGGCCTCGGTGGTTCCCCACAGGGAGGCCGCTTTCTTCAGGTTGAAGGGCCGGATGGGCAGCCTGGATACCCACTTGGCCTCCTTTTCTGTAAACAGAAGCTGCAGAATCCTGGTCAGCGATTCAGAGGCCGGCGCCCCCTGGGTGAACCAGTTGATCCTGTCTTCCAGATTCTTATATGCGTCTCTTGTCGTCAAATGTCCCATAATATCCCCTTATTCATCAAATGGCGAAATCCCGCCACATTTCCTGCAGCATTTCTCCTATCATAGCACACTATCCCCTGAAAGAAAATGTCAGTCATTTTCAAGGTTTCTGTAAATATCCCGAAATTCATTGACCCCTTTCCATGTATGTATTATAATTTAAATAGGATACTATGTCTGGAGGTCGAACCATGGAAGGCACACTGCATAAGGTACATGACGCCGAGAAGCTTTTCTATTATTTCTTCTCGGAAAATGAGAGCAATAACCTGATTCTCCGTCTTGTACTGCGCTCCCGCATCGACAAGTTCATATTGAAAAAGGCCTTGAACAAGACCCTGGAGCGCTATCCCAATTTCCGCCAGACACCGGTACTGGACAAGGATGGCTATCTCTACACCAGAGACAACGATCAGGAGGCGGAAGTTTACGCCTATGACCCGGATCCGGTCAATCTTGCCTCCAAAGAGACCAACGGCTATCTTTTCCGGGTAATGTATGAAGGGGATACCCTGTGGATCTCCATCTTCCACTCCCTCTGTGACGGCACTGGATTCAAGATGTTCACCCGCAGCCTGCTCTACTATTACTTCACATTTTCCGGGATGCAGATCCGCAACGAGGACAATCACATCCTCACCACAGAAGTGGCTGCGGATCCCTCAGAGCTGTCCGATCCTTTCCTAGTGGAGACAGACGCCAAGGCTGCAGCCAAGTCGAATCCTTCTGTGGCTCAGGATGGCGTAAATCCCTTTAAACCCACAGACTTTGAAGATGTTTTTATTCTGCCGGAATCCGTCAAGCAGCCGGACCAGTGCAGGGATTTCGGTCTTTGCCGCTATATCCTGGACACAGAAAGACTACTGCAGAAGGCAAAATCTCTGGGCACCACAGTGGATACCTACATCCACCTGCTGACGGCCAGGATGATTCATGACAGTTATCAGGTGGGTGACAAGCTGATCACCGGTATAGGCACCATCGATATGCGGTCCTTCTACGACAATAAATACCTGCAGAATCATGTGGAGCTTTTCTGGATCTCCTATGCTAAAGCTTTCTTCGGTCTATCTGATTCTGATGCCTGTGATATCATCAGAAAACAGTTCAAGGAGCCCCAGCTTCAAAAAGCCCTGTTTGACATGACCCTGGAGGGAAAGAGGAACCATTACAGAGACCTCTTCGACTTCCCCATCACTGATGCGCGGCGTCTCCAGGTAATGAGACAGGTCATGTGGTATACACCGGAGATTGTCAGCACCTACTTTACCACCAACCTGATCCACCTTGACCTTGGCCAGGATCTGGATCCCCTGGTTACCCACGTGGATATCTACGGAGCAGCCATCTTCCGGGAGCCTGTTCTTTTCATCCTGACCCATAATGGGGAGACCTCGGTGAACCTGGTCCAGCGGAATCTGAGCCGCTATTTCCCGACCAGACTGAAGGAAGCCTTCCGCAAAGAAGGACTGCTGGTCAGCGCCAGCCTGGGCGACTCCTTTGAGACTGACAAGCTGCGGATTGGCGACATACCGGTGGTATATTAGCATATCTTGATTAGACACCAAAAGCCGTTCTTCCTGGTGGAAGAACGGCTTTTGTTCGCTAAAACAGGGATTCCGTATTAAAGCGGATCAGAAATATGAGATAAAGGCAAGGATTCTCATGTCCTTGCCTTTTTCGTTAACAAAACAGCCGCTTTAATGCGCCTCCTATGCTTTTATGCCCTCTCTGCATAAAAGGCATCAATGGCCTCCTTCATGGGCAGGGATGGCTGTGCACCCA
>JBGUIF010000191.1:0-2744 GCA_045112755.1 Anaerobutyricum sp.
ACTCTGGTCTGTATGTTTCTCATGGGTTATGACTTAAATGTTATCACCACCGGCGCCATGGTTATTGCCATCGGTATGATCGTGGACAGTTCCATCGTTGTGATCGAGAGCTGTTTTCGTATGAGGGAGAGTTCAGATAATTACAGGCAGGCGGCCCTGAAAGGAGCCAGGACGGTGGCCATGAGTATCCTGGCTTCCACAATAACCACCTGCGTGGTCTATGCTCCTCTGGTCATGATCAAGGGAATGGCGGGACAGATGTTCAGCCAACTGGGCATGATTATCATCTTTGCCATGGTGGCATCGCTGATTTCCGCCCTTTCGGTGGTTCCCCTGCTCTACGTATTTGTAAAACCGGAAGAAAAACAGGAAAGTATCACTAACAGAATACTGAATAAAGTGAGAAATGCTTATGAGAGACTGGTGCGGCGGCTCATGTACCGGAAAAAAACAACGATGCTGGTCAGTGTCCTGCTGCTGATTTTCTCCTTCCTGCTGGCGTCTACCCTGGATTTTGA
The DNA here is from genome assembly GCA_045112755.1 of Anaerobutyricum sp. GTDB lineage: Bacteria > Bacillota > Clostridia > Lachnospirales > Lachnospiraceae > Anaerobutyricum. The sequence continues at coordinate 519 of JBGUIF010000191.1, forward strand.
ATTGATTCCGACCAACTATGACGGCAGTATCAAGATTACCACCACCTTCCGATCCGGAACTACGCTGGAGACCATGAGCGATACCATGAAGGACCTGGAGCAGATGGTGAGTGAGGATAAGAATTTTAAGACCTACAGTCTGAGTATTAGTAATAACACAGCAGTACTCACAGCAAATGCGGTGGATGACTGCAAAAGGAGCAGTCCTGAAGCGGTGGAAGAATACACAGAAAAACTGTCTGCCATGACAGATGTGGATATTTTCGTCGAGTCAACAGGCGGCGGCAGTGAAATGACCAGCAACTACTCCTCAGATCTGGTGGATGTGGTCCTGGAGGGTACAGACCAGGAAAAACTTCGTGAGGCTTCGGAGATGGTGGAAGAATTGATGGCTGACACTCCAGGTGTCATTCATGTTTCCTCTGATGCAGCGGCATTCAAGACAGCGGCCCGGGTGGTGGTGGATCCATTGAAGGCAGCCAATGCCGGGCTAGCCCCGGCCCAGGTGGCTGTAGAACTTTACCAGACCCTGACTGGAATGACGTCAGGCTCCATGGAACAGAACGGAGAAGAATATGACATTATTCTCAATTATCCTGAGGGGACTTATGATGACGAGAACCAGCTGCGGGGCAAGGTGCTGACCGGGGCTTCCGGCAAACAGGTCACCTTAGGGGAGATTGCCAGGATTGAGTACAGCCAGCAGGCTCAGATGATCCAGAGAACCAATGGAAAATACCAGCAGACGATCTCGGCAACGGCCATGTCTGACCGCAAGAGTGAAGTAAATAAAAAGATCACCAATCAGATGAAGAAGATGGATCTCCCTCAGGGTGTAGCGGTATCCTCCTCCTATGTGGACGATATGCGTCAGGAGAACCTGTCCTCCATTTTCTGGGCGATTCTGGCGGGTATCTTCCTTGTATTCCTTGTGATGGCCATGCAGTTTGAATCTCCCAGATTTTCTTTAATGGTCATGACCTGTATCCCATTTTCCTTGATCGGATCTTTTCTGCTTCTTTTTGTGACCCGAAGCAGTCTGAATATGGTTTCCATGATGGGATTCCTGATGCTGATGGGTATCGTGGTAAATAATGGAATCCTGCTGGTGGATACCGCCAACCAGGAGAGAGAGAGGATGTCCATTGAAGATGCTCTGGCCAGAGCTGGAAAGATCAGACTGAGACCCATTCTCATGACAACCCTGACCACTATCCTGGCTATGGTTCCCATGGCTCTTTTCAGTGATAACAAAATGATGTCCGGTATGGCCTTTGTAATCATTGGCGGACTGGTGGCTTCCACGCTTTTGTGTCTGCTTATGATGCCGGCCTTCTACCTGCTGCTTTCTAAAAAAACCGACAAGAAGGCAAAAGGAAGAAAAAAGAGGAACAAAAACAGAGGCCGAAAGCGGCGCAGAAAGAGAAAGGGCACTTCTCCTGCGGAAGAGATGGAGCTGGAGCCGCCGAAGAAGGCGGAATCTGATGCATCAGAATTGTCAGAGACAGAAAGTTCAGACATGACAGAACCGGAAGAGGCAGCAGATTCAGACATGGCAGAACCGGCGGAGGCAGCAGATTCAGACATGGCAGGATTGTCAAAGTTGATGGATTCAGACAGTGAAGAATCGGCAGAGACAGTAGATTCAGACATGGCAGAATTGCCAGAGTTGGAGGATCCGGACAGTACAGAACCGGCAGAGTCAATGAAGTCAATCCAGGAAGAATCTGCAGAGAAAACGGAATCCGAGCCAGCGGTCGGGGAAAGGATCTCTGAGGAAGTGATGAAGGAAAAGAATGAGTCTTCCGGTATTGTTGCGGGAAGGATCTCAAAGGAGACTGCAGAACTTCTTCAGAAAATGTCTAAAGATAAAGACTTCTAGTCAGGATGGTTTGTTCACAATTTCTTCACGAATCAAACAAATCTTGTTCACAAATATTTCTTATCATAAAATAGTAAAAGGCAAATTGCTTTTTCACAATAAAATTTTTCATACTTTTCTCTTCAGCGGGCAGTCCTATGACTGCCCGCAACCTTTTTATTCTGTAAAGAATTCTATCAGTAGACTTCTATGGTCTTTGCATTCACAAAAAAGATGGATTATAATCATGTCAAGAACTATATACACCCTGTTTCTCGGCTGAAGGCACAGTTTACAAAATGACGGCATGAGTCATAAATCTGGAGGGCAGAAAGTGCTGTACATATATTCTGCTGGAATGAATC
>JBGUIF010000192.1:0-30851 GCA_045112755.1 Anaerobutyricum sp.
TTTCCTTTGGAGATAAACTCTTTAAATTCTGCAAAAAATCCTTTCATTTTCATGACTCCTTTCTTAATATTCTTACGAAAAATGATAATTAAATTATAAAATATCTATAGATTTCGTGTCAAGTTTTTTAGCTTTATACATTAATTATATCTAAAAAAACGAAAAAATACCTTCCCGGGACAATGTCTTCTGAGGGAAGGTACTTTTTATCTTTATCTCCTCTGATGATTTATAGAAGACCTGATTCATCGTGGGCATGTTCTGCTGTCTTTCCCACAGAAAAAGTCTCCTTGTCATATTCGATGCCATTTCTGTCATAGTAGTCTTTGACAGCGGCTTTTACTGCTTCCTCTGCAAGGACTGAACAGTGCAGTTTATAGCCCGGCAGACCGTCCAGGGCCTCCACAACGGCCTTATTGGACAGGGAGAGGGCTTCTTTGACCGTCTTTCCCTTAATCATCTCTGTGGCCATGGATGTGCTGGCAATGGCTGAGCCGCAGCCAAAAGTATTAAACCTGACATCGGTGATCACACCGTTATCATCAATCTTTAAGTAAAGCTTCATGATATCTCCGCATTTTGCATTTCCCACTTCACCGATTCCGTCGGCGTCTTCCATCTTGCCCAGATTTCTGGGATTGCGGAAATGGTCCATGACTTTCTCACTGTATAACATATGCTTTTTCTCCTTTCTCAAGAGCCTCCCAAACCGGGGAAATGTCTCTCAGATAAGCAACGATTTCGGGAACTGTGTCAATAATATAATCAATTTCTTCTTCTGTCATGCTTTCATCTAAGCTTAACCGGAGTGAGCCATGGGCGACTTCGTGAGGAAGGCCGATGGCCAGCAGGACGTGACTGGGATCCAGGGAGCCGGAAGTACAGGCACTGCCGGAGGAGGCGGCGATTCCCTTGTCATCAAGAAGGAGTAATAAGGACTCCCCTTCAATGCCTTCAAAAACAAAATTCACATTCCCCGGAAGCCGTTTTTGGGGGTCCCCGTTCAATCTGGCATGCTCAATCCTCGAAAGACCGGCAATAAGGCGGTCTCTTAATGCGCTGACTTTGGCCTCGTTCTCATCCAGGGAAGCCACAGCTTCCTTCAAGGCTGCCGCCATGCCGACGATGGCAGGCAGATTTTCTGTACCTGCTCTCTTGCCCCTCTCCTGAGCGCCGCCCTCGATCAGATTACGGAGGGGAATTCCCTTTTTTACATAGAGTGCGCCTACTCCCCGGGGCCCGTGGAATTTATGGCCGGACAAAGACAGCATGTCAATCTGCTGCTCATGAACATTGATGGGTAAATGACCAACTGCCTGGACTGCGTCTGTGTGGAAAATCACATTCTTCTGATGACAAATCCTTGCAATCTCCGTGATGGGCTGGATGGTGCCGATCTCATTGTTGGCATACATGACGGTTACCAGGGCTGTGTCAGGACGGATGGCCTTCTCCAGATCTTCAACTTTTACAATACCGTCTTCCTCTACATCCAGCAGGGTCACCTCAAAGCCTTCATTTTCCAGTTTGTTCAGAGTATGAAGAACAGCGTGGTGCTCGATTTTGGTGGAAATCAGATGCTTCTTCCCCTGCCTTGCTCCTGTCAGAGCAGCGGACCTTATGGCCTGGTTATCCGCCTCACTCCCGCCGGATGTAAAATAGATCTCCTGATAGTCTGCCCCGATGGCTTCTGCGACATCCACTCTGGCCTGGAATAATACTTCCGCCGCCCTCTGGCCCGGGCTGTGAAGGCTGGACGGGTTGCCGTATACTTCATTCAGACAGGATACCATGGCATCCACCGCCGCCTGACTAGGCTTTGTTGTCGCGGCATTATCTGCGTAAATAAACATATTGATCTCTCCTTCTATATTCTTCTTACTGTTTAAAACGCTGTCCACATCTCTGATTCAGTCAGCATTTAATTCCTAGTTAATTCACAGGAATTATAACCTCAAATTCCTATCCTGTCAATAGGAATTTGAGACATCACAATAAAGGCAGCACAGCTGCTTCCCATCCATTGACAAGTGGGCAGAAATGTAACTGTGATGCCTCCTCACACCGGTTCTATTCTTTTTCTTTCCAGTCCGGAACATTCCCTTGCATCAGATCATCCAGAGTGACACTCTCGAGATACTGGTCGATCAAATCATCCAGGTTCTTCCAAAGGGGAAGGGTCAGGCATTGGTCTGCCCTGTCACAGGTCACAGTGTCTCCCTCCAGGCAGTTGACAGGTGCCAGGCTTTTTTCCGTCAGCTTCAGGATCTCTCCTACTGTACATTCTGCCGGATCTCTTGCCAGCCGGTAACCGCCTTTTTTCCCTCGTCCACTGATTAAGATGCCTCCCTTGTGAAGATCAGAAACTATCATTTCCAGATATTTCATGGATATATTCTGCTCAGTGGCAATCTCTTTCAAAGAAATCAGCTCTCCTGTGTTATTTACTCCCAGGTATATCATCAGCCGAAGGGCGTACCTGCCTTTTGTTGAGATCATCATGTGACCGCCTCCTTTAATTCCCAATAATATACTAGGTTTTTATATTTATCAAGAAAAATCTTTATACATCGAAATCTCTGTATATTAAAAAAGAACCTCTGTCAGTGGGTGGCTGGCAGAGGCAGAAAAACGATGTTTTCTTTTTAGAAAGGGTATTTCATTAAATTAGAGGTATCAAATAGGTATTATATTATGTCTTTTAATCTTATACTAATGCCGCAAGCTGTTCGCCCAGGGCTTCACAGGCCTCGAGAGCATCTTCGTCGGGCGCTTCCTGGCAGATGAGACCTTCTCCGTTCAGAACAACAGCTCCTGCGTCAGCCATTCTTTCTTCCCAGTCTCTCATCCACTGGCCGTCTCCCCAGCCATAGGATCCAAAAAGGGCGATCGTCTTTCCTGACGCTATTCCCTCTACGTCAGCGACAAACGGGTCCATTTCTATCTCCTCGAGCACCTCGGCACCCATAGCCGGACATCCCAGTGCGAAGGCTGCCTCTGCGGCAAGATCGTCCAGACTTGCGTCTGCAACATTTACCACACAGGCCTCTTTGCCTGCCTTCTCCACTCCTTTGCCAATTGCTTCGGCCATAGCTTCTGTATTCCCTGTCTGGGACCAGAAGACAATATTCACTCTACTCATGACTCGTCCTCCTTAATTACTGTTACAACTCCAGCTGATGTACTTTCATCAGGCTGCAGACTCCTGGAAAAGCTCCCCGAAGGGCACAATCACCGACTGAAGCTCCACTCCCATGGAAATGGCTTTCAGCAGAGTCCTCTTTGCCTGATCAAACCTTTGAAACAGTCTTTTTTTCTCAGATGGATGTCCATATACTTTCCAGTAGCCGGAGCAAAGGTAATTTCTTCCCTCATTAGTCACGAACCCTCTGACGTCCTCTGCAGGATATCCCAGAAGGATGCCAATCTCATGGGGAAAGGATTTGTTTTCTCTGACGTAGGCACAGTAGCGGCCCTCAATCTTATTCAGTATGGAATCCAGCGAGCAGCCTTCATATCCATTCTCTGCAAGGAATTGCCGGTTATCCTCCCTAGAAATCCACGCTTCCAGTGCGCCTCTTTGAAAAAGGATATAGGTAATCCTGCCCTTGAATTCTGTAAGTTTGCGGACGCAGATCTCCGTTCCCTCCAGGGCCTCTCTGACAGGATCTCCCTTCTTTGCAGGTATGATCAACAGATTTGAAACCTTCAGGCCAGTGAATAAAGGAGCACATTGCAGTGCCATCTGTGCTGTGATATCTTTCATATCAAGTTTCTGCATGTATTCAATGACATCACGTCCCATGTGTTCACCCATCCTTTGAATAATTAGTTATTACTAACTTATGTTAATAATACCTAACTATAACAAATTCGTCAAGGGTGATAAATAACCGAAAATTATCATTTATTCCCAGACAGGGTATTTACCGGCCATATATTCCCGGCTCATCTCCACATAGTGAACCGCATTATGAAGATTGCTCTCTGTCTCTTCTTTTGTCAGAGACCGGCGGACCTTCCCGGGGCTTCCCACAACCAGAGACCCATCCGGGATGATGGCCCCCTGGGGCACCAGGGCACCAGCGGCCACGATGCAGTTTTTCCCGATCACGGCATCATTCATGATAATCGCGCCCATACCCACCAGCGAGTTCTCCCCGATACTGCAGCCATGGACAATGGCACTGTGGCCTACGGTGACATTATTCCCGATACAAACCGCATGTCCTTCATCCACATGAACCACACAATTATCCTGGATATTGACATTATCCCCTATTTCTATCGCTGCCTTGTCCGCTCTGATCACTGCATTATACCAGACACTGCAGTTCTTCCCGAAACGGATCTGTCCGGCCAGAATACTGCCCTGTGCCCTGAATAAAGCTGTATTTTCCATATCCTTTCTGCTGATATTTCTATTCATACCCAAATATAACCTCTTTCTCTTTATTATTTAATTCATTATTCATCTATTTTCCCCCGGCATTCCCCTACAAGCCAGCCGAATTTATATCCATGTGCATCAAAAAACCGGTCTCATCTCAGGAGCAGTCTGACCAAACCCAGCACCAGAAGATGCCCCGGATAAAAGACATAGCAGAACCATTTCAGAAACTCTCCTCCAGTCCGGGCTTTTTTCCCATTATAGAAAAAGAGAATCAGGATGGCTGCCAGCACAGGGCCTGCCATGGAATCAAGGGAACGGAGGACCTGTCCTGTACCTGCTCCCTCTGACAAGGCATTTAATGCCTCCATCATTCCGTAAGTTCCAATCACCGCAAACCAGGAAACCACTTCATCTCTACGGCCAGCCACCCCCTCTTCCTGTACCCTGTGAAGTCTCCAAAAGATCAGAACAAAAATCTGGGCCATAACCGGCCAGTCACAAAAGCACCCTGCCATAAAAAGCAGAAAGATCGCCATCTTTCTGATTCTTTCTTCCCAGGAACTTTCCAGAACACAGAGCATCATAAAACACAGGAACAATGTTCCCATCATATTCACGTTATAAAGCTTAATATGTGCCGGATAAAACGCCAGATAGAAAGGCAGTTGGGATAAAAGGGCAAAAGCCGCCAGTCTTTGTCCGTATTTCCTTCTGGAACGGGTCTTATAAAACCCTTCCACCAGGAAGCAGCACATAATCGGAGCCGTAGAACAGCCCAGGTCAATCAGCAATGCTGCCTTAAACGAGCCCGGCGGCAGGAAAATGTAAGCGATATGGTTGCCCAGCATCAGAATCAGGGCGATTAATTTGATAACATCTCTGTTCAGAATCTTCATGCTGAAATCTTTCTAAATTCATTGAGCTGTTTGTTGGACTCCTTTTGGATTAAATCCGCAATGTACTAACAAAAATGGTATTGGCAGCCTTAGTAACTTACCCGATTGCCAGTATTATTGAATTTTTACGAATCTAAACCCATCTGAGTATGGATGTTTAAGACCAATATACTCAAACATGTCATCCTTTATTTCAAATACAGTAAAATTTTCCCTAATCGAGGTGCTTTGCTAATCATCCAAGATACAAGCAAGCTCATTAACCCTGACAGCAACCACACAATACACACTTTTACTGGCCGGATCAGTGATAACTCAGAAAGGAACTCTACCAAAATCATCCTAAACATGTAATGAATCAAATAAATCGCAAAAGAATAATACGAGATCCATCTGAAAAAATGATAATAAGGAATCCTGTTCATCCTTGAGACAAGTTCAAAAAAAGAAACTGTACTAATCAAAAGGAAGAGAGAATCATACCAAATATTATATTGGAAATGATGATGGTACGCCCATAATTGAAAAGCAACGGCAATACAAAAGAACGTTATCCCTACAAAAATCAAGATACTGGTTTTGATTGACCGAAAAACTTTATGTTTAATCAAATAACCGCATATAAGATACAGTCCATAAGCACCTCCACTGAAGCCAGCTGAGAAGAGAAGTGATAGTGGCTCATTCCGATAGACATCATTGATTATTGACAAAAGAGGAAAGCCAAAAGCCATCAGACCGTATAGCATCATTGGAAACAATAACAACTCAACCTTTACTTTCTTAAGAGTATTTGCTGTAAAAGGAATTAACACATAAAAGCCTAGAATCATAGGCATATACCAAACATGCCCCATCTCAATCTTATGGATAAATAACATATCTTGAATGAAAACAAATATGCTGATATCTCTTTTGAAAAAAAACTTCAGAAAAAGATCATAAAGTAAAAACCATATCTCCGTGCAGGTAAACAGCCTGAGACATTGATTCTTCCAAAAGGAAATAATCTGGGGCTCATCAAAATTCCTATCCAGCAGTAAATATCCTGTAATCATCAAAAAAAGAGGGACACCCAAACGTCCAAAGGTAAATGCAGTGAAAGCAAACAAACGTTCAACCGGGTGGTAGGTAAAAAAATGTTCTAGATTCAACATGTATATTCCCTCTGTGGCATGACACAAAATGACAAATATAATAGCAATCGCTCTTAGAAAATCAATCCATTCTATTCTTTTCACAGCCTCTACTCCCACATAATAATCCGAGGGATTTTCATCTCCCAACTGAATTTCTATTCTCAATTACTAAAACTTTCCACACCAATATGGTGTGTTGATACATAAAAGCCCTATAAACAGACAATTTAATAAAATCATGATACGATTTGTTCCATGCTTACTTCTTCTTTCTTGACATCAGGGCTACGCTCTCCACATGGCAGGAATGGGCAAACTGGTCCACCACGGCTACTTTTTTAAGCACATAATCTTCCCGGCAGAGGATGCTCAAATCTCTGGCCAGAGTACCCGGATCGCAGCTGACATAGACGATTCTCTCCGGTGCCATGGCCAGCATCGTCTCAAGAAGTCTGCTGTCACAGCCCTTTCTGGGCGGGTCCACCACCATAACGTCCGGATGGCCGCCATTCTTTTCAAAATGGGCCGGTACCACTTCCTCCGCCTTCCCGGCAAAAAATTCCGCATTCTCAAAACCATTGACTAAAGCGTTTTTCCTGGCATCCTCCACGGCTGCCTCCACGATTTCCACACCATAAACCTTCCTGGCCCTGCCGGCCAGAAAAAGAGAGATCGTACCTATGCCGCAGTAGAGGTCCCATACTGTCTCTTCCCCATGGAGGTCCGCATACTCCAAGGCCTTGCCATAGAGCACCTCTGTCTGTCTGGGATTCACCTGAAAAAAGGAGAGGGGCCCAATCTGAAATGTGACTTTTCCGATGGTATCCTCTATATAGTCCTGCCCCCAGACCGTATGACAGGACTTTCCCATAATTCGGTTAGTCCTGTCAGTATTGGAATTGACTATCAGACTGGTCATTCCTTTTATCCCGCTCAAGTCCCCGGCCAGCTTTCTGAGCCCGGGAAACTGGTCCGCAGTCCCATTCAGCACCAGGCAGACCATGATCTGGCCGGTGTGGTATCCGACTCTGGTCAGAACATGGCGGACCAGTCCCCGGTGTTCTCCCTCATCATAGGGGGCAATCCTGTACTTTTCCATATGGGCCAGAATCAATTCCAGGATTTCCTTATTAACCGGCGCCTGAATCAGACAGTCTGTATTGGGGACGATGGTGTGGGTCCGGCCGGCATAAAAACCGGCAACCAGTTTCCCCTGTCGATCTCTTCCCACAGGAAACTGGGCCTTGTTCCGATAGTGCCAGGGCTCATCCATACCTATAATGGGCTCCATGAGTTTTTTCGGTTCCTCAAAACCTCCGATACGCTGCAGACAGCCTGCCACCTGGTCAAACTTGTATGCAAGCTGTCTGTCATAGGACAATTGCTGAATACGACATCCCCCGCACTGTCTGGCAACAGGGCAGGGTGGTTCCACCCGATCCGGCGATGGAACCAGCACCTTCTTCAGTCTGGCATATCCATAATTTTTCTTCACCTTGGTGACTGTGACCACTGCCACATCTCCAATAACCGTATCTTTAACAAAGAAGGGAAAGCCATGGACTTTGCCAAGGCCTTCCCCTTCTCTTGTAAAGTCTTCGATTGTCAGATGAATATCCTGATTTTTTTTGAAAACAATTTTATCCTTCAATCTGCACCTCTGTAATTTATTTACCGCTGGTTGCGCGGATATTGGACTCAAACAATTTATTATAGCCTCTCCACTCACCACTCTGCCGGTTCTCTTCGGCCAAAGCCTCCATAAAGCTCTCCATTTTGGCGTCTGTATTATCAGCGAAGTTCAAAGCCAGGGCCTCGATCAGAGCCGGCCTCTTGGGAGAACCGTACTCCAACTCTCCATGGTGAGCCAGGATACAATGCTTTAACTCGTTGGCCAGCTTTGGCGGAAATCCGGTAATCGTCCGAATCTTCTCATCCACCATCATGGTTCCTATGACAATATGTCCGATCAGCTGGCCCTCGTCTGTATAATCGTTTTCTGGAAACTCTGACAATTCATGGATCTTGCCGATATCATGGCAGATGGCTGCAGTAATAAGCAGGTCCCTGTTCAGGACAGGATACTGTTCACAGTAAAAATCGCAGAGTCTTGTGACATGCAGGGTATGTTCCAAAAGTCCTCCCATGAAACCATGATGCACCCTTTTTGCCGCCGAGTGCCCTTTAAACTTCCCCGCAAAATCCTGGCTGTTGAAGAAGGCCACCAGCAGTTTCCTGAGATGCGGATTCTGTACGCTGTTCACATAGTCGGACAGCTCCCTGTACATCTTGTCAATATCATAGACCGAACAGGGGATATAATCCTGGGGCAGATATTCACCTTCCCTGGCCCTTCTCAGCCTTCTCACATTCATCTGCAGACTACCCTGGAAACTGGTCACATTGCCATCGACCCGAATATAGTCCATCTGCTCAAAGTTATCAATACCGTTGTTAAGCTCCCAGATCTTGGTGTCAATCACACCGGTTTTGTCCTGGAGGATCAGGGAATAATAGGTCTTTCCTGCCTTGGTCTTCTGTATCGTCTTCTGCTTGCAGAGATAAATTCCTGCAACGTTATCGCCTTCTCTCAATTCATTGATATACCGCATAAAAATGCTTCCTTTCTAAGCCAGCTCTCAGATCTTTATCCTGCTTCTTTCCGGCAGCCTGAATCCTTACCAGGTATCTTTCAGAAACTGACGAAAATATTATACTCTAAATCGACAGTGCTGACAAGCTGAAACCAGCCATGCCGGCAGGGGCATTTCCCTTTCCTTGATTGACAAAAATGCTGATTCATGACAAAATCATTAGATACATCAGATAAGATTTTTATGATGATTTTTCAGGATAGGAGGAGGCGTAGAATATGATCAGAAAACATATCCAAGTCCGCGGCCGTGTCCAGGGCGTCGGCTTCCGTTACACTGTCATGGGAATCGCCCAGAAATGCAGTTTGACAGGTTGGGTGAGAAATAATTACGATGGGTCTGTGGAAATGGAAGTACAGGGAGCAGACCACCGGGTGGACCTGTTCCTCCAGGAACTGCACACGGGCAAACCAGGCGGAAACCGCTGGATCCGGATTGACCAGATGGATGTCTCCGAGATTCCTCTGGTAAATGTCGCCAAAGAGAGAGGATTTATCCCTAAATCTTATTGACCTTATTACTTGTCATAAAAAAGGATACATGTTCAATGAATACAAAAGCATTAAAAACATTGGAATACGATAAAATCATCCGGCAGCTGGAGACTTATGCCTCCTCTGAAATGGGCAGAAAGCTCTGCCGAGACCTGCTTCCTTCTTCTGATTATGAGGAGATCCTGGCCCGCCAGGATGGGACGCGGGACGCCCTGACCAGGCTTTATCGGATGGGTTATCTTTCCTTCCAGGGTCTGACGGACATCCGTCCCCATCTGAAGCTGTTGGAAATCGGTTCTGCTCTGAGCGCCAAAGAGCTCCTGGACATAGCAAGACTCCTTTCCCTCACAGCAGCAGTAAAAGAATACGGTGAGACGGAGGATGAGGACTTATCTTTCGATACCCTCCAGCCCAGCTTTGAGGAACTGGATCCTCTGGAATTCCTCCACCAGCGAATCAGTCTCTGCATCCTGTCTGAGGACGAGATCAGTGATGACGCCTCGGCAGCTCTGCGGGACATTCGCCGGCAGATCAGGCAGACAAATATCGCCATTCACAACCGTCTGTCTGCCATCATCAATTCCCAGGAGAACAAAAGCAAACTGCAGGATGCACTGATCACGGTAAGAAACGGCCGCTACTGTGTTCCGATCAAGGCCGAATACCGCAACGCCTTTCCCGGCATGATCCATGACCAGTCCGGTTCCGGGGCCACCCTTTTCATCGAGCCCCAGCGAATCGTGGAGATGAACAATGACCTGAAGGAACTGGCCATCAAAGAGCAGGCAGAGATTGAAAAGATCCTGCAGCTGCTCAGCAGCCAGGCTCATACCTGCTCCCGGGAATTGTTGGAAAACCAACATATTCTGACCAACCTCGACTTCATTTTTGCCAAGGCAAAATATGCCAAAGATTATCAGGGAACGGAGCCGGAATTCAACACGGAAGGCATCATCGACCTGAAGCAGGCCAGACATCCGCTGCTGGATCCAAAAACAGTGGTCCCCATCCACATTTATCTGGGAGATACCTTTACCATGCTTCTCCTGACCGGTCCCAACACCGGCGGAAAAACAGTCTCTTTAAAGACCGTGGGACTCTTCCAGCTGATGGGTCAGGCGGGTCTCCATATTCCGGCCTTCCAGGGTTCAAAACTGGCGGTATTTTCCGACATTTTCGCTGATATCGGGGATGAGCAGAGCATCGAGATGAACCTCAGTACCTTCTCCTCCCACATGACCAATATCGTAGAAATCATCAAAAATGCCGAACCGGATTCCCTGGTGCTTCTGGATGAACTCTGCGGCGGAACGGACCCCACTGAGGGTGCCGCCCTGGCCATAGCCATCCTGGATGACCTTCACACCGGGCAGATCCGTACTATCGCCACCACTCATTACGCAGAATTAAAAATGTATGCCATGGACCGGGAGGGTGTGGAGAACGGGTGCTGTGAATTTGATCTGAATACACTGACCCCCACCTTCCGGCTGCTTATTGGAATCCCCGGGAAAAGTAATGCCTTTGCCATCTCTGCAAGGCTGGGACTTCCCGACTATATCATCGACCAGGCCAGATCTCAGATTGACGCCTCAGCCATCGATTTCGAGACCATGCTTTCCACCCTTGAACAGGACAAGGCCGAAATAGAAAAAGAGCGGGCCGAACTCTTCCAGACCCGAGAAGAGATCGACCAGCTTAAACTCGGACTGAAAGAACGGCAGGATGATATCCGGGAAAAGAGAAATGCCATGCTCCGGGAGGCCCGGGAAGAAGCCCACCGTATCCTCTCTGAAGCCAAAGAAGTGGCCGATGACTCCATCCGCAAGTACAATGCCTGGAAGCAGCATCCCAAACAGGATAATACCCGTAAGATGGAAGCCCGGCGAAGTGACCTGGGTAAAAGAGTCTCCAAACTGGAGAACCAGCTGGCCTACCGTGGCCGAAAGGCCAGTGGCAGCAGCAGTCCTCAGGATTTCAAAGTTGGAGATCCGGTCTACGTTACTACCCTCTCCCTCGAAGGAACTGTGAAAAAAGAAGCCAATAAAAACGGGGATATCGTAGTTCAGATGGGCTTTTTAACTTCCACCATCAACTACAAGAATCTGGAACTCCTGGACAGGAAAAAGGACTCCGGCAGTTCAGGAAAGGGAGCCCAGCCACAAAAGGGCGGCAATTTCAGCCACGATCGCTACAGCATCAATAAGTCCGCCACCATCAAGCCTGAAATTAATCTTTTAGGATGTACTGTGGACGAAGGAATCATGCGGCTGGAGAAATACCTGGATGATGCCATGATCGCCGGCCTGGAGTCTGTCCGGGTAGTCCATGGAAAAGGTACCGGGGCCTTAAGAAAAGGCATTCATGATTACCTGCGCCGGCAGAAATTTGTCAAGTCCTACAAACTGGCAGAATTTGGTGAAGGTGATGCGGGCGTGACGGTGGTGACCTTCCGCTGACCGCATTGGCACTTGCCCGGGAAAAAACGGGGCTGCCGCATTAAAAAGCAGATAAATGATTTGAGATAACGACAAAGACCCTCAATGTCCAATGTGTTTAGCGTTTGCGTGGCATAACACAGGACATGAGGGTCCTTTTCGTTTATATCAATAAGATTTCTGCTTTTTAATGTGACAGCCTTGACTGCTCGTTTATTTTCCCCGGGGAATGGGCATATTCAGGTTAAAGTATTCCATCACTGCCTTGGCCACCAGTTTTCCCTTGTCCGTCTTGATCTTCACATCATAGACCATAAGATTTCGTCCGGCTTTTAATTCCATGGCCTCAGCAATCAGCTTCTTGGGCCGGAAAGCAGCATGAAGAAAATAGATACTGCCCGAGGATGTGGTCACCATACTGCCGTGGGTGCAGGCCGCTGTACCGGCCACGGAGTCCGCCAGGGAGAAAATCATGCCTCCATGCACGGAGCCATTGGGGTTCCTGTGGGCAGAACTATATTCCATCTCTGCCCTGGCCCATCCCACTTCTATATCCGTCACCTTAATACCCAGCTGGGAGATGGCCCCATCTACACTGAGACGGAATCTCAGAATCCTCTCAAACTCCTCGAGGCTGACAAGCCTGCTGTCCTCTTCAGGAAGAACATTGTTCCGCCCATCCTCCTGTCGATATTTGACTTCGGGGATAGGATATGGTTCGTTGGAGTCCGGAAGATCCTGTTTATTTTCTAATTGCTCTTTATTCATATCATACTCCGTCTATTCCTTTTGTTCTGTTTACCACTGGTGACGGTGCAGCTGGCCCTTAAGCTGCAGCTTCTCAAACCCCTGCTGTCTCAGGGCTTCATAGAGGATGATGGATACTGAATTACTAAGGTTCAGAGACCGTATCTCCTCAAACATGGGAATTCTCACGGCCGTATCCCGGTAATCCAGAAGAATCTCCTCAGGAATGCCGGCACTTTCCTTACCAAACATGATATAGCAGCCATCCTCGTAGGTCACGTCCGCATAAGTCTGGCGGGATTTTGTGGTTGCCATGTAGATCCTGGCGCCGGGATTTTTCTTCAGAAAATCTTCAAAGTCTTCATATACTC
This sequence comes from Anaerobutyricum sp., assembly GCA_045112755.1. Taxonomy (GTDB): domain Bacteria; phylum Bacillota; class Clostridia; order Lachnospirales; family Lachnospiraceae; genus Anaerobutyricum. The sequence continues at coordinate 13,133 of JBGUIF010000192.1, forward strand.
TTACATCCAGCTTGTCCCAGTAATCCAATCCGGCCCGTTTAAGCATCTTATCATTGATCCGAAAGCCCAGCGGTTCGATCAGATGGAGTACACTGTGGGTAGCCACACAGGTGCGTCCGATATTCCCGGTATTTGCCGGAATCTCAGGCTCATGCAACACAATATTTACCATGCAGCTGTCCCCTGCTGTTTCTCAGCCCGCAGCCTGTCAACAAAGCGTTCCAGCCGTCCCAGGGCAATCTTCAGTTCATCCAGGGAGTAGGCATAGGATACTCTTAAGAAGCCTTCTCCGCAGTCCCCGAAGGCCGTTCCGGGAACCACCGCTACCTTCTCCTCCTTGAGGAAACGGGTAGCAAACTCCTCGGAGGTCAATCCGAATTCCTGGATACTGGGGAAGATATAAAATGCCCCTTCAGGCTCGAAACATTTCAGGCCCATCTGCTTGAACTTTTCCACCAGATAACGACGGCGGTGGTTGTAGGCAGTTCTCATTTCCTGAACATCCTCATCCCCGTTATTCATAGCTTCCACAGCAGCATACTGGCTGGTGGTGGGCGCTGCCATAATGCAGTACTGGTGGATCTTGGTCATCTGCTGTAATATCAATTCCGGGCCCATAGCATATCCCAGCCTCCAGCCGGTCATGGCGAAGGCCTTGCTGAAGCCGTTTATGACGATCGTCCTTTCCTGCATACCGGGAAAAGAAGCGATGGAACAATGGTCCACACCATAAGTGAGTTCCGCATAGATCTCATCAGAGATCACATAAAGATCCTTCTCCTGAACAATCCTGGCGATGGGCTCTAAGTCCTCTTTGGTCATAATGGCTCCTGTCGGATTGTTGGGATAGGTGAGTACCAATATCTTGGTCCTGTCGGTGATTGCCCCCAGAAGTTCCTCTTCCGTCAATTTAAAACGGTTTTTCTCCTGGAGGGGCAGGGTCACCGGTACTCCTCCTGCCAAAGTCACACAGGGTACATAGGAGACGTAGGATGGTTCAGGAACGATTACCTCGTCTCCGGGATTCAACATAGCCCGGAAAGCCAGGTCAATTCCTTCACTGCCTCCCACGGTGATCAGAATTTCTTTTTTGGGATCGTAGGAGAGGTTGAATTTCCTGTACATATAACGGGCCACAGCCTGTCTCAGTTCGAGAAGGCCGGCATTGGACGTATAGAAGGTCCGCCCCCTCTCGAGGGAGTAGATTCCTTCCTCGCGAATGTGCCAGGGCGTGTCAAAATCCGGCTCGCCCACACCGAGAGAAATGGCGTCAGGCATCTCCTGGACCACGTCAAAAAACTTCCGGATTCCCGATGGTTTGAGCTGTACAACCGTATCGGATAAAGGATTTCTCATAATGTCACCTTCATTCTGCTGCTCTTAGGTCTGTCCATCATGATAATGCCGTAGTCTTTGTACTTCTTCAATACAAAGTGGGTGGAAGTACCGGTGATGGCATCGAGGGTGGACAGTTTACTGGTCACGAACATGGCCACATCCTTCAGGGTCTTTCCCTCCAGGAATACGGCAAAGTCAAAGGCGCCGGACATAAGATATACCGCCCGGACCTCCGGATAATTAGTGATCCTCTCTGCCAGTTTCTCAAAGCCCTGGCCCCTCTGGGGGGTAACCCGCACCTCTATGAGGGCCGTCACCTTCTCCTCACCGGTTTTATCCCAGTTGATGAGGGTCGGATATCCGCAGATCACGCCTTCCTGTTCCATCTTTTCAATCTCCTGATAGACCCTCGTCTCATCAGTTCCCATCATGATTGCCAGATCGTGTAAATCTATCCTACTGTTATTTTCCAGCATTTTTAAAATCTCACTGCGCATTGGTGCCTCCATCTTTCTCATTAAATAATTTATAAATCTCATCCACATGCGGTGGTTCCAGGTATCGAATCTCCCCGTCGTAACTGATGGTCCGGTCTCTGCCGGCATATGTCCTCCCGATGACTGCCGCCTTGACGCCCGCCTCCCTGGCTTGATTTACCAGAGCTGAACCATCACGGCATAAAAGAAGGATACTTCCTCCGGCGTGAAGCATGTAGGGATTCAGGCGGAAATACTCACACAGCTCTATAGTGTGCTGCCGGACCGGAATCTTCTTCAGGTCCACCCGAAGTCCCACTTTGGCGTCAGCAGCCAGTTCCCAGAGGCCGCCGAATATTCCTCCTTCTCCCAGAACCCGGCTTATTCCCGGTCCTGTCTTCCACAAAAGGGCTCGTGTCTCTTTTAAAGGCTGCTCCTCCAGCAGGCTTTCCGCCGCCGAGAGGTAGTCCGCCGTGTATCTCTCACAAAGCTCCCTCTTTTTTGTGGCTGCGATCAGGGATGTCCCCTCCGGTGCCATGTCTCCAATCATACAGATTTCTTTGTCAGTACTGTCCCCGGTTTCAGAGCCTGGTTTCTCTCTGCACTCCGGCCCCGTAGTGCCCAGAAGGCTGCCATGAACCAAGAGGGTTGTCACCCAGGGGCTGACTGCCGCATGGTCCACGAAGAGGAATATCTTCTGCTCCCATGCCAGTCTGTCCAGGTTCCGAATCAGAGTCTTAAAGGAAGTCTCCTCTGTATTCTCGGGCATAATGACCGAGACATGCAGGTGGGGATAAGTACCGGGATCCTCCTCCATCGTCATCCCGGAGACAGCAGCGGTACATACAGCCCGGGCAATCACCCGCTCTGCCGCCAGCCTCCAGCCCTGTACCGGCTCTATGGCAGCCCTGACAAGTCCCTGCCTGCCGGCTTCATCAGATAAGACTAAGGCATCACTATGTGATGCCGCTTTATATCTGTTCAGATTCTTATGCAATTGTTTTTCCACGGAGCGCTGCCAGACACTCTCTCTGAGTTTTCCCAGTCTCATAAATATATAGCTTTCAATTTTCTGCGGATTCTGAAAAACTCTCCTGGCCGCCTCCTCCGTCATCACCGGGCTTGCTGTCGCTGCCGGGAGCCGCTGCTCCGTCATCCGTTGGTTTCTCTTTTTTCTCCTTTTTCTCTTCTTTGGTACCGACCCGTATTACCGTGGTGGTACTGAGGTAGTAGCTGGAGTTGATTTTTACCGACTCATCCTCTTTGCCTTTTTGATGGATTACTTTCCAAAGCTCCGCCTTATAGCCGGTCTTTCCCTGCTTCTCCACCACTTTCTTTCCCTTTTTCAGGGTATCGTCCTTGATCTCCTCCACTTTGGGCGGAATCTCGGCCTTGGTCTTGGATACAAACTCAATGGACCGGTCCTTATCCCGGTACTCTTTTCCATAGATGGTAAACTTGATATCGGTACCTTCCGTCTTTCCCAGAATATAAATCGGGGTGTCCAGATTGTTTTTAAATTTAAAATCCTTCTGGGTACCGGCGATGGCCGCATCCTCCGACAGCTTCACATAATGGACTGTCATAGAGTGGTTCTGCCGCTCCACAATCTTTAACTCCGCCCGGAGCACAGCATTATAAAGCGTAGTGGACACCTGACAGATACCGCCTCCGTAAGTCTGGATCGTCGAACCATTCTCATAGGAACCGGCCAGATGATAGCCATTCTCTTTCGTAAAAGGAGACACCGTCTCATAGACAGACATTTCATCCCCCGGGTAAAGCACAGTACCGTTGATCAGCGCTGCTCCATTCTCCACGTTGGCACACCGGCCCTCTGGGGATCCGGCATATGAAGTTGTAAATGTGCCCAGTACATCCTTGATGGTACTAAGCTCCGCCTTCGTGTGTTCCGGTTTGTCTTCTTTGTAATCCATGGGATAGACCACCGACTGGGGAACCCAGTCCGGCGCACTCAGCAAGGCGATCAGCTTGTCCGCATTTTTGTCTGCGTCAATGTCTATTCCCACCACTTCATCGGTGACGACAAACTTTCCCTTTTTCCTTTTGATCGTGGCATTCTTCTTAGTTGCCAGGAATTGTTTGGAAAGCGCCGCGACCCCTAATCTGACCTGGTTCTCATCCACAGCAAAGGTCAACGGAAAATCCACCTTGGAGGACTCCAGCTGATGGACGTCTAATATTCGGTCAAATATATTGCCGCTGCGGCCCATACAATATGCCTTGGTGGCCGCATCGGAACTGGTACAATGAAGGCCGACCTCAGCTAAAGAAAATCGGCAGTCTCTTTCTCCCACCTGCAGGGTGACGGTATTCTTACCCATCTCCTTCGAGTACTCATCAATCTTCTTCTGAGCCTCTTCCAGGGTCATGCCGCCGACATCCATCCCCTGGATAAAAACACCCGGATAGATTGTCTCTATGTCCACGTATTTATTATAGTAGTAACCTCCATAACCGGCCACGGCTGCCGCCCCGGCCAGGATAAGAATCACCAGCGCTATTGCTATCTTCTTAAACATAAACACTCCTGAATCATAACTTTACATTAAAATTGCCGGAACAATTGATGTGACAACCATGGCCAGCACAACAACTACGATGACAATTGCCGCAATCTTCTGATGCTTCTTGGATCTCATGTTATATACATCCACCTTTCTATATGACATAAATCGTATAAAATAAAATACTTCTCCTATTTTAAGGCATTTTCCATCCACATTCAAGTACTAAATCTCCATCTGGTCAAGCTCTCTGCACACGAATCGCGCATTGTAAGTCAGAGGGTCCCTGTCCTGGTAATCAAAGAGGCAGCAGAATCTCCCTTCCCGGATGATTCCGGTATCCAAAAAGCCTTTGACATCAAAACGGAAAAGCTCCATATGGCTTTTTGCCGCCATTTTTTTTGAGTCGTAAGTCCCGTCTGATACCAATTTGGGAAAAAAGAGCCTGCCCTGCTCACGGTACATCTTTTTAAAGAGGGACCGATACCTCTCCGGACTGCCGGCCCACGCCGGCCTGGCCTTTGACTTTTCCCTGAGATAGAGATCCATAATCAACATCTGGTCAAGCCAGGGAAGGTCCACCCCGGACTCACTCAGAAAATCTCTGATAATCTCGTACTTTTCCAGCCTGCTGTGGCTGCGCAGATGATATCCCTTATGTCTGTAATAGGAAGAAAAGGCCTGGAAAAAGACAAAAGGTCCGGGAAAAGCTGGCACAGCATAGCGAAGGGTACAGGTGAACTGGCCGCTGTTATAATAATCTTCCGTCAGTTCTTCCACCCCTTTACATTGGAGGAGGTCTCCGTAGGTCATCCAGCGGGTGCAAAGGACTTCATAAGGAGCAGCATCACGGTAAAATATCCCGTACTCCTCTGCCATTTTCTCCATGAAAGTCCCTTTCAAAACTTTCAGAAATCCCAGCTGCAGCTGATCCGGATGATGGGCATAGAGATCATCAAAAGACTTCCTGAACTCCTCAAGGCCCTCGTATGGAAGTCCGGCAATCAGGTCCAGATGCTGATGGATATTTCTCATACTGTGAATCCGGTCCACATGATTGAACAGCCGGCCAAGATCCATTTGGCGGCGGATGGCTGTGAGGGTCGGAGGGTTTGTCGACTGGACACCAATCTCCAGCTGAATCAGGCCGGGCCTCATTTTCTCGAAGAGAGCAAAATAGTCCTCATCCAGCAAATCTCCGCCAATCTCAAAATGAAAGTTGGTTACCCCGTTATCATGCTCCAGGATATAGGACCATATAAAAAGAGCATGCTTTTTGTTACTGTTAAAAGTTCTGTCCACGAATTTCACCTGGGGAACACCTGCCTTCAGGAAAGCCTCCAGCTCTTTTTCCACCTGACCAGGATCTCTGAAGCGAACCTTCTGGCCCACGGAAGACAAACAGTAGCTGCAGCAAAAGGGACAGCCCCGGCTGGTCTCGTAATACAGAATCTTATTTTTAAAGCGGTCAAAGTCTTCATAGACAAAGGGCAGCTGATTCAGATCCACTGATGGGGCCATACCCTGGTCCACAATCTGATCTCCTCTCCTGTAGACAAGGCCGGCCAGCCCCGTCAGATCTCCCGATTCTCCCTCTCTCTCCCACAAGGCAAGAAGCCTGGAAAAGAGGACTTCCCCCTCTCCCTGCATTACCAGATCCACCTTGGGGTTGGCAGCCAGAAAGGCAGCCCCATCATAGGACACCTCGGGCCCACCGACCCAGATTTTGAGTGCCGGCAGTATTTTTTTCATCTCTCCTGCCAGTTCTCTTACCATGGAAATATTCCATATATAGCAGGAAAAGACCAGCACATCTGGCCGGGCCTGGAAGAGAGCCTGCAGCAGCTGGTCCATGTGATGGTTAATGGTGTACTCACAAATCTCAATTCGGGCATCGGCAGAAGCCTCTGTCCGATGCTTCTGCGCATAGGCTTTCAGGCTGTGAATTGCCAGATTCGTATGTATGTATTTTGCATTGATGCCGCAAAGCAGATATTTCATCCTGTCTCCTCTTTAATCCGTCTTTCCCGGTAAAAACCCTTGCAATTTTAAATTATCTATGATATATTACTGTTTGTCGCAGTACATGCGGGTGTAGTTCAATGGTAGAACACTAGCCTTCCAAGCTAGATACGTGGGTTCGATTCCCATCACCCGCTTCTTAGCTATTATATATCAGAATGGGTATTTTGAAAGAATTATTTTTCATTTTGTGCCAATAATATATATTTTTATTGACAATTACTACATTTATGATATACTGAATTAAGAATATTTATGCACGAGTGGCTCAGTGGTGGAGTATCGCCTTGCCAAGGCGAGGGTCGCGGGTTCGAATCCCGTCTCGTGCTCTCAGAGGTCGTAAGACCTCTTTTTTTTGCCTTCGGCGGTCATATTGGAAAATGTTTTCCCCATTCTAGGTGTATTCCGCCATTCTGCTAAAAAAAACCCGCAGCAGAGTTATACATACTCACTGGCTGCGGGTTTTGCTGTTTGCTGGAATCTCAGCAGGTTTTCCTGCCTGAGGCAAGTTCAAAATGATATCTGACAATCCCCAGATCCACTTTGGTATAAGGGCCTGCACCCTTTATGCGAATGGCGGGTTCCCCATTTCTCATGCCAATCACAAATTTCTGCTGGTTCATGGCAGTGGGTGCCAGCAGAGCTGCCTCCACTCCCCTTTGAAACCAGTCAGGCATTTTCCCTCGGGTAACCACCACATCACTGATGGACTTACCCTGATGAGGCACCCCCTGATTCTCTCCGTAACCGAGAGCGATAACCATACACAGTTTTTCCTGGGGGTTGAGTCTCTTCTTTACCATGTTTTTATTAAAAGTCAGGGCGGTCCAGCAGGTATTTAACCCATACTGCTGAGCCTTTATGACGATCTTTTCACCATAGTAGCCGCATCTTTCGTCGATGTCATCCCCCTTGTAACCTGCGAGAATAATATAGTTCCTCACATTGCGAAACTTGCCGTAGTGGGCCAATCTTGAATCAAAACCATCAGGGTCATCATAACAGATGCGGATTCTAAGACCGCTCTCCTCATTGCATTCCTCCACCAGCCTGTCCAAAAGATATCTTATGTCTTCCGGAATCGGTCTCTCTGAATAATTTCTCACAGAATGCCTTTCTTCCAATGCTTTTAATGTTGTCATAGATTCCCTCCACACTGCATTCTCATTATCACTGCTCTGATACTGACTGATTACATAGGCGGAATATCATCATGATGGTCAGAAAACGGCACATCGCTGCCCATGCCGCCTGGCATACTGCCATCCTCGTCAGCTGCCTCATCAATGATATTTCCCCTCAGTTCGTCGACCATATCCCTCATATTGCGATAAAAACGATCGCCCATGGAACGGATTCTGGCCACAAGAACGATGCTCTCAACGCCGTCCAGAATCAGGATAATACCCATCCAGACAGATGCGGTGGCCACTGCAGATGATGGATTAAAGAGCATATAGACTCCCGCAGCAATCAGAACGCAGGATAGAATCAGGTTAATAAACCAGTTGCTTGCGCCGAGGTTTTTGAGCAGAAAAGAGTTCTCTATGCCTGAAATAGCATCTACAATAATATAAAAACTGAAGATATAAGAGAATATAGTCACGGTAAAATCAACATGGGTTAAAACAAAAATACCGATAATAATCAGGAGGATTCCCCTGGCCATATTTCCTTTCAGGAAAAAACCGGACAAAGCTCTGCTGGAAAAGTAGTGGAGTATGGTCAACACTCCATTGGCAATCAGCATGATTCCGATCACTTTCGTCAGAGTTTCTGTCACCATAAAGGGTCTTACACAGAACAGTACACCAGCGATGATCATTATAATGGAGCTGAGTACTGTAATCCAACCAAGTCTTTTAAAATAATTCATTCATTTGCTCCTTTCTTTTTCGTGAATTGCCCGGCAGGCAATCCTTTTTGAGATTCTTTCATACAACACTAATTATATCTTATAGCAAAGAGAGAGAAAAGGGTAAATTCCAAAAAATACGAATCTATTCATATAATTATATGGATGTATTAAGTTAATAACAATGCCCAGAACCGGAATCGAACCAGTGACACGGGGATTTTCAGTCCCCTGCTCTACCGACTGAGCTATCTGGGCAAAGGCTGTCTTCAGGACAACGCTTAGATTTTACTTGAAAACACACTATTTGTCAACAGGTCAGCACAAAGTTCTGCTGCCGCAGACCTGTAAAACCTGGCGGCAGCTGGAAAAGCCTTTTTATCATATAAATTTTTTAATCCACTCAGAAACATCCTCAAAAGCATCCGGTATTAAACTGTACACTGTCCACTTACCATTTTTCTTGGCACTGACAAGACCTGAAGTGATCAGGATCTTCATATGGTGCGACAAAGTGGACTGTCCGAATTCCATCTCTTCAAGTAATTCCGAGGCATTATATTCCCGTTCTTTCAAAAGTACCAAGATTCTGAGACGGTTCTCATCTGACATAGCTTTGAGCATCCTAGCATGAGTAATAAACTCTGTATTCATTTCTTTACTCCCTTCCGATCAACGAATGATACATGGCAACGTGACCCAGGCATTTATAAAACACACTATGTAAGAAAGGATTCATAGTGCCTTGGTTAACTGGCTCTGACTATTCGCAACTCGAAATGGGGTTACCCCAATCTGAAAGTCTGATTGTATAAGCAATGAATTTCAATACTTATAAGTATTTGGGTGAAACGATAGATATCTACTCAGCTTATGCTCTGTATTATATCTATCTGAAACTCTAAATCTCCCAGATTCCCTCATCATTTGCAGTTCCCTGCAGCTCGATTTTCTTATCGGAATTCATAAATTGCAATTCCGGATTCTTGACAATAACCTTGGTGTGAGCCGGAACAGACTTGGTCACAAAAGCGCCGCCCGCCACAATAACTCCCTCACCAATCTCTGTCTCTCCTCCAAGAATACTGGCCCCGGAATAAACTGTAACATTATCCCGAATGGTTGGATGCCTTTTCTTCCCCTTCAGCTTCTGTCCGCTTCTTGTAGAAAGTGCACCCAGAGTAACACCCTGATAAAGCTTAACATTATTGCCAATCTCTGTCGTCTCTCCGATAACAACGCCAGTGCCATGGTCAATGAAAAAGTACTCTCCGATCTCAGCACCGGAATTAATGTCAATTCCAGTCCTGCTGTGGGCGTACTCTGTCATAATTCTCGGCAGCAAAGGTACATCCTGCACATAGAACTCATGGGCAATCCGGTATACAAAAATCGCAAACAGGCCGGGGTAGGAAAACACAACATCTTCCCTGCTTTTAGCAGCCGGGTCCCCATAATAGCCGGCTTCCACATCCTTCAAAAGCAGCTGCTGGACATCAGGAAGACGCTCAAAGAACGTCCTGCAGATATTCTCTGCCTTCTTGTCCAAATCATCTTCCCCACACTCCTCCTGCGGGCGAAAATCCAAAGCTGCCTTGACCTCTTTTTTCAAATTCCCATAAATATGTGTCAGTCTGTCCCCAATAAAATACTTTGGAGATATCACTGAAATATTCTCATCTCCAAAATATCCGGGAAACATCACCCGTCTGATCTCTTTGATAATCCTGATGACATTTCCTCTGTCCGGTAGCTTCTTTCCTCCTTTAGATATAATATAGGGGGTACTAAATGCTGTCTCGGTCATCCTGGAAGAAGCCCCCAGAATCAAATCTTTAATGTTTTCCTTCACTGTTCACCCTCCGGATACAGATTTGATTATCGTTGATTATAACAAAATAATTAAAAAAAAACAATTAGTTAAAACAATTTTATATCAAAATATTATAAGATATATATATTTTGCGCTTCTAAAATCCTCCGCCGGTGACATCCATCGCAGAATCATCCCGACTTGCTCTTCCACCGGCGCCGCACCAGTTGCAGACAACCCTGTCAGAACCGTCATAGCAGCTGACTTTTCCGCAGCTTCCACAGACAAAACACTTCTTTGCTCCACAGTAAGGACATCCCGGATAATCATCGTCTGTATAGAAACTTCCAGTCAGCTGGACCTTGTCAAATCCTTCTTTTTCTGCCATCTCTTCCTGCAGACGAAAGGCCCAGGTTCTGACCCAGTCGTTCTCCCTTTTTTCAATGCGAATTCCATAAAGCTGGTCCTTCTTACATTTTGCAAGAATGACATTTGCCTCTTTTTTCATCACTGTCACCCCATTTCAAAAACCAATGTCCATCGGTCAAATAATTCCTGTCGCTGTCTTTTTAATCCTTCAAGCCTCAACCACTGTGATCAGGTCCTGTACACCAGGGCTATGGAGATGTCGTCTCCGCTTCCTTCTCTGGTCCGTTTGTCAAAATTCCGCTCAAGGCTGTTTCTTGCCCTCTCCGGATCCTCAAACATCCGGCTGATCAGTCCGTGATATTTCAGAAAATCCTCCTCACTGGCAAAAGATTTAAAAAGTCCGTCTGTAGATACAAACATAGCCTTTACCGGCTCCTCCGAATACCAATGCTGGAAGAATCGGACCGCATTGGTGTTGCACAAAGAAGAAGTGTAATTGGCACGGGAGTTAGGATCTTCTATAGGAATGCCCAGCTTCCCGCTCTCGGAGAGGACGACAAAACCTCCGTCCCCCAGCACCAGGCCAAAGGAGTAGTCCTCAGCCATGACAGCCGCCAGCAGTGTGCTGCCGTAAATAACGGGAATTCTGATTCTGCCGTCAAACAGCCTCTCTGCCTTCTTCTGTTCCTCATCCGTGAGAGGATTCTCCCTGTGAAATTCCTCCACAGCCTCTCTCCACTTCATCAGGAGCTGCTTTTCCATCTGTTTGAGAATAAATTCCGGATACTGGGGAAACTGGTCCCTGAAAACCTTTTTCTCCATATATTTTTTGAGTAGTTCCATCGTCATCTTCACAGCAATCTGGGAGCCTGCATCCGAGCGAAAATGTTTCTCGCTTCCGTGTCCGTCAGCCACAACTGCCACGGCAAACTCATCCTCTACATGCACTCCGGAACTATCCTGACATACCATTCCCTTTTTCACATGGCTGTCCCCGATCACCGTGGTATGAATCCCCCGAAACATCTTACCATCCCTCATCGAATTCAATCTCCAGGTCATCAATATCCTGCAGGTCTTCCACGCCGAGAATATCCTGTTTCAATTCCTGAACAGCCTCCACAAGCTGCTCTTTTTTTGCTCCTGAAACTTCCTCGATACTGCGCTCTCCCTTGCTGTCAGTGAGGGTCATACTGGTACTTCCGATCTTGGAGGAAGTAACTGCGATCTCCCGGACAAGTTTCTTAAGCATATCGGCGCCAAAAGCCTGCAGCACCAGTTCCTCGTCATCTGTGAATTCATGGAGGACTTCCAGGTCCACACTGGACCCGATGGCCAGTGCCACCTTGAGACCGTACTGGAACCACCGGTTCTGTCTGAGCATCTCAAAACCTTTTTTATAATCATCTGTGGGATATCCGTCAGTAATCAGGAATATTACCGGAGCGTAGGACAGGGAGGGTGCCCTCAGGAAACTCTTTCTGGACAGTTTGCTGCAAAGTTCCTCACAGGCTTCTCCCAGATCGGTCACTCCATCGGCAGTAAGATTTTCCCAGTGCTGATACTCTTCTATAAGAACCGGCTCCGGTGTCACCCACTCACATCCTGAGGAGAAGTCCAGGACAGCAACCTTCACATCAGTCCCAGCTTCTCCCACACCGATCAGCTCTGGAAGGATCTCCCCCATCACTTTGTTGAGTGAATCCAGCTTACTCCCCTCCATACTTTTAGAGGTGTCAACCATAAAGAAGATGACCATGCTCTTCTTGGCGGGCGGCATCGTATCCAACGGATCAATTGCATCGATATCTAAATCATACTGTGTGCTCATCCTCATCTTCCTTTCCATAATCTTATCTTACGATCTCGGCCGGCTGCCATCTCAGACTTCTTCTTCCTCTCCTGTAAAGGATTCGGGCTGCTCAGCATCTTTTCGATCATTCATTTTGAGTACACGGAGAGTCCAGTCTTCCCCCCGCTCAAAAGACAGGGTCATTCCACTCCAGATTGGGATTACCTGTCCCTTGTTAATATATTTTGTGGTGTGATCGGGGAAGAATCCCCTCCACTCACCTTCACTGACATTCTTGATCCCAAACAGTCCTCTGTGCTGTCGGTTTTCCACCACCAGCCCGGTTACCGTATCTTTATCAAAAGGTTTCCTGCCGGTCTGACATGCATAGAGTTTCTCTCCGGGGGCAAGCAGAATTCTGTCCAGCCCGTCGGACAAAGGATAGTAAATCTTGCCGCATTTGGGGCAGGCAAAGGTCTTGTTTTCCTGGGGAAGCAGGCGGAAAGAAAACCCGCGAAAGCCGCAGGCACACTCTTTATAATCCATAGCCATATGCACCAGGACCTGTTTCCAATCCACATCCGTCGGTCTGAGCTGTTCCATGATCCCGCCGCTTAAGAAGGCCCGCTGGAACATTTTCTGCAAAAAATCCGGATATTCCTGCCAGTAGCGAATCAACTTATCCTGAATCCCTGTCACAGGGCTATTCTCATGATCACCGGGCTCCATACAAAAGGCTCCCTCCCTGGCCCGGAACAGTTCCTTTTCTTCCGGGGAGAGGAAAACCCTGTTAACCATTCTCTTCCCCTCAAAAGGAGATCCGGTGTGGAAGAAATATTCAAAGAGGAATACCGCCATAAAGTATCTGTCTGTAGACAGGCCGAAGCGGACAGGCTCTGCTTTTTCTTCCTGCCGCCGGGCGTCAAGTTCCTCGATGATTTCCGGGGCAAGAAACTCTGAATAGACCACCCGGTCAGGGTCCAGAACTGCCTCGGTTTCATCCTTCATGAGGTCAGCCCCTGTAAAATGCATAGCCCCGTTTTCCAGACTGAAGAAAAAGTGTCCCGGATCGCAGTCCCCATAAACCTTGCCCATGCTGTGATATTTCTCAAAACATCTGACAAAGGCAAGAGCACCGTCGATCATAGCTTCCATGGATGAAAAGCAGACTGTCTCACCGATAACCTGACCTGTCTCTTTATCTTTTCTCAGGACACGCTCCTCACAAATCTCCCGGAGAGAAAACATCTCCATTCCATTTATACCTTTCATGAAACAATTACCTTTTCATATCTTTTTTTCATCACAAAAGAATCTTCCCTTCTACACCCTCCTCAAAGGTGATGTCCAGACCTTTCCAGATGGGCACGCCGCTTCGAGGCCCCACCTGTCTCTCAGATCCGTCGGGGAACACAGCTGTCCAGCTGTCATGGGTAAGATTCTTTATTCCGTAAAGGCCTTTTTTCAGCCGGTTCTCAATGACTTCTCCCGTCACAGTCTCACAGTCGTCGCTGTTTTTCCTCGTCAGGCAGGCATAGAGCTTCGCCCCTGGATTCAAGGGCAGTTCATAGTCCTTGACGCCGAGGGTGTAGATGGTACTGCCGCAGTTTCGGCAGGTCAGTGTGTGACTGCCGGTCTTTTCAAAAGTTGATGTAAAAGCGACCCTGCCGCACTGACAATGGACGATATCGAGTTTCAGCTGGATGAGCATCTGGATCCAGCTTTTTTCAATAATCCTGGCATTGGGCTCCCGGATCCCATAAGTGAAACTCAAGGTAAAAGCCTGGCGGATAAACTCCGGATAGATACTCCACAGGCGAATCACATTGTCGTGCACACCCTTTACCGGACGATTGGATGCGTTCTCCGGATCATAGATAAACACCGGATCCTTCCCATAATGAATCAGGTCATTCTCCTCAGTCATGACGACGCATCTCAGCACCTTACTGCCTTCTAAGGGATCTCCCCGGAAGAAAAGCTTAAATAAGACCACCGCCAGTGAATAGCGGTCTGTCAGAACATTCGGCATAGCCAGCCCCCTCACTACTTCAGGGGCCATGAAACCGGGCATACCGCCGATCCCAAAATTCAGTCCGTCCGGCGCCACATTATCACAGTCACAGACCAGGATATCTCCCGTCTTTGTATTGATAAAAAAGCCTCCGTCATTCAGGTCCTGATAGCTCTTTCCGGTCAGATGAAGAGCCCGGAAAGCCTTGACTATATTTACCGCTGCGGTAATCATGGTATCCAAAGAAGAGAAGCGGACCGGAATCTTCCGGGCCGGCTGTCCCTTTACCCTGGGTTTCTCCCAACGATAACCGTTATATATATCTGTGAATGATTCATAATCCCTTGGAGCAAGCATCATCAGGTAGCCGAAAGCGCCATTTTTTTTCTGTTTTGTCAGATAGAGGGGCCAGATAAACTGTTTCCCCCCCTCCGGCGCACCATCTTCTATATTTCTTCTGAGATTATTCCGAAAGGCTTCCGGATTCTTTATGCGGCTGATGAAATACCACTTCAGAGCGTACTCTCTGCCTTTGTATCTGACCAGATATACTATTCCCTGACCTCCTCGTCCCAGCTCGCGGATTACCGCGGCCTCACCTCCGGCCTCTATGGGAATACGTTCATTTATTTTTAGTTCTCTCATGACAAGTCCTCTTACCAGCCTTCATCAAAATTAACTGCATCAATATCAACGGCCTCCCCGAGGATATCTTTCGCTCCAGCACGAATCTCTTCCACAAGGACCTTCTGTTTTGCCTGGGCCACCGTCTCCTCCCGCACCTGTCTTCCACTGTTGTCCACCAGGGCAAGACTTCGGCTGCCAATCTGGGAGGAAGTCACTGCCATCAACTTGATCAGCTCCCTGAGCTGATCTGCATTTTTGGCCTGGACGGCAAGTTCTTCATTGCCTGTGAACTCTTTCAGTACATCCATGTTCACCTCTGACCCGATGCCCAGGGCAATCTTGAGGCCATGCTGGAACCATTTGTTCTGCTGCAGAGCTGCAAGTCCTTTCTTCCAGTCGTCATTGGGCGAACCGTCAGAAAGCAGGAAAATGACCGGGGCAAAAGAAAGAGATGGCGAGTTTAAGAAGGTACTCCGGGACAGCTTTCTTGACAGCTCAAGGAAGGCGTCTCCCATAAAGGTTAACCCCTCCGCCTCCAGGCGGTTCCAGAACTGGTATTCCTCAATCCTCACAGGCTCCGGCGTCACCCACTCCACCTGGGTTGAGAACTTCATCACGGCAATCTTCACATCAGTGGATGCCTCACCCACACCAATCAGAGAGGGAAGCAGTTCCTCCATGGTACTGTTGAGAGAACCGATTTTCGTCCCCTTCATACTCCCCGATACATCAATCAAAAAGAAGATCGTCATGCTTTTTTTTGCAGGCTCCATGGCATCGAGAAAGTCCTCCTCGCCCGCCTGGTAAACCGAGGTGGAAAGCGGAATCTGTTCCCCCCCGTTCAGCATCTCCTCAGTAATACTGAACTTCTTTACCGGAATCTCGTCTTCATCAATTTCGTTTAAATCTACCCATTTAGGCATAATCCTTCTCCTCCTTGCTGCATTTTCCCTCTATCGTCAATGGGTATCTGTACACTGCAGTGCCTGTCTATCTTACTTTATAGATATTGCAGGACTGGTCTGTCAGTGTGTTGGATACGAACATGATAATGGTCTCACCTTTAGCATTAACCTTTATTCCCTCAGGCTCCCGGAAGGTCAGCCTGCTGGCGCCCATGATCGTCCTCCGGCTGACGTGGCTTGACCCAGGCTTGTAGGTCCTGATCACAGTGGGATAAAAAATCCTTGACTTGTCATAGCCCGCCAGGAAAAGCTTACTGGGGCTCCCTTCTATGGTCTTGATGGTGCCCTTATAATAATCAAACCCCTGGAAATCCGCGGCAGGAAGTGTACATACCCTGCGGGTCAGAAATTTTGACGGATCAATTTTCGTTCCTTTGGACAATTTATAGGAATGGAAATACTGCTTGCCGTTTTTGGTAAAGCGGACCAGCAGACGGTCTCCCTTTTCGTTGACTGCGGGATAGACGTTGCTCACATAGGCCCCATGCTTGTAAAAAGGAATCTGGTAAGTGATGGCAGAATGATTGTAGATCCGGCCATTCTTGACATAGGGGAAGCAGGAAATGCTTCTGGAAACATCTGATCCGGCCGCAGCGCCGCTGCCCGTCCAAAGATAGGTCACTCCATTATAAGTCGAGCAGTCGATGTTGGTTCCATGGCCAAAATTAATCAGATCCATATGATCTTTCGTATATCTTCCAAGGCCTGCGTATTTTACCCTGGTGATCCTCAGATTACCCGTGTAAGCACTGGACATCTGAATAAAATAATAATATTTCTTATCCATGGTGAAAGACTGAATCCATCTTGGGAAATCCAGCTTTGTCACGGAGTGGAGCAGCTTCAGATCGCTCCCCTTCTCCTCCTTTGGCGTCACATCCTTCATCTCTGTGCTGGGTGTCTGGCTGGCCGGCTTTTTCTCATTCGACTTTACCACAATCCTGCATTTTAAAATCTTAGAACCGGCCTTTGCAAGAATCCACGTCTGTCCCGGAGAATTAGTCCGGACCACAGCCTTCCTCCTGGAAATGGCTTTTACCACTGCAACGTTCTTGTCATTGGAACGCCAGCGGACCTTTTTATTGGTATTCTTGACTTTCAGATAAAACAGTTTGCCGGGGGGCAGCTGTTTGTAGGTCTCACTCAGTTGAACTTTTCCTCCGGCACGCACCGGACTCCCGGACAGCAGCAGGGCCCATGCCAATACGATCATCATCAGTTTCTTGCAGTTTTTCATCATCTTCTCCTTTTCTTCTATGCGCAGGATAATACAGTTGAACTAATCAATTATATCATAATTTGGTCTATTAGGAAACAGTTCCACGGACAAGCCCCTGCAGAATTCCAAGGTATTTCTTGCAGGCGAAGGACTCCGGGTCTATAATAATGTTTAACAGCATGTCCCAGGGAAGGACCGCACAGACACTTACTACTATAGAATATATCGAAAAAAAAGATTGGAGACCATTATGAAATTTCACCGGGTTTTACTTTTTACCACACTGCAGATGGACGTTACCCCTGTCGGAGAAGATCTTCATGTCCTCCTGACTTCAGACAATATCCCCTACATTGGCTGTACAGCTTTAAGCACACCTGTCGCAGAATCGGATCCCCCTGCCTGCAGCACGCAGACCATCGAAAGCTGTCAGGATGCCTCCAGGCTTTTTATCACTTATGTGGCCGAAAATCTTTGCAGGCAGACCGGGAAGCGGGTCCTGTGCACCGGAGGAGTCTTTGTTGATGAGCCCGATGAGCACCAGACCGAAAAACTCTACGAAAACATTGATGAACTGATCCAGGATTGGACCATGTTTCTGGTGGACTGATGGAAATGCGGAGCAATTTCCTCGTATTATAGTGTTATAGCCTTTTCTTTACCTTTTCTACAGGTTAGGCTATGATGTTTGAAGATGCTGT
>JBGUIF010000193.1:0-7055 GCA_045112755.1 Anaerobutyricum sp.
CCTGAGGGCCATAGGCAACAGCAGGACTCCTCTGTATTTCCTGATATTTTCCTCTGTGTTAAACGTCTTTCTGGACCTCTTTTTCATCGTAGGTCTGGGACTGGAGACCAGAGGAGCGGCTCTGGCCACCATCCTGTCCCAGGGGATCTCTGCCCTGGGAACCCTGATCTATATTCTGATGCGGGTGGAGGTTCTGACGCCAAGACGCACCCACTGGAGACTCAATAAGGAAGATTCTAAATTTCAGCTGCTGGTGGGACTGCCCATGGCCCTCCAGTATGGCATTACAGCCTCGGGCACTGTCATCATGCAGAGTGCCATCAATGTTTTCGGTTCAGCGGCGGTGGCTGCCTATACAGCGGCCAACAAAGTCCAGAGTATCCTGATGCAGGGACATCTTTCTGTGGGCCTGGCCATGGCCGCCTACAGCGGCCAGAATTTTGGAGCCGGCAATATCGGTCGGATCAGGCAGGGAACCAGGGACGCCATGAAGTATGTCCTGGTCTATTCCATGCTGGCATCCGCCTTCGCCATCTTCGGGCTCCCGCACGTTCTGCCTTTGTTTTTCTCCGGGGATGTGGATATGGCGTCAGTCATCGCCTATGCCAGACCTTATATTTATGAGTGTGCTTCCTGTTACATTCCCCTGGGTATGATCTTTGTCTACCGCAACACCATGCAGGGCTGCGGCTACGGCTTTGAGGCCATGTGCCTGGGGTTTGTGGAACTGGCAGCCAGATCGACGGCTTCCTTCCTGGCCATCTACCTCTATATTTACCCCCTGGCCACTGGAGCTGACGCCAGTGCCTGGCTTTCCACGGGCATCTTTGCCTACCTCATGTACCGCTATGTAATGCGTAAGATACGCAGGAAAAAAGAGGAGGCACTGGAATAAGAAAATAATTGTGACAAAAGATTTTTCATGATAGATTAAATAAAAAGCTGCCCGGCGGCGTGCCCTTTGCAAAAAGAGCATACGATTACCAGCCTGGCAGCCCAGAAGTTCTGAAGAAAGTATACCATGCTTATAAGTCGGGAGGTATCTGGATGGCCACGATCAAAGACGTAGCAAAAGAAGCGGGACTTGCTGTCGGTACCGTTTCCAGAGTGATGAACAACAGGGGATATATCAGTGACTCTGCCAGAAAAAAGGTGGAGGAGGCCATGAAAAAGCTGAATTACCATCCCAATGAGATGGCCAGGTCCCTCCAGAAAAAATACACCAATACCATCGGCGTCATCGTCCCCATCATAGACCACCCCTACTTTGCCAAGCTGGTCAGCTGCCTGGTGGAAGAAGCTTACCGTCAGGACAAGAAGATTCTGCTTTTAAGCAGCGGAGGGCTGGAGACCAGGGAAGCCGAGTTCATAGAACTCTGTCACAGAAATCTGGTATCCGGCATCATTCTCTGTAATGGCAGCATCAATGTCTCCAGCTTCGACAACCTGCATATTCCAGTGATCACCATCGAGAGAAAGAAAGAGGGGGACAGTCCCTCCATCGAATGTGACAACTGGCAGGGAGGCGTTCTGGCAGTGGAGCATCTGGTGGAGAGAGGATGCAGGAACCTGCTCCATGTCAGCGGCCAGACAGAAAAGAGTATGCCAGCTGATGTCAGAGGAAATGCTTTCCTCGAAACCTGTGCCAGGAAGAAAGTCCAGGGCCGGGTCATCCGCAGACAGCTGAAACACTACCAGCTGGAGGACTCTGACCAGTTCATCGGCAGTATGCTGGACCAGTTTCCTGATACCGACGGTATCTTTGTCAGCAATGACATTATGGCGGTCATGATTCTGGAGGTCTGTAAGAAGAGAGGCCTGAATATCCCGGAAGATATCAGAATTGTGGGTTTTGATGATCTGAGTATCACCTGCTGGACTTACCCCCAGATTAGTACCATCCACCAGCCCATAGAAGAGATGGCAAAGGAAGCCCTTGATACATTGGAACAGATGCAGAAGAAGAAATCTGTACCCAGCAGGATCGTGCTTCCGGTCTCTTTGGTGGTGAGGGGGAGCAGTTGAAAATATATACAAAAGAACGACAAAAATAGTTATGAATGTCAGTAGATTTTTGCAAAATATGTCTTGTTTGTGTTCTGTGAGTTTCCTTTTTTGACAAAAACGATAAAAAGGGAGCTCTTTTTTTGCATGTGCATCGATTGACACAAAAAATGGAACATGCTACTCTGTTAATTAAGGTGGGCTGTGCTTTTTTAAGAAGTTTGTAAGGATTATTTTCTCTGTTTTTTGCATGAGAGATATTCTCCTGAAGATAATTTTGGAAAACACAGAGTATCTTAACATTATTCATAATGTCCTATAAAAATACATAACGAAGGGAGATGAAAATTATGAAAGAGTACGATGTAACCGCCCTGGGTGAGCTGCTGATCGACTTTGTTGAAGACGGCATCAGCGAGAAAGGGAACCCTACTTTCGAGGCCAATCCGGGCGGTGCCCCCTGTAATCTTCTTGCCATGCTCCAGAGGCTTGGCGACAAGACTGCTTTTATCGGCAAGGTTGGCGACGACATGTTCGGCAACATGCTGGAGAAGCGCGCCGGCAGTACAGGAATTGATCTGAGAGCACTGGTTAAGGATCCGGTGGTACATACGACCCTGGCCTTTGTTCATACTCTGGAAGATGGAGACAGGGAGTTTTCTTTCTACCGTAATCCCGGAGCAGATATGATGCTCACAGCCAAGGAAGTGGAAGCCAACAGGGATCTGATTGAAAAGGCGACCATATTCCACTACGGGACCCTTTCCATGACAGACGACGTGGTTGAAGCAGCAAGTGTCAAAGCGTTACAGATCGCAAAGGAAGCAGGATGCATCCTTTCCTTTGACCCCAATCTTCGTCCTCCTCTCTGGTCCAGTGAGGAGAAAGCGAAAGAAAAGATATCCTACGGCCTGGGTCTCTGTGATGTTCTTAAGATCTCCGACAATGAGATTGAGTTCATGACAGGGAAAACTGATCTTGAAGAAGGCGTCTACGACCTGATCCGTCTTTATCACACCCCGCTGATTCTCGCCACCTATGGCAAGGATGGAAGCAAGGCTTACTACCTTCCCAAGGAGAAGAGAGGTGAGGGAGCCGGACCTGAGGACTACATCAAGGTATTTGTTCCGGGCTTTGTCAATCCTGACACCATTGAGACCACGGGAGCCGGAGACTGCTTCGGCGGATGTTCTCTCCACTATGTATTGAAGTACGGCCTTGATAATTTTGACGAGGATAAACTCAAAGAACTCCTCACCTTTGCCAATGGAGCCGCTTCTATCGTTACCACGAGAAAAGGCGCCCTCTGTGTGATGCCGGAGGAGAAAGAGGTTCTTGACTTTATCGGTTAGGAGAACGTTTATGTTCAAAGACAAGAAGTGGGAGCCGGAATTTAAAGAGAGACTGGCCCACCATTATGATGAGATGAAATGGCTCTACGGTGAGCTCTATCATGGTGACGAACAGGCATTTGACTATTTCTGCTCCATGCTTTATGAATACTATTCCCAGAGGAGTCCCGCTCTTAAAAAGTGGGATCAGGGAAGAATTGATGACCCGAACTGGTACCGGGACAAAGAACTGCTGGGTATGCTCATGTATACCAACGCCTTTGCCGGGAACCTTGCAGGGGTCCGCAGCCATATCGATTATCTCAAGGAGTGCGGGGTGAATTATCTTCATCTCATGCCGCTGCTGGAAAGCCCGGAAGGCCGAAACGACGGCGGTTATGCTGTTTCTGATTTCCGCAAGGTCCAGCCGGAATTGGGAACCATGGATGATCTGGCCGAACTGGCCGGGGAATGTCACAAGCAGGGAATGAGTGTCTGCCTTGACTTTGTCATGAATCACACCAGTGAAGATCATGAATGGGCAAAACGGGCCAGGGCAGGAGAAAAAGAGTATCAGGACCGCTATTTCTTCTACGATGACTGGGAGATTCCCAATCAGTACGAAGAGACTGTACCTCAGGTATTTCCACAGACAGCGCCGGGTAATTTTACCTGGTGCGAAGAGGCAGGCAAGGTGGTTATGACCACATTTTATCCCTACCAGTGGGACCTGGATTACGCCAATCCGGTGGTTTTCAATGATATGACAGCCAACATGCTCTTCCTCTGCAACCACGGCGTGGATATCATCCGCCTCGATGCAGTACCCTATATCTGGAAGGAACTGGGAACCAACTGCCGGAACCTGCCCAAGGTCCACACTTTGGTGAGGATCATGAGGATGGCCTCCGAGGTGGTCTGCCCGGGGACCCTTCTTCTGGGAGAGGTGGTCATGGAGCCCTCCAAGGTGGTTCCTTATTTCGGAACCGTGGAGAAACCGGAATGTCATATGCTCTATAATGTGACCACCATGGCAAGTACCTGGCACACGGTGGCCACCAGGGATGTAAGACTTCTGCGGCACCAGCTTGAGACCGTGTTCGCTCTCCCGAAAGAGTACACGTTCCTCAACTACCTGCGCTGCCATGATGATATCGGATGGGGCCTGGATTATGACTTCCTGTCCCAGTTTGGAATGGAGGAAGTTCCCCATAAGAAGTTCCTCAATGACTGCTTCACCGGCAAGCTGGCCTACAGCGATTACCGGGGAGAACTCTACAACGACGACCCCCGTCTCGGCGATGCCAGACTCTGCGGTACCACAGCATCTCTTTGCGGTGTGGAGGCAGGCGGCTTCGAGCAGGATGAACAGAAGCTGGCAAGAGGAATCCGTTTAGACCTCATGCTCCATGCTTTTCTGTTTACCCAGACCGGCATTCCGGTCCTCTATAGTGGAGACGAGATTGGTCAGGTGAACGATTACACCTATCACGACAATCCTCTGAAATGGGATGACAGCCGTTATCTCCATCGGGGAGACTTCAGTTGGGAAAATGTCGAGAAGAGGACCGACGAAAGTACGGTTGAGGGCAAGATCTTCCAGACATTGAGAAAACTGGAGACCATCCGGAGGGATCATCCGGTCTTTGACAGTGATGCGGACATGTGGATCGTGGAACCATACAATGACCATATCCTGGGGATCGGCCGACGCTATCATGGAGAAAAGCTGATTGCTCTCTTTAATTTCAGTGACCACGACGAGACGGCATGGGTAAATGAGCCGGAAGATTATATTGATCTGATCACCGGCAAGAGTCGTCCCGCCAAAGCTGTGGGAATCCCGGCAAAAGACTTTGCCTGGCTCCTAACCAGCTATTGATTTTTACTGAAAAAGAAGTAGAAATCAGTTTCTTTTCGATGGTTTCTGGTGTATAATACTTATCGTAAGAATTTTGTAATAAATGGTTTTGCTTTAGAGTAGGCAAGTCATTTATAAATGAGCGGATTATTCCCTGGTCTCCTTTAGGGGTGGAGACGGGGAAACCCGGTTCTGCCTGACAACTGAATATAGTTTTAGGCAGTTCCTTTGTATCTTGTGCCTGATACGCGGCAGCGTATTGGAATATAGCAACCTTTAACATTACTTAAGGAAGAGAGGAAGTAACTATGGCATTGGATTACAGAAAATGCGCACAGGAGATTTACGACAATATTGGCGGTAAAGACAATATTGTCAGTGCTGCTCACTGTGCGACCAGGTTGAGACTTGTTATTGCAGATAATAGCAAGATCAACAAGGATGCCCTTGATAACGTAGAAGGCGTTAAGGGTATGTTCGAGAACGGTGGTCAGCTTCAGCTGATCATTGGTACAGGAACTGTTAATAAGGTATTTGATGAGTTCATCGATATCTCAGGAGTAACCGCTGCATCCAAGGATGAGGCTAAGGCAGCTGCGGCAGCTCAGCAGCCCTTATGGAAGAGAATGCTGAAGACCATCGGTGACGTATTTGTACCGATCCTTCCTGCAATCGTAGCTTCCGGTCTTATGATGGGTCTTGTCGAGGCTCTCGGTAAGGCTGTTCCCGGATTTGGCGACACAGCATGGTACGGCTTCCTTGATATGGCAGCCAACACTGCTTTCGCTTTCCTGCCGGTTATCGTAGCAATCAGTGCAGCCAGAGTATTTGGCTGTAACATTTTCCTCGGCGCCGTTATGGGTCTGATGATGGTTCATGGAGCCCTGCTGAATGCATGGAACGCAGGTAATCCCGATGCCATCAACGCATTCTTCGGCGTGACAGACGGAAAGATTCCGACCTGGAATCTGTTTGGCAACATTAAGATCGGCGATTATGTGCTTGGTTCTATCCAACGGGTTGGTTACCAGGGTCACGTTATCCCGGTTATCATCTCCATCTTTGTTATGGCCCAGATTGAGAAATGGCTCCATAAGCATGTGCCGGAGATGATCGACCTCTTCGTAGTTCCGTTATGTACAGTACTGGCAACAGCATTACTTACCTTCATCGTAATTGGACCGATCTTCTCCAAGCTGGAGACCATCGTTCTTGCAGGTGCTCAGCAGCTGATCACAGTAGGTTTTGGTATCGGTGCACTGGCCATGGGAGCCCTGTATCCGGTAACGGTTGTTATGGGTCTTCACCATATGTACAACGTTATCGAGGCTGGTATGCTGGCAAGTCCGGAGTTCAACAACCTCAACATCTGGATGCCTATCGCATCCGCAGCAAACTTTGCACAGTTTGGTGCCTGTCTTGCAGTTGGTCTTAAGTGCGTCAGCAACAAGACTAAGCAGGTGGCTATCCCGTCATCCCTGTCCGCAGCTCTTGGTATCACAGAGCCGGCAATCTTCGGTATCAACATGCGATTCTTAAAGCCTTTCGTATGTGGTATGATCGGTGGAGCCATCGGTGCATGGTTCGGTTCCATTACACATCTTTGCGCTAAGGCTTACGGTGTTACAGGTATTCCCGGATACCTTACCATCAACAATCCTTTAACTTATACCATTATGCTTGCCATCGCAGGCGGTATCGCTTTCGTTCTTACCTGGATGTTCTGGAAAGAGGATGAAAATGATATTAAGAAGGAGAAGGAAGCCCAGGCCAGAGCAGCAGCCCAGGCAGCAGCAGAGAAGGCATTCCATGTTCCGAAGAACTACGTTATGAGCTGCAAGGCCGGTAAGGTACTTGCT
>JBGUIF010000194.1:0-18409 GCA_045112755.1 Anaerobutyricum sp.
ATGAAAAATACACGCTTTGACCAGCTGGCCCTTCTGGAGGACCGGCTGGGATATCATTTTCACAGCAGCCATCTTTTGGACCTGGCGCTGACCCACAGTTCCTACGCCAACGAGCATAAAGGACGGAAAAAGACCAATAATGAACGGCTGGAGTTTCTCGGAGACGCTGTCCTGGAACTGGTGGTATCCTCCTGGCTTTTCCGGGCTTATCCCACCTATGCCGAGGGCCAGCTCACCAAGCTTCGAGCCAGTCTGGTCTGCGAGTACAGCCTGGCCATCTGTGCAAGAGAGATGAAACTGGGGGATTATCTCCTGCTGAGCCGGGGCGAGGACATGACCGGGGGCAGGGAGAGGGATTCCATCCTCTCAGATGCTTATGAGGCCGTAATCGGGGCAATCTATTTAGACGGCGGCTTTGATCGTGCCAGAAAGTTTATTGAAAGGGATCTTTTGCAGAATATCGAAGAAAAGACCCTCTTTTATGACGCCAAGACAATTCTGCAGGAGATGATCCAGGGTGGTCTCGGCGGCAGGCTGACTTACCAGCTTGTCGGGGAGAGCGGTCCGGATCATGACAAGAAGTTCCGGGTGGAAGCCCAGATCGACGGGAAGCCCTATGCCTGCGGAGAAGGGAAGACCAAAAAGAGCGCAGAGCAGGTTGCTGCCTACCAGACAATTCTGCTTCTGAAAAATCAGTAGGTGTAGTATGTATCTGAAGAGTATTGAAATCAATGGTTTCAAATCCTTTGCCAATAAAATCGTTTTTGAATTTCCCCATGGAATTACGGGCATTGTCGGTCCCAATGGCAGTGGGAAAAGTAATATCGGTGACGCTGTCCGCTGGGTACTGGGCGAACAGTCCGCCAAGCAGCTGCGGGGTGCCAGAATGGAGGATGTCATTTTCTCCGGGACCCAGAGCCGCAGACCCATGGGCTATGCCTATGTGGCCATCACCTTTGATAACGAAGGGAAGACCATCCCTCTGGATTACGAAGAAGTGACAGTGGCCAGGAGGGTCTACCGGTCAGGGGAGAGTGAATATCTCCTGAACGGGAGTGTCTGCCGACGCAGAGATATCGTGGAGCTCTTCTACGATACGGGAATCGGCAAGGAGGGTTACTCCATCATCGGTCAGGGCCAGGTGGAGAAGATTCTCAGCGGAAAGATTGAGGATAGCCGGGAACTCTTTGACGAGGCTGCCGGTATCGCTAAATATAAGAAAAACCGGGCTGTGACCCGGAGGTCTCTGGAAAAAGAGAGACAGAATCTGGAACGGGTGACCGATGTCCTTGCCGAGTTGGAAAGGCGGGCCGGTCCCCTGGAAAAGCAGAGTGAGAAGGCCAGGGAGTACCTGAAGCTGAAAGCCCGGGAAAAAGAACTGGACCTTGCCCTCTTCCTCTATGATTATGATCACCTGAAAGCAGAGGCCCGGGATCTGGGAGAACGCCATGACATCGTCAGGGGAGATCTGGAAGAGACCCGGGACTCCTATGAAAAGATCAAAAAAGAAAATGCTTCCTACCAGGAGCAGGGGGACAGGATTTCTGCGTCCTTGGAAGAAAAAGAAGCATCCCGGGAGGCCAGCCGGTCTGAAAAAGAAGAGGAGGACCAGCAGCTGGTACTCCTGGAGCAGAAGAGGGAGACGAATCTCCGTCTGATCACCCACTATGAAGAACTCTATGAACAGAGTAAAGAAGAGACTGCCCAGAAAGAAGAGCAGATCAGGACCAGAGACCAGGAGATCCTGGAAGGACAAGCCACTCTGACCGAAAAAGAGCAGCAGCTGTCTGAAAAAGAAAAACAGCTGGAGGACTGCAGGGACAGACTGAGCAGCTGTGAAGCCAGGATTGATCTGAGAAATAAAGAAATCTTTTCCATTATGTCCAGCCACACGGACATGAAGGAAAAGCTGTCCCGCTATGAGACCATGGAGGAGCAGCTGACGCTCCGGGAGGCAGAGTTCCAAAGCCGTAATCTGCGGATTCGCAGTGACCTGAAAGAATCCAGACGGCAGGAGCAGGAGAATGAAGGCCTGCTGGCGGCTGCCCAGGGAAGACTTTCTGAGAGAAAGAGAGCCTACGAGGAGTTGAGAGACCGGGAATCAGCCATGAAGGCAGAGGAAGAGGAGATCCGGTCCCGGATTGCTCAGGCCAACCAGGACTATCTCCGGGCCAGATCCCGCTACGAGACCCTCTATAATATTTCTGAGCGCTATGAGGGCTACAACCGGGCCATCCAGAAGGTCATGGAGCAGAAGAGCAGAAATCCAGGCATCATTGGCGTAGTGGCCGATATTATCAAGGTGGAAAAACGCTATGAGACCGCCATTGAAATTGCCCTGGGCGGTGCTCTTCAGAATATTGTTACCGAGGACAATCAGGTAGCTCAGAAGATGATTCAGTATCTGAAGAGAGACAGACTGGGCCGTGCCACCTTCCTTCCTCTCACCAATGTCAGGAGAAGAAACATCGCATTTTCTCCGGCAATTCTGGAAGATGAAGGCGTGATTGGCGTAGCCAGCAGCCTGGTGACAGTGGATGACCGCTTTGGCAGCCTGATTCAGTCCCTGCTTGGAAGGACCATCGTGGTGGATACCATGGATCATGCCCTTCTTTTGTCCCGAAAGAATAATTTCAGTCTCAGGATTGTCACTGTGGACGGTGAACTGCTGAATCCCGGCGGATCCATCACCGGCGGCGCCTACCGTCATTCCGGGAATCTCCTGGGAAGAAGGCGGGAGATTGAGGAATACAAGACCGCCATGGAAAGTCATAAGGAGACCCGAAAGCAGGCGGAAGAAACCCTGGCGGCCCGGGAGGAAGAGCGGGAGGCCTTCCACGGGCAGGTGAAGGAGAAGAGAGAAGAGCTGGAGAAGATTGAGCTGCAGATCCATGATTTGTCCCGACAGCAGCCTCTTCTGAAGGAGAAGACAGAGGAGCTGATTCGTCAGGAGAAGGGACTCGACAAGGAATACCGGATTCTGCGGGATCAGCTGACAGAGATCCGGACCCAGAAAGAAGAACTGGCAAGGCAGGAGGAGGACACGGAGGAGATCCATCGTCAGAATTCCTCAAGCTTAGATGACCTGCAGGAAGAGCTGCAGACCATCAGCAGCCGGCTGGCGGAACTGGATCAGGAGAAGAATGATCTGACCCTTCAGGTATCCCGCCTCAGACAGCAGCTGGGTTTTGCCGGTCAGGACAAAGAGAGACTGGCGGAGGAGGTTCGAACCCTCCGGGAAAATCAGGAGTCCAGCCTCCAGGAGAAAGCCCGCCTGGAGAAGGAAAATGAAGAGGCTCTCAAAGAGAGAGATCAGCATAAAAAGAAGTCTGAGGAGATCGGGCAGGCTCTGAAGGAAGCCGACCAGATCTTATCCCGGCTGCGGGAGGAGAGAAGTCAGCTGCAAAAGAAGCAGAATCAGATCTTCCACCAGCTGGAAGATGAGAACGAACGGCTCCTGAATCTGGAGAAGGAAAACACCAGGCTGACAGCCAGGGAGGAAAAGATCAGCGAAGATCTGGACGGAAAGATCGCCTATATGTGGGATACCTACGAGGTAACTTACAACCAGGCCCTGCGTATGTGGAGGGCGGCCCAGGCTGAGGAAGATCAGCCCGGCGGCCCTCTGATGACAGCTGCTCAGGCAGGACGCTTCCGCAAGGAAAAGAGAGATGTCGGCAAGCAGATCCGGGACCTTGGCAATGTCAATGTCAACGCCATAGAAGAATATAAGGAAGTCGGAGAGCGCTATCGGTTCATGAAGGGTCAGTATGAGGATATCCAGGAGGCTGAGAGAAAGCTGGAATCTATGATTGAGGACTTGAACAAGGCTATGAGAGACCAGTTCAGCCGTCAGTTCGCCCTGATCCGGGAGACCTTTACCACGGTGTTTGCGGACCTCTTTGAGGGAGGAACCGCCTCCCTGGAACTGATGGACGAAGAGGATATCCTGGAGTGCGGCATTCGGATTATCGCCCAGCCTCCGGGAAAGAAATTACAGAACATTCTTCTTCTTTCCGGCGGGGAGAGGGCTCTGACTGCCATTGCCCTCCTCTTTGCGATCCAGAAACTCAAACCCAGCCCCTTCTGCCTCCTTGATGAGATAGAAGCAGCTCTGGATGACGCCAATATCAACCGTTTTTCCAGATATCTGAAGAGGCTGGCTAAAGACACTCAGTTCATCGTCATCACCCACCGCCGCGGTACCATGATTGCCGCGGAGGCCCTCTATGGAATCACCATGCAGGAGAAAGGTGTATCCACCTTGATTTCTGTGGACCTGATCGATGACAGCAGCCTGAACTGACCTTAGCGAGCAGCATTTTCCCTGATGGATAAATCTTATGAGTATGTACTGCCGATTCATAATAGAATCGGCGGGATAAGGAGAAAATAAATGGAAGAGAAAAAAGGATTTTTTCGACGACTGGTCGAAGGATTGACAAAAACCCGCAGAAATATTGCCTCCGGTCTGGATTCCATCTTCCGGGGCTTTTCAAAAATTGACGACGAATTCTATGAGGAGCTGGAGGAGATCCTGATCATGGGGGACCTGGGTGTGGAGACCACCATGAACATCATAGAGAACCTCCAGGAGCAGGTGCAGGAGCAGAAGATCAAGGATCCCCAGGACTGCAGACAGCTGCTTATCGATATCATCAAAGACCAGATGGCAGTGGATGAGTCAGCCTATGATTTTGAGGACAGGACATCCGTGGTGCTGGTGATCGGCATCAATGGCGTGGGCAAGACCACCACCATCGGCAAACTGGCAGCCCAGCTCAAGGCCAGGAACAAAAAGGTCATGATGGCAGCGGCTGACACTTTCCGGGCAGCGGCCATAGAACAGCTGACCGAGTGGTCCCACAGGGCCGGCGTGGATATCATCGCCCACCAGGAAGGGGCAGACCCGGCGGCCGTCGTCTATGACGCCTGCCAGGCAGCCAGGTCAAGAAATGTAGATATTCTTCTCTGCGATACAGCAGGAAGACTTCATAATAAAAAGAATCTCATGAACGAGCTGGCCAAGATTCGCCGTGTGATCGAGCGGGAATTTCCTGAAGCCTATCTTGAGACCCTCATTGTTCTCGACGGTACCACCGGCCAGAATGCCTTGGTTCAGGCCCGGGAGTTTAAGGAGGTCAGTGATATCTCCGGAATCGTGCTGACCAAACTGGACGGAACTGCCAAGGGAGGCATCGCCATTGCCATCCAGGCGGAACTGGGTATTCCTGTAAAATACATTGGCGTGGGTGAACAGATTGATGACCTGCAGAAATTTGATCCCGATGATTTCGTCAATGCGCTCTTCGAGAAGCCGGAGGACGAGGATTTAGGAGGAACAGAAGATGAATGAGTTGAGTCTGGAAAAATTTGAGGAGGCCTATGAACTCCTCGAGCGGGTAGTTCTTCCCACGAATCTGATTTACAGTGAATACTTTTCCCAGTCCACGGGAAACAGGGTATATTTTAAGCCGGAGAACCTGCAGCAGACCGGCGCCTACAAGATCCGCGGGGCCTATTATAAGATTTCCACCCTGACGGAGGAGGAGAGGGCCAGAGGCCTGGTTACAGCCTCCGCCGGTAATCATGCCCAGGGAGTTGCCTTCGCCGCCAAACAGTTCGGCGCCCCCGCCACCATTGTCATGCCCACCACCACCCCCCTGCTCAAGGTCAACAGAACCAAGGCTTATGGGGCCAACGTCCTCCTTTACGGAGATGTCTTTGACGAGGCGGGAGAAAAAGCCCTCTCCCTGGCTGAGGAACATGGTTACACCTACGTAGCCCCCTTTGACGATCTGGCAGTGGCTACGGGTCAGGGATCCATCGCCATGGAGATTATTAAGGAGCTTCCCACCGTGGATATCATTCTGGTTCCTGTGGGAGGGGGCGGACTGGCCACAGGAATATCCACTCTGGCCAAGATGCTTAATCCGAAAATAAAAGTGATCGGTGTGGAGCCGGCTGGAGCTAACTGCCTTCAGGCCTCCCTGGAAGCCGGCCATCCTGTGACTCTTCCCAGTGTCAATACCATCGCGGACGGCACAGCGGTGAAGACCCCTGGCACCACCATTTTTCCCTACCTCCAGGAGAATCTAGACGACATCATTACCATCGAGGATGAGGAGTTGATCGTCGCCTTTGTGGATATGCTGGAAAACCACAAGCTGGTGGTGGAGAACTCCGGCCTTCTGACAGTTGCCGCTCTCAAGCACCTGCCGGAGGACAATAAGAAAGTGGTCTCTGTGCTGAGCGGAGGAAATATGGATATCATCACCCTCTCCTCCGTGGTTCAGTACGGACTCATCAAAAGATCCCGCATCTTTACCGTATCCGTCTACCTGCCGGATATCCCCGGTCAGCTGAACAAGGTATCCCAGGTAATCGCAGAGAAACAGGGAAATGTCATCAAACTTGAGCACAATCAGTTTGTCAGTGTCAACAGAAACAAGGCGGTGGAACTGACCATCACCATGGAAGCCTTCGGCCCCAGCCATAAGGAAGAGATCATTCGCGCCCTGGAGGAGGCGGGTTTTAAGCCTGAGGACAAGAGCCCTCTGGGAGCCATCGTTTGATTGCCGGGACAGAGCTTTCTCAGAGCCTTTTCAGGGCTTGACAGCTGTCCTGTTCAGGGCTTGACGGGAGACAGAGCAGAATCGGAAATTCCTTGCAAAACCAAGGATGTCTGTTATAATGGAGGCATGTATTACGACCAAATATGGAGGTCGGGGCAGTGTCGATACTTCCCTGACCTATCCATGACAGGATGATAGAATTTCATGGTACTAAGGAGGCCAATATGGATAAAGAGAACAGGAATTCTTACAATATAGAAGAGGTGGGACAGGTTCAGATCGCCGATGAAGTGATTGCGGTTATTGCCGGCCTTGCAGCCACTGAGGTGGACGGCGTTGCCAAAATGAACGGTAATATCACCAACGAAATCGTGAGCAAGCTGGGCATGAAGAAGCTTTCCAAGGGAGTCAAGATTGACATTGAAGGCCAGGATGTGGAGGTAACTTTGAACCTTGTCCTTGCCTATGGCGTAAGTATTCCCAGGACTTCCAAAGAGGTCCAGGAGAAAGTGAAGAATGCCATTGAGAATATGACCGGCATGAATGTGAAGGAAGTGAACATCCGCATCGCCGGCATCGATATGGGAGAAGAATAGGATTGCAGGTTCATCACTGATTTTTATATCAGAGCGAACTTCAGCCTGCGGAGGACTACTTATGAAGATATCAAGAAGAAAGCTTAGAGAGACGATCTTTCTTCTCTTATTCCGAATCGAGTTTAATACAGCAGAGGAACTGCGGGAGCAGGTGGACTGGTTTTTTGATGGAAATGAACAATACTCTCCGGAAAGCAGTCAGGCAATCCGGGACAAGCTGGAGGATATTTTAAGCCGGCTTCCCGAGATTGACAGCGTGATCGGAGAGATCTGTGAGGGCTGGAGTATCAACCGCCTTGGAAAGGCAGAGCTTGCCCTGCTCCGGCTGGCAGTGTATGAGATTAAGATGGACGACAGCGTTCCCACAGGGGTTGCCATCAATGAGGCTGTGGAGCTGACCAAGATTTACTGCAGCGAGGAAGCACCCCGATTTGTGAACGGTGTACTGGCCAAACTGGCGAAATAAGCATAAGAATTGTGACAGAGCGGCGGGGGAGTTTTCCTGCCGCTCTGTTTTTAAAAAAAGATAGAATATAAGACAGAATATGAAAAGAGAGACAACATTTTCCGTCTCCCAGGTGAACTCCTATATTCACCGTATTTTCGAGGGAGACTATGCCTTGAAAAGAATAAAGATCCGGGGTGAGGTCTCCAATTGTAAATATCACTCTTCCGGTCATATTTATTTTACCCTGAAAGACGAAAAGAGTGCTTTGCGCTGTGTCATGTTTTCCTCGGACCGGACAGGAGGCCTGGTTTTCCAATTGGAAAACGGCCAGTCCGTGGTGGCGGAGGGAAATATCACCGTCTTTGTCAGAGACGGTGCCTACCAGCTATATGCCAGGAAGATCAGCCTGGACGGGACCGGGGCTCTCTATCTCCTTTTTGAACAGAGGAAACAGGACCTCTACCAGAAGGGTTACTTTGATTTTGAGCGCAAGAAGCCGCTCCCGGCTTACCCGAAAACCATTGGGGTGGTCACCGCTTCCACCGGAGCTGCCATCCGGGATATCCAGAGCGTGGCCAGAAGAAGAAATCCCTATGTCCAGCTCTACCTTTACCCGGCAAAAGTCCAGGGAGAGGGGGCAGCACAAGAGATTGCCCGGGGGATCCGTTTTTTTGACCAGGCTGGTGTGGATGTCATCATCATAGGCCGGGGCGGAGGTTCCATCGAAGATCTTTGGGCCTTTAATGAACTGGCGGTGGCGGAGGCCATCTATCAATCCTCCACCCCCATCGTGTCGGGTACCGGTCATGAGATTGATAATACCATCGCAGACTACTGCGCCGATCAGCGGGCGGCGACGCCATCGGCAGCCTGTGAACTGGTGGTTCCGGACATCGGGACCATCCTCATGCAGATGGATAATTTTGCGGACAGCCTTCAGTACCTGATGGAGCAGAAAATATCCCAGTACCGCCAGCAGCTGGCCGTAATCCGGTCCCGGCTCGAAAATGTCCGGCCTCAGAAGAAGCTTCATGACCAGAGGATGACTGCCCAGGTTCTGGCCATGAGACTGGAAGCGGCTGCAGAGGGTAAGTTTCAGCTAAGACAGCAGGAGTATCAGATGCTTCTTTTGAAACTGTCAGCCCTGTCACCCACCTCCAGGCTCCGGGGAGGCTATGTCTTCGCCCAGACCAGTGAGGGAAGGGCCGTGTCCTCCGTAAGGATGCTGAAACCAGGAGATCCCCTGCAGCTGATCTTTGCGGACGGCCGGGCAGAGGTAGAGACCCTGTCTGTGGACTTGCAGGAGGAAACCGAAAAATGACCGCCGCAGCCCTGCAGCAAAAATCGGGAAATGACCTGCCTATACCTGCAGAAAAAATCGGGAAATGACAGGCCGCAGCCCTGCAGCAATAAAACCGAGAAGGGAGAAAACCAGTGACAAAAGCGAAATTTACCGTGGAGGCTGCCTTTGAGGAGCTGAATGGGATTATTGAAAAGATGGAAGATCCGGGCCTGAGCCTCAGTGACTCCATGAACTATTATAAAAAGGGAATCAAACTGCTGGAAAAATGCAGCAAGACCCTGGACCAGACAGAAAAAGAAATGATTATATTACAGGAGGGACAAAATGACCTCATCCTTGAAGGAACAGATCAGCAGGAGAACCAGTGAAATAGAAGAAATTATCTACGCCTATCTGCCCCCGGTGGAAGGACAGCAGAAGACAGTGATGGCCGCTATGGACTACACCTATAAGGCAGGCGGCAAACGCTTAAGACCCATGCTCATGGAGGAAACCTACAAGAGTTTCGGCGGCACAGACCGGGGGCTGATTGAACCCTTCATGGCCGCCATCGAAATGATTCATACCTACTCCCTGATCCATGATGACCTGCCGGCGCTGGACAATGACGATACCCGCAGGGGCAAGCCCACCGCCCACGTGGTATTTGGGGAGGATATGGCTATTCTGGCAGGCGACGCTCTGCTCAATTATGCTTTTGAGACTGCGGCCAAGGCTTTCCGGGGAGAGGCAGAGGATATTACTGTGGCCAGAGCCTTTCGGATTCTGGCAGAAAAACCCGGAATCTACGGAATGATCGGCGGCCAGGTCATCGATGTGGAAAATACAGGAAAGGCGATCAGCCTTGATACTCTGATGACCATCCATCGTCTGAAAACGGCTGCCCTCATCGAATGTGCCATGATGATCGGCGCCATATTGGCCGGGGCAGACCATGAGTCAGTGGCAAAAGTAGAAAAGATTGCCAACCGGGTCGGTCTTGCCTTCCAGATTCAGGATGATATCCTGGATGTCACCAGCACAGAGGATGTACTGGGCAAACCGGTGGGAAGCGACGAAAAGAATGAGAAAGTAACCTATGTCAGCCTGAAAGGGCTTGACCAGGCCTCCCGGGATGTGGAAAGCTACACAGAAGAGGCCATCGGATACTATGACAGCCTGAACCTTGATAATGAGTTTTTAAGAAACCTGCTCCTCTCCCTGACCAGCCGCAAAAAATAGGCACTGAGGCAGAGCATGCCTTTGGAGGAATAAAGGCAGACATTAGTGACAAAAAAGCTTAAAACAAGGCAAATGTTTGATGTGAGAAAGAATCGATGGGTGAAAGGATAGAAAAACAGGAGATGCGCCTGGACCAGGCTCTGCCGGCCCTTGGCCTGACTGAGTCCAGAGAAAAGGCCAAGAAGATGATCAAGAGCGGCAATATTTATGTGAACGACCGTCAGGTAAGCAGGCCGGCCAGCTTAGTCAGCCGGGAAGACCGGATTGAAGTCCGAGGTCAGGTTCTTCCCTATGTGAGCCGGGGAGGCCTGAAACTGGAGAAGGCTCTGTCTACGTTTGGACTGGACCTGACAGAAGCCCTCTGCATGGATGTCGGGGCCTCCACAGGAGGATTTACCGACTGCATGCTGCAAAGGGGAGCAGCCCGGGTCTATGCCCTCGATGTGGGCAGGGACCAGCTGAGCCCTAAACTGCGCCGTGACCATCGTGTCATCTCCATGGAAGAAACCAATATGCGTTATGTGACGCCGGATATGATCCCGGAGCCCATTCAGTTTGCCAGTGTGGATGTATCTTTCATATCCCTGACAAAAATTCTGGGCCCCCTCAGAGCCTGTATGGTCCCCGGCGGTCAGGCGGTCTGTCTGATCAAGCCCCAGTTCGAGGCGGGGCGGGGCCAGGTAGGTAAGAAGGGAGTAGTCCGGTCAAAAAAGACCCATATAACGGTGATTGAAACAGTGATTGACTACGCCCGGTCTGTGGGCTGGACAGTGGAGGATCTGACCTGGTCTCCGGTGCGGGGACCAGAAGGGAACATAGAGTATCTTTTATGGCTTAGTCTGCCCCAGGATCCTCTGTCCCAGGAAGAGAGAGATTCTGTGTCTCAGGAAGAAAGAGATTCTGCGTCCCCGGAAGAGAGAGATCCAGTGTCTCAGGAAGAAAGAGATTCTGCGTCCCTGGAAGTAAGAAATTCTATCCTTACGGATAAAAAAAGCCCTGTGACCCGGAACCTGACGCCGGACAGCATAAAAAGAATCGTCGAGGAAGGACACAGGTCCCTGGACAAGGAAGCCAGATAAGAGCCAGATAAGGGCCGCAGATTCACGGACAGAGAAGGCGGCGACAGGCCTCTGGCCGGTCAAAGACAATTCATAGGAAAGTTGGATAAATCATGAAACATTTTCTGATTATCGTCAATAAAAAAAAGGATAAGAACCTGCAGATTTCAGAGAGGATCCGGACCTACCTCCAGGACAAGGGCGCTGTCTGTCATATCTATGACGAGTACTCCCGGGACCAGGAAAAGAAGATTTCCGTACCCGAAGACACCCAATGCATCTTTGTGATTGGAGGAGACGGAACCATTCTTTCTGCGGCAAGGCAGCTGGTGGGCAGACATATTCCCCTGATGGGGATCAACCTGGGCACCCTGGGTTTCCTTGCGGACGTCAAGCCGGACGACCTGGAGGACACCTTGGATCGACTCCTCAATGATGATTACCAGATTGAGGAAAGGCTGATGCTCTCCGCTAAAATCTATCAGGGAGGCACCTGCACGGCAGCCTACACAGCCCTCAATGACTTTGATATTCACCGAAGAGGTGACTCCAACAATATCGGCCTCAAAGTAAAGATTAATGACGCAGTCATCGACCGCTATAACGGCGACGGCGTGATTGTCTGCACGCCCACAGGAGCCACCGGCTATAACCTCTCGGCAGGAGGCCCCATCATTAACCCCACCTGCCGTAACTTTGTGATTACCCCCATCTGTGCCCACGCCCTGACGGCCAGAAGCATAGTACTGGCGGAGAATGATGTCGTCAAAATCTCTATGGAAGAAATCCGGGGAGACGGGTACGAGGAGGCAGTATTTGCCTGTGACGGCGTGAAGGGAGTCCGCATGAAGCCCGGGGACTACGCCGTCATTTACAGGGCTCATGTGGTCACACCTTTTATCCGTATGAGGGAGGTCAGCTTTGTGCAGATCCTCAAAGAAAAATTGATTTATCCGGTATCTTAGCCTCAGGGGCTTTTGATTTCGATGGAAATAACAAATGTACACCAAAGTGGAAGGACGACATGAAAAGCAGAAGACAAGAGACAATTCTAAAGATCATTAAAGAGCAGGATGTCGAAACCCAGGAAGAGTTGACCCGCCTTTTGGCAAAGGCTGGTTTTTCTTCGACCCAGGGGACAGTATCCAGGGACATCCGGGAGCTGAAGCTGACCAAGGTCACCGGCGAGAACGGCCGTCAGAAGTACATGGAAAGACAGGTGGAGGACATTCACGTCTCCAGCAAATACCGCCGGGTGCTCTCAGAGGGCATCATGGGCATGGAGAGCGCGGAGAATATCCTGGTGATCAAGACAGTCCCAGGCATGGCTATGGCCTGTGGCGCCGCTATCGATTCCATCAGTCTCAAATATGTGGCAGGCTGCATTGCCGGAGATGACACCATTTTCTGTGCGGTGAAACAGACCGGTCATATCGATGAGGTCATGGAGGAGCTCAACACAATTATTCTTGGAAAATAGCAGGAAAAAGGAGGATTTCATGCTAATAAATCTTCACGTGAAAAATCTTGCACTGATAGAGGAAGCAGATGTGGATTTCACCAGTCATCTGAATATACTTACGGGAGAAACCGGGGCCGGAAAGTCGGTTCTGATCGGATCCATCCAGTCCGCTCTGGGAGGAAAGATACCAAAAGATATGATTCGGAAAGGGGCAGACAGCGCTCTGATCGAGCTGGTTTTTCACACCGTCAGTCCCGCAGTGGAGGATAAAATGAGGGAGCTGGAACTTCCCTTTGAAGATGGAGAGATCATCATATCCCGGAGGATTACCAGCAGCCGCGTGATCAATAAGGTCAATGACACCAGCATCACCTTGGGCAGACTCAAAGAACTGGCACCGCTGCTGCTGGACCTGAGCGGTCAGCATGAGAATCAGCTTCTCCTGAAGGAACAGAATCATCTGAAGATTCTTGACAGCTACGGCCGTGATGCCATTGGTCCGGTAAAAGAGGATGTCAAAAAGCTTTTTTCCGAGTATACAGAACTGCAGAAAGAATTGGCCTCAGCCGCCCTTGATGACGAAGCCCGGGTGCGGGAACTGGAATTCCTGAAATATGAGATCTCTGAAATCGAGGGAGCATCCCTGAAAGAAGGAGAAGATGAAGAACTGGAACAGGACTACCGAAGGATATCCCACTCCAGAGAGATTCTGGAAGAATGCGGTCTGGTCCATGAAAGTCTTTCCGGGTCCAACGACTGCGTCAGTGATCAGCTGGGACGAAGCATCCAGCGGCTTGGCCGGATTCAGGATCTGGATCCAGACCTGACCAGCCTGGCGGACCGCCTTACCGGGATAGAAGACCTGGTCAGCGATTTCTGCAGAGATCTGTCAGATTACATTGGCAGCATGGAGTTTGACCAGGAGGCCTTTCAGGAGATTGAAGACCGTCTCGATATTATCAATCACCTGAAATCCAAATACGGCGGCAGTATTCCCGCCATTCTGGACTACTGGAAAAGGAGCCGGGACCGCTATGATCAACTCCTTCATTACGAAGACTATGTGGCAGGCAGGAAGGAGAAAATGGCCAGGCTGGAAGACCAGCTGAAAGAAAGCTGCAGCCGGCTGACCAGTCTGCGCCGGGAAATCGCCGGTCCTCTGGCAGCCTCCATCCGGGAGGCCCTTCATGATCTGAATTTCCAGCATGTCCAATTCGAGATATTTATAAGACCTTCATCCCATTACCGGGCAGATGGGGCAGACGACGTCTCATTTTTGATTTCCGTCAATCCCGGACAGGATCCCAGACCCCTTCAGGAGATTGCCTCCGGTGGAGAGCTTTCCCGGATTATGCTGGCCATCAAGACCATCCTGGCAGATGAGGAGGAGATAGAGACCCTGATCTTTGACGAGATCGATACGGGAATCAGCGGCAGAACAGCGCAGAAAGTGTCTGAAAAGATGGCCCTGATCGCCCGCAGCAGACAGGTCATCGCCATCACCCACCTGCCTCAGATTGCCTCCATGGCAGACGCCCACTATCTCATAGAAAAAGTGAGCGGGGACAACTCCACCATCAGCAACATTTACCCCCTGTCAGATCAGGCCTCCGTAGAGGAACTGGCCAGGATGCTGGGCGGGACGAAGATCACTGAAGCCGTCCTGGAAAATGCCCGGGAGATGAAGACCCTGGCAGAACACTTCCGCAGCGGTCTGGGGACTACTGAATAAAGCCTTTTTATGTTGTTTTTGCCGCGGAATAAGTGGGCTGCCTCAGGAAAGCGGACATAGATTTGAGGGAAAAGAAAGCGATGTGGTAACGCTTCCGTCCCTCTAAAACAGGGCTGTTGTATTAAAGCGGATGAGTAACCTGAGATAAAGGCAAGGATCCCCATGTCCAGCGTGTTTGTCATTTGGTGGTGTCTGTGCGTTCTGGGACGGACTGATTTTCAGTCCGTCATCAGGCGCACAGATGCCAACAACTGACACAACACAGGACATGGGAGATTCTTGCCTTTTACGTGAACAAAGCTGCCGCTATAATACGACAGCCCTTTTACGTAAACAAAGCTGCCGTTTTCATGCGGCAGCTTCGTTCATCTGTTCCTTATTTAAATTTCAGATCCATATGCTCTGAGGCATAGTTCTTGATGGCATCGAAGGTGTCCTCGCTGATAATGTGCTCAATCTTACAGGCATCCTTCTCCGATGTATCCGGGTCGACCCCCAGGGCCTCAAAAATCTGGGTGATCACCTGGTGTCTCTCATAAATCATCTCTGCGATGTGCATGCCTGATTCGGTGAGATAGATATAACCGGCATCGGTCATGGTGATGTGGTTTTTCTCCCTCAGATTCTTCATGGCGATACTTACACTGGACTTCTTAAAATCCATGTAGTTGGCGATATCGACAGAGCGGACGACAGGTAGTTTGTGGCTCAAAATCAGAATCGTCTCTAAATAGTTTTCTGCGGATTCATTATATTTTTCTTTCAAAACCTTCACCTCAAAAAATTTATAATAAAATTATAACATAAGAGCCGGGTATTTTCAAACATTCCATATGGTCACTGTTTTTTTCAATATTTATAGCAGGTTTCGTAAATAATGCATAATTATTTTGACTATCTACAGGCGATTATATTATAATGTGAATAAATAATATCAAGAGGAGGTTGAATTAAAAAAAGGCGAAAGAAACTTTTCACATTAACAATTCGCAGAGGAAAGAACTCAATAATCATGCTATACAAATGAGGAGACAGGCATATGAAAAAATGTAGAAAGACGAATTGGAAAGTACTGGCTTTTGCAGGCCTTTTTGCTTTGACAGGGATTTTTTCTGCCAAAGTGCTCAAAGCTGGCAATGTAAAGACTGTGGATGACAACAAAGAACAGGCAACGGAAGCGCCGGCTGCTGACACTTCAGCTGCAGAGGCTTCATCAGGCGATTTGTTGGACTTTTCCTTCAAGTTTGACGGTGTACCCTATAAGCTGCCCTGTGATTACAAAGAATTTGCCGACAACGGCTGGATTATTGACGCGGATCCTGCTTCCGAGATCAATGCCAATACCTATGGATTTTCCCGTCTGAAAAAAGGTGATCTCCGGATAAGTGCCAATGTCTTTAACCCCACCGGCAATGTTCAGAAGGTGGAGGATTGC
Organism: Anaerobutyricum sp.; assembly: GCA_045112755.1. Taxonomy (GTDB): domain Bacteria; phylum Bacillota; class Clostridia; order Lachnospirales; family Lachnospiraceae; genus Anaerobutyricum. The sequence goes on from JBGUIF010000194.1 coordinate 15,831, forward strand.
AAGATTTCTGAGATTACTGTATATGCACGGGATAATGTTGATTTTGAACTTCCTAAGGGCATCACGGTGGCTTCTACGGCAGACGAAATTCGGAATGCCTATGGAAAACCATCCAAGAGTTCCACCGATTCGGATTATGAGTCTTTAACCTACAGGACGGAAGAAGACAGCTATAATAGTCAGGTAGAATTCTATATCTACAACGATCCAAGCAAAAACTATATCTCTGTTCAAAACATGATTATCCAGGAGGGAGACAAGTCAGAAGCTTCCACAGAAGTTCCTTCTTATCTTGCTTCCTATAAGGCACCAGCAGAGCTTGGCACTGATCCCCAGAGCCCGGTTTTCGAGCTGGATGGAAAATTATACCGCCTGCCCTGTCCATTGACCGAGTTCACAGATGATGGCTGGGTAATCTATGAGAAAGAAGCAGACAGTATTGATGCAGGTAATAGCTCTTATTCCACAGTGACCATCACGAAAAATCAGGTATCCGTGGATCTGAGTATGGCCAATTTCGCGAAGACCAGCACTATCATTGAGAACTGCGCAGTAAACAGGATTAATTTTGAAAGAACCAAGACTTCATCCAAAGATGATGTACCTCAAGGATTTGTGAAGTTCCCCTCCGGTCTGGGCCTGGACTTTACACCGGAGGATCTGAAAAGCAAGCTTACCGGTTTTGCAGCAAGTGACAGCAATAAACCTGAAAGCGGTTCCTATAATTACAACTCCAGTGATTACAATATAACCATAAGATATTACTATTATAACAGTGACAACTATGCCAGCTGGCAGGTCGACATCAAAAATGACAACTGGGATTATTAAAAGGAGTAAAAAATGTTTAATGTAACAGAAAGTATTATTTATGTAGGCGTTGATGATCATCAGATCGATCTTTTCGAGGGACAGTATGTGGTGCCGGACGGCATGGCTTACAATTCCTATGTCATCCTGGATGACAAGGTGGCTGTCATGGATACCGTGGACCAGAACTTTGGCCAGGAGTGGCTTGCCAATGTCAGGGAAGCCCTCGGCGGCAGAAAGCCGGACTATCTCATCGTCCAGCATATGGAGCCTGACCACTCTGCCAACATCACTCTTTTTGCAGAGACTTATCCGGAGGCAGTGATTGTGGGCAACGCCAGGACATTTACTTTTATGAAACAGTTCTTCGGCGTGGATTACCCCGACCGCCGTCTGGTGGTAAAAGATGGTGAGACCCTGAGCCTTGGCAGCAGAGACCTGACCTTTGTCTTTGCCTCCCTGGTGCACTGGCCGGAGGTTATGTTCACCTACGACCAGAAGGAAAAAGTTCTCTTTTCCGCGGACGCCTTCGGCAAGTTTGGCGCTCTTGATGTGGAGACAGATGACTGGGCCTGTGAAGCCCGCCGCTACTATGCAGGTATCGTGGGCATGTACGGCCCCATGGTCCAGAAAGTGCTCAAGAAGGCAGCAACACTGGATATTGAGAAGATCTGTCCTCTTCATGGACCAGTCCTCACAGAGAACCTGGACTATTATATCAACCTCTATGATATCTGGTCCTCCTATGGCACAGAGACCGAGGGAACAGCAATCTTTTACACTTCCGTCTACGGCAATACCAAAAAGGCCGTTGAGCTCCTGGCTGAGAAGCTTAAAGAAGAGGGCTGCCCCAAGGTGGTCGTCAATGACCTGGCCCGGGAAGATATGGCGGAGTGCGTGGAGGATGCCTTCCGCTACGGCAAAATCGTTCTCGCCACCACCACCTACAATGGAGATATTTTCCCCTTCATGAGGGAGTTCATCGCCGATCTGGTGGAGCGTAAGATCCAGAACAGGACCATCGGAATTATCGAGAATGGTACCTGGGGTGTCGTGGCCGGCAGGATTATGAAGGCCGCTTTTGAAAAGAGCAAAAATATCACTTTTGCTGAGACCACCGTCACCATCAAGTCCGCCATGAATGAGGCCAATAAGGAGCAGATCGCCCAGCTGGCCAAAGAGATGAAGTAGACAGGTCAGATAAATCAGGCAGGTCAGAAAATGTAAGAATAAAACGGCGCGCCAGGAGAAGCCTTCCGGTTGACCTGTCTGCGCCGTTTTTTCGTATTTTGTTATTTTAGTGTTTTGTGATTACAAAGAGTCTTCTTCCGGGGAAGCGGAAGGCTGGCTGGTTTTCAGGGACTCCAAGAAAGTCATGAAGATATGCATGATCATGTCCCGGATATAATCATGGAAGAGGTTATCTGTCCTGAAGAGGAGCTTTTCACATTGGAGATACTCCTCCCCGGCTTCATAGCTTTTCCGGAAGTGGGGCAGGGTTCCGTAGCAAGCACCGGCCTCAATCTGGAAGCCAAAATATTTCCTGGCCTCCGGCAGGGGGAGGTAGAGCCCTGTCTCCCGCATATAGCAGTTGGCAGCCACAGCCTGCTGGCGGTGGTCCTTGTCGACAAACTGGCCCACACTTTTGTGGATCGCCCGGTCTTCCTGGGGAAGATAATAGTAATTCCTGTATTTTTTATAAAAATGCTTCAGCTCACCGGAGTAAATTGGCAGGTACAGGTGGATGTCCAGCCCCTCCCCGATAAACA
>JBGUIF010000195.1:0-20127 GCA_045112755.1 Anaerobutyricum sp.
TTTCATAAACTTCGGCAATGCTTTTGCAGCGATTTTATAAACCGGCCCTTCCAGTTCCTTCGTGGCCCGTTCCAGTTCTTTTCTGATGGCGATCCCCTGAGGGCAATGCTGTTCACATTTGCCACATTTTACGCAGCGGGAAGCGGAAGTGGCATCCTTGCGGATCAGGGTGCACATGATATAATCTTTCAGCCCTTCGAATCTGCTGTCAGTGTACTTGCGGTTATAGGCGGAAAATGTTCCTGGAATATCCACATTCTGGGGGCAGGGCATGCAATATCTGCAGCCGGTACAAGGCACTTTCATTCTTGCGTTGATTGCCTGGGCCACCTTCTTCAGGAGAACTTTATCCCTTTTCTCCAGGAAATGACTGGCTGCCACCGGCATATTTTCGCCTGTGACGCCTTCCATGTCTTCTGATACTTCCTCAGCCTTCGGAACCCGGGAAGCGCTTCGGACATTTTCCCTGACCATATCGATGGAATTCATGCCGGAGAGCACGCAGGTCACCTCAGGCTGGTCCCATAACCACAGGAAAGACCACTCTGCAGGAGATCGCTTCACCGGATATCTGTCAAATAAAGCCGCTGCTTTTGCCGGCAGATGATTGACCAGTTTTCCCCCGCGCAGGGGTTCCATAATGACCACCGGAATCCCCTTTTTGCCGGCATGTTTCAGGCCGGATCTCCCTGCCTGGCTGTGCTCATCCATGTAGTTGTACTGAATCTGGCAGAAGTCCCAGTCATAGGCGTCCAGGAGCTGACAGAACATATCGGAGTTGCCGTGATAGGAGAATCCGATCTGGCGGATGGCACCGGTCTTTTTCTTGTCCTTTATCCACTCTGCGATTCCCAGGTCCTTGAGCCGCTTCCAGGTCTGAACGTCCGTGAGCATGTGCATCAGATAATAATCCACATGATCTGTACGAAGTCTTTTCAATTGCTCGTCAAAATATTTATCCATATCCTCCGGCTTCTTGATCATATAGTGAGGAAGCTTTGTGGCAATATAGATCTGGTCACGGATCCCGTGCTTTGCCAGGATGGCCCCTAAAGCCGCCTCACTGCCAGGGTAAATGTAGGCAGTATCATAATAGTTGATGCCTCCGCGGAAAGCTGTCATGATCTCCTGCTCTGCCTTTTTTAAGTCCACGCCATTGATTTTGCGGGTAAAACGCATGCATCCATATCCCATGATAGACAGTTTGTTTCCGTATTTGTCTTTCCGATATCTCATGAGTATCCTCCTATCCTGATTTATAATTCCATACATTCCCCGTCATCCGGGATGATCAGCTGATCCGAAAAACCCTGTGCCATAGCATACTCCCTGAGTTCCTTCTTTGACAGGACCCAATGATTGAGAGATTCCATATGGCAGGCAATCAAAAGGGCGTCCGGCACAGTCCGATGAATCTGCTTCACGCCTTCCCTGCCCATGATCAGGGGATCAGCCCCATAAACCACATTTTCCCCACAGCTTACTGCAATGACCTCCGGCCGGTACTTTTGAAGGGTCTGCTCCACTTCTCTGTACCAGATGGTATCTCCGGTGAGATAGAGGGTCTTCTCTTCGGGATGCTGCAGGACGACACCACAGGCCGGTCCGGATAAACGGGCCATCTCTCCGCTGCTGTGCTGTGCCTCTGTCCGAATCAGATGAATATCTCCGGGAAGTTTTACCTGTTGATCTCCAATGATCTCAACCCTCTGAAAGCCCCAATCCAGGATTTTTACAGCATCCTTGTCATTCTGGGCGAGAACCAGCCTGTCTTTGGGCAGCAACCCTGCCGCTGCTTTGTCAAAATGGTCCCTGTGGAGGTGGGTCACGATAATCATGTCAGGATCCAGCAGGCTCTCCAGGGGAACGGGCAGCCCTGCCAGGGGATTAAATAGTTCCTGCCTGGGAGAGTTTGGAAATGGCTTCTGACTCCCCTTCTCCCCCAGCATGGGGTCTGTCAGGATCCGTACTCCTGCATATTCGATCTGACATGTCGCGTTCCTGATAAGTCTAAAATGCATTCCGGCTCCTTTCTGTATCAAGCAATCTCATCATCTGATAATCTCATCCAGTAATCTCACAATATTCAATCAGGCTTTTCTGATTATATTACAATATCTGATCATACTTTTTCCTGAGTGTATTACAATATCTGATCAGATTTTTCTGATTGTATTAAATATCTGATCAGGCTTTTTCTGATTGTATTCCTGATTTATATTTCTGAAGAAATGCTGCTGATGTCGGCAAACATGATCTTTGTCCCGTCCTCCATGGTCAGACATCGCCTGTATTCATCAATCTTTTTCACCTTTCCCACCATTTCCTGGTAAGAACCACCGTCCTTGTACTCATCCTTCTGAAAATACCGGACCCGAATCTCCGGTTCCTTTTCCCTTTTCAGGACCTGTAAAGTATTGTTGATTCTGGCAGTGTCTTCCTCCGTCAGTTCTACCCGCCGGTCTACGTACCTTGCCGCTTCCTCCACCTTTGCATCATAGCCGGTGAGGGCTGCAAAGGGGGCAAACTGGGCGGCTCTTTTATAGAGAGCCATCCTGGGATGGTGTTTTGGTTCGAAATGGGGAAGATCCATGATATCCCCGTACAATTCATCCACTGTCTTTTTATTGTATATCATCATTCTTTATGGCCGCCCACCTGACGGTTCCTTTCTCTGCCTGTGGCACCTTCCCGATAGTTGGTCCCCTTCAGGATGGCATTTTTCCCGTATTTCCCTTTGACCTTCAGGATGGCTTCCTGCAGTTTTCTCTCCTTTAAGGCCGCTTTCTCTTCCTTTTCTTTCTTTTGCTGCAGGCTGGCATAACTGAACAAATCCAGCTGCTCATAGACTGGTTCCCTGGCCTTCTTACTGTCTTCTCTGACCACATGGTTGAAGGCGAGGGTCAGTCTTCGGACCAGAAGATCCGGATCTACGATACGGTCATAGAGGGACAAAACTGCGTCCGAGATCATCCTGGCAGAAGAAGTCAGCCTGGGAAGATTGGCAGTTCCGTGGGCGTGCTTTGGAACCGGCCTGCCGTACCAGTCCGGCTTGATTTCCCCCTGATAGTTTTTTCCCGATGCGTTCTGATCAAGGTTGATCCAGTCATAGCCCACAGTCAGCACAACCTGATCTGTCACCATTCTTTTCTCCACCAGATCCAGAGCCGCGGCGTCGGCCATCTCATGGACAACATTTCTCGCCTGCCGGAAACCATAGGGGGACATCAGTACCTGCCCTGAGCTGATGGAATTATTTTCAGGCTCATAGGACTTTACCAGATCCATGGTACAAGGCTCCCATCCCCAGGCATGATCGATCAGAAGTTCTGCATTTACCCCGAAAAGATGATAGAGCAGGTCCTCATTTTCCAGGGAAATCCTGGCAATATCTCCCATAGTAAATATCCCGTGCTCCTTCAGCTTCCTGGCATAACCTTTTCCAATACGCCAGAAATCCGTCAACGGCTGGTGGGTCCACAAAAGCCTCCGATAAGCCATCTCATCGAGCTCTGCGATCCTTACCCCGTCCTGGTCAGCTTCCACATGTTTGGCACCGATATCCATGGCAATTTTGGCCAGGTAGAGGTTGGTCCCGATCCCCGCCGTCGCGGTGATCCCGGTCTCTGCCAGGACATCCTTGATCATCTTCATGGCCAGCTGCCGGGCTGTCAACCGGTAAGTTCCCAGATAACTCGTAACGTCAATCAGTACCTCATCGATGGAATAGACATGGATATCTTCCGGGGCAATATATTTCAGATAGATATGATAGATCCTGGTGCTGTATTCCATGTAGAGGGCCATCCGGGGCACGGCGACGATATAGTCAAGTTCCAGAGAAGGATCCGCCGCCAGCTCCGGCGCAGAATCCGACTTCCCGCTGAAGCTCCGGCCCGGGGCACGGCCCAGCCGGTCCCGATTGATCTTTCTGACCGCACTGACCACTTCAAAAAGCCTGGCCCTCCCGGAAATCCCAAAGGCCTTGAGACTCGGAGAGACAGCAAGACAGATGGTCTTATTGGTCCGGGACTGGTCGGCCACCACCAGGTTCGTCGTCAGTGGATCCCTTCCCAGCTCCCGGCACTCCACCGAAGCATAAAAGCTCTTTAGATCAATTGCGATATATGTCCTTTGGTTTTCCATAGGATCCTCCTGATAAGGCACCCGTCACCGCGAACATTTGCTGTGAACATTTGTGCACATAGGGTGCCTGTCACCGTGAACATTCTGTGAACACCACAGGCTCAAAGGCCTGTCATACGCTCAGCCAAAAGGTCAGCAATTTCTTTCAGTCCCTTCTCGTCTTCCAAAGAGAACCTCTTAAGAAGCGGGCTGTCGATATCCAGGACTGCAAGGACTTTCTCCCCCCTTTGGATGGGAAGAACAATCTCAGAATTGGAGGCGCTGTCGCAGGCGATATGTCCCGGGAATTCATGGACATTGTTCACTCGGAGTAGAGTCTTGTCCCGGACAGCAGTTCCACACACACCTCTTCCTACTTCGATGTGGATGCAGGCAAGCTTCCCCTGGAAGGGTCCGACCACCAGTCTGCCATCACGCATAAGATAAAAGCCCACCCAGTTGATCTCCTCCAGGTTCTCCATCAGCAAAGCTGAAACATTGGACATAACCGGGATAAAATGTTGATCCGTCTCTAAAAGACCTTTAATCTGTTCTGTGACTAATCTGTAATCCATCTGACACCCTCCTGCATACTTTTATAGGTAATATTTTATTACATCTGCCCCATCCTTGCCACATAAAAAATGTCTCGCTTGCGAGACAGGCTGCGGGACACAAGGATGCATTGGAAAATACCACAAAAATTATCAGGAGTGCTCACTTGAATGTTCCTGGAAAATGTGGTACCTTAAAACCAAACACATGTTCTGTTTTTGTGTGGAATCACCCAGGGATCCTTTCATCAGATTCCGAATGAACATCAAACATCAAAAATTTGAATTCTTCAATCTCTCAATATTCTCAAAAGCCAGAAATCTGCTGGAACACTAAGAAAAAGAATACTAAGATCAGAAACGCGAAGAATAGGAACGCGAAGAATAGGAAAACTTAGAATAAGAACACTTAGAATAGAAAAACTTAGATATAGAAAACCTAGAATAAAAAACTGAGATATAAAAATCTTAGAATAAAAAAACATGGATAAGAAACCTATGGAACGACATGAGAACTACATAGAATACAAACAATTGAATCTTTTTCCCCCGGACCCGATCCCGCCGGATCCCAGAGCACCGGCCACGGTAACCTGGAATTGCTGGCATGGATGCAGCAAGGTCAGTCCCGGCTGCCTCCACTGTTATATGTACCGGAGAGATGAATCTGTCGGCAAAGACCCTTCCGTCGTTGAGAAAACTGCCAGCTTTAATCTGCCGGTACGGAGGCTGCGGTCGGGCCACCACAAAGGCAGGTATAAAGTCCCCCATGGTTCTTTGCTCTACACCTGCTTCTCCTCAGACTTTTTTCATCAGGATGCCGACCCGTGGAGACCGGAAGCCTGGGCAATGATGAGGGAAAGGTCCGACTGCACCTTCTTTATGATCACCAAACGTCCGGAACGAATCGCGGATCATCTGCCGCCGGACTGGCAGGAGGGCTGGAACCATGTCCATATCGCGGTCACCTGTGAGAACCAGTGGGCCGCGGATCACCGGCTTCCCATCTATCTCTCCCTGCCCCTGAGGCACCGGTCTGTCATGGTGGAGCCCATGCTCTCAGCAGTTGACCTCAGAGCATATTTCCTTCACGAACCGGGCGCCATCGAATCCGTCTCTGTCGGCGGAGAGTCAGGCCCTCATGCCCGTCCCTGTGATTACCGCTGGGTGCTGGACCTCCATCAGCAGTGTCTGGACCATCATATTGGTTTTTCCTACCATCAGACCGGCGCAAAACTAATCAAAGACGGAAAGATCTATAATATCCCCAGAAGACTCCAGCACCAGCAGGCGAGAAAGGCCGGCCTGGATCTTTAACTAGTTTCCAACAGGGACTCAAGCTCAGCCCTTGCCTGCTCATAGTCTTTAAAATGTACGGTATTCAGACCGAATTCCTTCGCAGCCTCTATGTTCTCCTTGTTATCATCGATAAAAACACATTCCGATGGCTCCAGTGCATACTTGTCACAGATTTTCCGGAAAATCCTCAGGTCAGGTTTAATCATGCCTACATGACATGAAAATACGCCGCCATCCATCAATGGCAGAAAATCCAAAGCTTCCGGCCCCGCCTTCATAATATACTCAGAATAATTTGAAAGAAACAGGATCTGATATCCTTCTTTCTTCAGATCCTTAATCCATGATGCAGCATACTCTGCCCGCCCGATACATTGCCCGACATTGTCAAGCACCATACGGATCTCCTTCTGATAATCCGGTCCAGCCGCATACATTTTGGAGAAAACTTCCTCCGGATCATGGCCCAGATCCAGCTCATTCCAGTAGCCGTGGGCCCAGATTGCTTCATTTACCTTCTCAATCAGATCATCATCTTTCAACAGATTCTTTATATACAAGCCATAGTCAAACCGCATCAAAACATTTCCTATATCAAAGATAATTGTTTTTATCATGAACCTCTCCTCCTGGCCTCTCTGCGATAGAAAGCTCTGGCCCATTATACCATGTTTCCCTATCATCGGCCTGTCTCAGTTTCTTCCCGCCCTGACACCTGCCATCAATTCACCGACGCTTCCGGCATTAATCATCGGCCTGTCTCAGTTTCTTCCCATCCTGACACCTGCCATCAATTCACCGACGCTTCCGGCATTAATCATCGGAGCTCTCGGTTCCCAGCAGGCCAAGTTCCCCGGCATGTTCCTTCATGCCCTCTATACAAACCTGGGCCACATCACGAACCTCCATCCCCAGCATCTGGCAGCCCTGCCGGATCACTTCCCGGTTACATTTGGCCGCAAATCGTTTATCCTTAAACTTCTTCATAAAGCTTTTTGTCGTAAGATCAGTGATGCCATGGGGTCTCATTCTGGCACAGGCCTGTATAATTCCTGTCAGTTCATCCACAGTAAAAAGACTCTTTTCCATGAGGGTCTGGGGCTCCACGTCAGTACAGATCCCATACCCGTGGCTCAGGATCGTCCGCACATCTTCCTCCGGGATTCCGGCTGCCAGTAAGGGCTCTTTTGTATGCTGCAGATGCTCCTCCGGATATTTCTCATAATCATAATCATGCAGATATCCAATCGCCTGCCAATATTCTTCATCCTCCCCAAAATACCTTGCCATGGCTCCCATGGCATATCGCACATTATTGGAATGGAGAATCAAATGATCCTGGGTGACCATGTCTTTATTCAGTTCCATCGCTCTTTCTAATGTTAACATCTTCTCTTCCTTTCCACCGTCAGCTGCTTTCTCCACAGATGGCTTTTTTCTTTTATCCCAATACTAACATACCAATAGGTAAATGCATACCACTGTTTTACACAGAGATTGACCCTCCGACGAGTACGGCCGTCCAGTGGACGGCTCTGCGCAGCAGAAGCTCCTACCGAGTCGGGAGTCAAGACGCAGAGCTGTGCAATCGTACTCTGAAAAATCCACTCTTCACTAAGAACCAATAAAAGCCCGGAAATGCCCCAAAAAGCAATAAATCAATTGTTCCACACTCCACTACTGTGGTATTATCAAATCATAATATATGTTTACAGGAGGTAAAAAAGAGTTGAAAAAAAGAATGAAAAAACTGATAGTCTTTTTGGTAACGGCCGCCATGCTTTGTGTTTGTATGGCCGGTTGCGGATCCACTGGAAATAATGCCAAGGACAATAATGCGCCGGCAAAAGACGCCACAACCACGCAATCTGCGGATACGACGACCGTCCAGGCAGCAGATGAATCCACCGCCCAACCTGGGGAAGGGACGGACGCCCAGTCGGACACCGATCAGACGAAGGATGGGGAGACATGGGAAAATGTCTTCGAAAGCTGGAACGAAGAAGCCCCTGCCTTAAAGACCCTGGTTGATTATGTGGAAAATGTCACAGACGAGTCCTCCAAGGATTTCATCCCTGTAGAAAAGCGAGTGGCTGTATTCGACATGGACGGGACAATCTACGCAGAGCTGTTCCCCACCTATTTTGAATACTACATGTTTGCCTGGAGGGTACTGGCAGATCCCAAGTTCACACCCGATCAGGATATGCTTCAAGTGGCCGAGGATATCTATAAAGGCGGCCCCACCCACACCTATGACAAAGACATGGCGATAAAACATGCCACACAGGCAGCCCGGGCCTACGCCGGAATGACCATGGATGAGTTTTCCGATTATGTGACGGAAGTCCTCTTAAGAGATGCGGACGGCTTTACAGGAATGACCTACGGCGAAGCCTTCTATCAGCCCATCATCGAAGTCATCGAGTACCTGCAGGACCACGATTTTGATGTTTACGTGGTAAGCGGCAGCGATCGGTTTATCTGCCGGACCTTATTTGAAGGAATCGTTGATATTCCGGATGAAAACTTTATCGGTATGGATGTTGGTTTAGCGGCCAGCGGCGAAGGAGACGTGGATGGTCTGGACTATATGTTTGCTCCTACGGACCAGCTGATCAGAACCGATAAACTGATCGTCAAAAACCTGAAAATGAACAAGGTCACCGCCATTGTCCGGGAAATCGGCAAACAGCCGGTACTCTCCTTCGGCAATACCAGCGGCGACTACAGTATGCATATGTACACCATCAGCAATAATCCATACAAGAGTGCCGCATTTATGCTGATCGCCGACGATGACCAGCGGGATTACGGACATCCGGAAAAAGCACAGGAACTGCGCACCGAGTGGGAAACTGCCGGATTCAACGTCATCTCCATGAAAAATGACTTTAAAACAATCTATGGGGAAAATGTAAAGAAAACCGGAAAGTTCCACTGGTCTGAAGAACTGACCAGAAAATAAAAAGGAGATAGCACAATGGAAAACGAAGAAAGAGTAGTCAGGCTGGCCAAACCAGTAAAGAAAGGCATTTTGCGCCTGATCTTCAGCAGGTTTTTCGTGATTGCCCTGCTCCTGGTGCTGCAGATTGCCATCCTTGTGGTTGCCTACGGATACTTTTCGGAGAAACTCCCGATACTGATCAATATCCTGAGACTGTTCTCTCTATTCATGATCATCTATCTGTTTAATTGTGAAATGGATTACTCAGCCAAGCTGACCTGGATGCTGATCATAACGATTCTCCCGATCTTCGGCACTGCGTTTTTACTGTTCACCCAGACCAACTTCGGTCACAGGATGTTAACGAAGCTTGTGGAAATCCAGATTCAAAAGAGCAGGAAGTTTCTGGACCAGACAGATAATATACTGGAAAAGGTGGAGCATGACGGTTCAGGTATCGATGATCTGTGCCGCTACCTCAACCGAAGCGGCTGCTTCCCCCTCTATGATCAGACTGATGTGACTTTTTTCCCTTTGGGTGAGGATAAATTTGCAGCCATGATGGAGGAACTGGAAAAGGCTGAAAAGTTCATTTTCATGGAATACTTCATCGTGGAAGAAGGTTATATGTGGGGCCGCATCCTGGATGTTCTGACCCGCAAAGCCAGGGAGGGCGTTGAAATCCGGGTCATGTATGACGGCATGTGCGAAATGTCCACCCTGCCGGTGGATTACTGGAAGCTTCTGGAGGCTGAAGGAATCCATTCCAAGCCTTTCGCCCCCATCAAGCCTTTCATCTCTTCCCACTACAATTACCGAGACCACCGCAAGATTCTTGTAATCGACGGAAAAGTGGCTTTCAACGGCGGCGTAAATCTGGCGGACGAATATATTAACCGAATCACACGATTTGGCCATTGGAAAGACACTGCCGTCATGGTCAAGGGCCCCGCTGTCAGTAGCTTCACACTGATGTTTCTGCAGATGTGGAATCTTGATGAGGAGGAGACCGAATATGCACATTGGCTGGAAGAGAGCGGAGATCCGCAGCCGGAGGCAAAGGGTTTTGTCATGCCTTACTGTGACAGTCCTCTGGATAAGGATAAAGTCGGAGAAACCGTCTATATGGATATCCTCAACAGAGCAACCACCTACGTGCACATCATGTCGCCCTATCTCATCCTGGACGGAGAGCTCGAGACCTCACTCTGCTTTGCTGCCCAGAGAGGTGTGGATGTAAAACTGATCCTGCCGGGCATCCCGGACAAGAAGGTGGCATATTCCCTGGCCAAGACCCACTACAAGGCGCTGACCGAAGCCGGTGTGCAGATCTATGAATACACCCCGGGATTTGTTCACGCCAAAGTATTTGTCTGTGACGATATAAAAGCAGTGGTAGGCACCATCAATCTCGATTACCGAAGTCTCTATCATCACTTTGAGTGTGCCACCTATCTTTATAAGGTGGACTGTATCCCGGAGATTGAAAAAGACTTCCAGGAGACCCTGGCAAAATGCCGGACCGTCACCCCTGAGACAATCAAGGGAGAGCCACTGTCCATGAAGATAATCGGTCATACCGTAAAATTCCTGGCACCATTGATGTAATTTCACTGCAGCAAGGGGCTGCCATACAAAAACGAATCTAGTACTTGAGATAAAGGCAAGAACACTCAATGTTCTACGTGTTTGGCATTTGGTGGTGCCTGTCCGCTCTGGGACGGACTGATTTCAGTCCGTCATCAGACGAACAGATGCCACCAACTGACATAACACAGAACATGAGGTGTCTTGCCTTTTGTGTCAACTGGATTTCTGTTTTTGTATGGCAGCCTCTTTATCATTCTTTTATATAATTCCACAATGAGATGATTTTGTCTGTTTTCTTCTCCCATTCCATTTCTTTCCCCTTCATCTAATATGTGCAATCTAATTTTTTTATTTTTTCGTTTTCTATGTGACAGTTCTGTGATATTCGGTGTGATATCATTCAGCCATAAACAAAAACAAAGAAAAAAACAACAGATAAAAAACAGATGATTCACAATGAATCACATTAGAAGAAATTAAGAAAAGAGGAGGAAAGAACAATGAAAAAAACAATGATTACAATGGCAATTCTTTTTGCAATGATCGCAGCAGTATTCGCTGGAACAGCAGCACCTGTATACGCACAGGGTCTGAGGGCTGAGTCCTTCAGCATTCACGACAATGACGACTATGATGACTATGACGATGACGACTGGGATGATGACTGGGACGATGACGAAGATTTCGATGACGCATGCGAGACCTGGGACATCCACGACAATGAGTACTGGACCGTCAGTGGAACAAAGCATTTCCTGGCTTTAAGAAGCCAGCCCAAATACTCTGACAGCAACATCATCGGCAAGCTTTACAACGGATACCATGTGGTAAAAAGCGACCGCAGAAGCGGAGAATACGTTTGGGTATACTCCCCGGACCTTGACTGCAGTGGATGGGTAAATGCAAGCTATTTAAAATAATCAGAAAGAATAACCTTTACTGACAGCATACTCGGGGCGTCCACCCCTTCATGATAGATCAGCAAAAAGCAGCGATAATTCAGTAGTTTAATCATTCAAATCCTAAATTCCTAAATCAAACCTGCCGGCAGTTCAGGCCGCTCGTAAAGAGTGCCGATGCCGGCAGGTTTGTTATTCTTTGGCAAGTTCTGACTTTTCCATCCTGCAGTAAAGCTGCCAGATAGTCCGGCATCGTTTTTCTCTGGAGTCCGGACAATGGACACTGATGCCAAGATGGTCCGCCAGCTGAGAAAGGTTTTTGGTCCGAACCTCCGGGATATGATTCTGGGCCATCTGCAAGGTATCGATGATATGATTGGAAAATGTCCTGCCCAGTGCCATGTCGATGGTCTCCTGCAGGCATTCCAGTCTCTGTCCCAGGATGTGAAAGGTTACGATGGGCAGATGTCCGGTAAACCGGGCAAATGCTCTGATCATATCCTCCTGTTTTTGGCGGTCCAGATCAGACAGGCTTTGATGGCCCGCATTTTCTTCCTGATCTTCTTCATAAAGGAACTGACAATATATCCCCCGCTCTTCTCCCCGGATAAACTTGACAGCACAGATCCCTGTGAGGATCAGCTCTTTCTCAAAATGAGAAAAGTGAAAATCCGCTGTCACATAGGAGCCCTGCCATCCCTGGAGGGGGATCTCGGACAGATCTCCCGGCCGGGCAAACTCCCGCATGTAGAGGTCCATCCATATGGAATAAGGTGTTTTTCTTCCACTGTATTCGTCAGCCTCCGGCGGATCTGTGATGACCCCGTAGAAATATTTCCCGGCTGCCATCAGGGCAGCCATCAGGCCATTTTCACTTCTGGGGATATAGCCCAGCTTTCTGCCCTGTTGGTCCAGGGCCATGATGGCATTGGGGTCGAAGCGATTATCCGGCTCCCTCAGGAATGTAACCCTGGACCCCTTCTTCAGATCCTCCACCAGTGCATCCGATCCTCCCTGAAACCGGGTACCAACGATCACCTGCCGCTTCAGGCGGATCTCTTTTGTGAATGTCGACTCTATGCCAAAGCCGGAATGCATCAGAGACGTCAGTGAAGATCCTCCCCCAAGCCCTTTTTCTGTCAGACTGCCGGAAAATGCAGGGGATGTTTTATCAATCTTCAGTTTGTCTTCTTGTTTCTTCTCGTGATCAGACATTCTCTGTTGTTCCTCTATCGTCAATCTAATTCTTTTTTATTCCTGTCCCAACTGATTTTTCAGTTCCTGGATACGCTCATTAAGCTGTTTGTTCATCTTCCTGGTCTGTTCAATCTGCTCGAACAGCTGGCTCCGTCTCTTCTCCACCGCTTCTTCATTTTCCAGGAACTCTTTCATGGTATAAGGGAAGGCAGACCGAATCTGTCGGATCTCCTCATCCAGCTCTTTGAGGCGTTTCCTGAGATTCTTAAGAATCTCCCGCATCTTTGCGATGCCCTCCGGGCTGTCCTCAAAGGTCTCTTCCTCCAAAGCGGTGCCGCTGCCCGTCAGCTCCTGCCAGATCTTCTGCATGGCCTCCAGATCACCACGGTCATAGGCCTGGATCGCCTGGTTCAACAGGTCCTTCTCCTTGGGTGTGGGATTGGGATGGACATCCGGGTGAAGGAGTTTGACAATCTTTCGATAAAGCTTTTTTAATGCAGTGGCCTTCGAGGATCTGTCCTTGCCGCCCTCGCCTTCCACATCGTCTTTATCTTCTTTATTGTCCTTATCTCCCTTTCCCTCTTTGTTCTCACCGGCACTGCCGTTCTTATCTCCATGCTTCTTATCATCCCCGGTACCAGGGCCATCCGGCCCCTCCTCATAAGAATCCTCCTGCCGGTTCCGGTAACCATCATCATATTCGTACCAGTTGGATTTCTTCTTCCATTGGTCCTGAAAATCTTCTGCTTCTTTGGCTTTTTTATTCAGGTCCTCCTGATACTCCTGATATTCTTTTCTGGCTTTCTCCTCCGCCTCCGCCATGGAAGGCTGCTGCCCCTGGTTCATCTGGGCCTGCAGGATCTCAAGAATCCGTTCCATCTCCAGCAGGTAAAGCTGTGAAGCTAAAAGCTCCCGCTCTAAAGAGGCGATTTTCTCTTCATACTCCGACCGCAGAGAGGGACAGATGTGATAGACCAGGTCATCCCGAAGCGCTGTCAGCATAGCCACACGCTCTCTGAGAAGCTGTATCTCTTTAAGAAGGGTCTCATATTCCGATTGGGTCACAATAATCCGGTGTTCTTCAGTCATAGTCTCTCCCCCTGAACCTGATTAGAAATCATATGGTTTTCTTCACAGAATCAATGATCTCTTCAACATCTGCGCCCACAATATCAAGTCCTGTGGCCTTGATCAGTTCGAACTCCGGAATCCCATAGAAATTCTGGGACAGAGCTTTAACATATCCGGCTCCAAATTCCTCCGGGAAGAACTCTCCGCCGACAGTCGTAATATAGGTCAGCCGTTTGGCTTTGCACAACCCGTAAGGCACCCCTTCCGGTGTATAGGAAAATGTAATCCCGGTTACGTTGATCTGTTCAAAGTACTGCTTTAAAGCAGCGGGGAAAGACAAGTCCCAAAAAGGAGCGGCAATCACGATTTCATCCGCTTCGGCAAATTGTCTTGCCAGATCAAAGACAGGATTATCAAAATCCTCGTTATTGATGAGTTGGTCACGCATTTCAAGGAAGTCCTCATCCACCACCGGAAACTCGGTCTTATGAAGAGTTATTTCCTCACATGGTTCATTTTTGCTTAAAAGCAGATGTTCTGCCAGCCTCTTTGTTCGGGATTCTTTTCGTACGCAGGCATTGATATATAGTATCATTTTCTCCTCCTTCAATACCATTTTTCTTTTGAATAATAGTCTTTTCTATACTATTTTTACTTTGGAATATAAGTCTTTTCTATCTTCCACGCAAGACGGTCAGAAGATTACTCTATCTAAAATTGTAAAGGTGCCTATCTGATTTGTCAAACCAGTACATCTCTTTCCATGAAACTGTCCTTGTGATTTCTCATAAAATATGCAAAAATAGTAGAGTACTATTATTCCCGTGACAGGGTTCACGGGTAGAATGGAGTTTTCAATATGATAAAAACGTGGGATATTACCATCCCTGAACTATCCGGAGATATGAAACGGCTGGTCTATGTCTATCTGCCGGAAACCTATGACACAGATCCTCAGAAGAGATATCCTGTGCTCTACATGTTTGACGGACATAATGTCTTTTTTGATTCCCATGCCACCTACGGAACAAGCTGGGGGATGAAGGAATACATGGACCGTACCGGGACCCAGATGATCATCGCAGCGGTGGAATGCAACCACGGGCCCAATAATGAACGTCTCTGTGAGTATGCCCCCTACTCTTTCAACAACTCTTACTTCGGGCAGATCCAGGGTTTGGGAGAGATCACCATGCAGTGGATGATCCGGGAACTAAAACCCATGATCGACGCCTCCTATCGCACACTTCCGGACCGCAGTCATACCATGATCGCAGGGAGTTCCATGGGCGGCCTGATGAGTTTATATGCTGTATTAAAATATAATGACATTTTCTCTAGAGCTGCCTGTCTGTCGGCTTCCTTTTCCTTCTGCCCTGAGGAGATGGACCAATTGATCCGGCAGGCGGAAGTCTCCCGGGAAACCATCGTATATCTCGATTTCGGTTCCGAGGAGATGAGCTTTTGGAAAGAACTGCATGAGGACTATATCTGCATCGTCTCTTCCCTGATCAGAAAGGGCATCTGGCTGGATACCCGTATTATCCCGGAAGGGACCCACTGCGAGGCCAGCTGGAGCAGGCAGATTCCTTTTTTCATGAACACTTTACTCTACGACTGGCATCAATAATCCCATGATACAGAAGCCTGTTCACAGACGGCGCTGATTTATGATCAGTCACTTGCCCACCAAATAATCTTTAACACCAGAATAAACAAAGGAAAAAATCTATGGAAAAACAATATATGACTTATTACAGCCATATCTTAAACAAAGATATGGAGATGAACATCTACGGTCACGGAGGCCGCCCGGTACTTTACATCCCCTGTCAGGATGGGCGTTTCTATGACTTTGAGAATTTTAAGATGGCCGATGTCTGCAGCGAATGGCTGGACGGAGGAAAAATCATCGTCTTCTCCATCGATACCATCGATGCCGAGACATGGAGCAACAAGATGGGAGATCCCAGATGGCGCATCGAAAGATATGAGCAGTGGATTCATTTTATTACCGACGAACTGGTCCCCTTCATCAAAGAGTATGTGAGCGAAAAAAACGGGGCGCCCTATTATGGCGGCGTACTGAGTTTCGGCTGCAGTCTGGGGGCTGCCCACGCGGCCAATCTCTACTTCCGCAGGCCGGATCTTTTTGACAGTCTTCTCGCCCTGAGCGGTGTCTACACTGCCTCATATGGATTTGACGACTATATGGACGAGTTGGTATATATGAATTCTCCGGTGGATTACATGTATAATCTTCCTGAGGACCACCCCTATATAGAGATGTTCAATTCCCAGCGGGCTGTGATCTGCACCGGACGAGGCCCCTGGGAGTACCCGCAGTACACAGAAGAATTAGACCAGATCCTCAAAAGTAAAGATATCCATACCTGGGTAGATTACTGGGGATATGACGTACATCATGACTGGGACTGGTGGTATAAGCAGGTCATCTATTTCCTCCCCTATCTGCTGGGAGAATAATCCGGCGGGAATCGTCCACATCCGGTCGATACTCCACAAAACCCAGGCATTACATGCCGGCTTTTCCTGTGAAGTCTGACAGCTGCCTTAGGCAGCCAGTTCTATATTGCCACCTTCGAGATAGAAAAAGAAATGAAAGACTTTTATGAGATTGTCCAGGAAAGAAATTCATAAAAATAAAGAGTCTCGATTGCGAGACTCTTTATTTTTATGTTTTAAGCTTTTTTAATGTATTGTGCCAATGTAATTATCCGATTTCTGAACAAATCCAGCAGCCTTGAAGCCGGTCCGGACGGAATATTATCCCCGGATTCCCATTTTTCAATAGTTTAGTGACACAAATTTACCGGCGAAGGATCCGGATGGAGTTCAGCAGACAAAGGACAGATACGCCTGTATCTGCAAATACTGCCAGCCACATGTTGGCAAAACCGAACAGGCCGAGGATCATAACAATAATCTTAATGGCCAGGGCAAAATAGACATTCTGCCAGGAAATCCTGTTGGTCATCCTTGCGATGGACAGAGCTTCCGGAATTGCATTCATCTCCGAGTTCATGAAGACAACGTCCGCTGCCTCGATGGCTGCGTCAGCACCGCTGCCCATGGCAGCACCTACATCAGCACCTGCCAGAACAGGCGCATCGTTGATACCGTCACCGATAAACATCACAGCGCCGTCCTTCTCCCGGATGGCCTTAAGACAGCTGAGCTTGTCCTCGGGAAGAAGCTTGGCATGGACTTCGTCCACACCGGTCTTCTCTGCCACAGCCCTGGCACTGTCTTCCGCGTCACCGGTGAGCATGACTGTCTTGATACCCAGGTCTTTCACACTCTTGATCGCCGGTGCAGCATCTTCTTTAATGGTATCCGAGATCACAACATTTCCTATGAATATATTGTCCAGGGCCACCAGGACTTCTGTTCCGAAATCCTCACTGTGGTAGGAACCCATATCGATCTGGTTGGCATCCATCAGCTTTCTGTTGCCCACCAGGGCCACACCCTTGGAAAGCACTGCCTTGATGCCGTGTCCGGCAATCTCTTCCACAGAAGCCGGTCTCTCAATTTCCAGTCCTTTTTCTTTTGCCGCTGTGACGATACTGCTGCCGATGGGATGGGTAGAAGAAAGCTCACAGCTGGCGGCAATGGAGAGGAGCTCGTCCTCGGAAATCTCTTCTACCGCAGGATTGCTCTTTTGTACCACAAAGTTTCCTTTGGTGATGGTTCCGGTCTTATCCATGACCACAGCTTTGATACCCTTTAAGCCTTCAATGGCAATACCACCCTTAAAGAGGATACCCTTCTTGGAGGCAGCTCCGATTCCGGAGAAGAAAGCCAGGGGTACTGAAAGTACCAGGGCGCAGGGACAGCTGATTACCAGGAAGGTAAGGGCTGTATAGATGGACGCGGTTCCCGATGCTCCCCGGAAGACCGTCTCTGTTCCGGTGAAAGCCGGATCCACAATATAGTGCCAGCCGGGGATGATAAAGGGCAGAACCAGTGCGACAAACAGGGCGAAGAATACCACAAAGGGTGTATATACCCTTGCAAATTTCGTAATAAACTTATCGATGGCAGGCTTGCTTGCTGCCGCATTTTCCACAGAATCCAGAATCCTGGTAACCATGGATTCTTCCAGAACCTTTTCCACACGCATTTTCAGCTGACCGGAAGTATTGACACAGCCGGAGACCACATTATCTCCAACCCTGGCCATAACCGGTACCGGCTCTCCGGTAACAGGAGAAGTATCGATCCGGCTCTCACCGTCGATGATGACACCGTCAAGAGGAATTCTGTCGCCGGGACGTACCAGCAGGATGTCGCCGACATTGGCCTCTCCTGCGTCGATGACGCGGATATCGTCTCCGATCACCAGATTAACGACCTCCGGTCGCAGGTCAACGGCTTCCATAATCTGGCTTCTACTCTGCTCGGTGGCACGGTCTTCAAAGTACTCGCCGATCCGATAGAAAAGCATGACGCCCACCGCCTCCGGGAACTCCCGGATACAGAAGGCTCCGATGGTGGCGATACACATCAGAAAGTTCTCATCAAATACCTGACCTTTCTGAATGTTCTTAAAGGCAGCCATAAGAACTTTGCCGCCCAGAATCAGATAGGCCACCATAAAGATGGCAAAGGAGGCAATGGAATCCTCCGGAATCACTGTATGGATCAGGATCTCCCCAATGATAAATACAATGGCACCGGCAAAGATACTGAAGAGAGGATTATCCATGATGGATTCCTTTTTTTCCTCCCGGCCTGCCTGTCCCGGCTTTGTATCTTTAGGCACCACTGTGATGCCGTCCTCGATGGAATCAATGGTCCTCTGAATCTCCGGAATCAGCTGATCAGGATCCTTGGCTGACACTTTCAGCTGTTTGGTGGCATAGGTGACTGTGGCGTCATCCACACCGGGCATAGTCCTGATCTTCTGCTCCACTTTTGCGGCACAGTTGGCACAGTCAAGGCCTTCTAAAATATAAATTCTGGTATTGGATATGCCGCTGGCCCTTTTCCTCTTTCTGGGAACAAGGGTAACCCCGTCCTCGATGGAGTCGATGGCCGCCTGCATCTTGGGCATCAGTTCATCCTGATTGTTGGCGGATACACGCAGCTGTTTGGTAGCATAGGCAACAGAGGCGAAGCCCACCTCAGGCATGGACCGGATCTTGGCTTCAATCTTGGCCGCGCAGTTGGCGCAATCGATTCCTTCCAGAATATAAACCCGTTTCTCCATGTCTTCATCCGGCATCCTGCAGTTGCATTTTGCCAGACTCTCACCGCAGATATCACAGTACTCCACGAAAGAAGTACACTCCTCGCACTCGCAGTCATCAGGATGTCCCTTCACATGGTGGTGTTCCTCCACAAAATGCGTGTGAGACCTGGTGGCATGGGGTTCCTCATGATGATTGTGGTCATGATCGCAGCAGCCATCACCGTGATGGTGATGATGGTCGTGGCCATGGTCATGACTATGGTTGTGGTCATGGCCGCACCCGCAGCTGTCCCCATGGTCGTGGTTGTGCTCATGGTCGTGTCCATGCTCATGGCTATGTTCATGCTCGTGGTCATGTCCGCAGCAGCTGTCTCCATGGTCGTGGTCGTGCTCATGGCCGTGCTCATGCCCATGCTCATGACTGTGGTCGTGGCTGTGGGCTGTTCCGGTATTACTCCTGCTTCTCCTGCGGTTTCTTTCCACAACCACCACATCCGGTTCCATGGCAGTGATGGCTTCCTGAATCTTAGGCAATATAGCCTCAGGATCTTCTGCACTGAACCTGAGCTGCTGTGTCGCATAGGTTACAGAGACGTCGGACAATTCAGGCATCTTACTCAGTTTATTCTCAATCTTGGCCGCACAGTTGGCACAGTCAAGACCTTCCAGAATATAGACCTTTCTCTGCATCTTTTGATTTCCTTTCTGCACTTTCAGGACCTCTTTTCATCCTGGTGCCGCTTGTTCTTAATTATTCGTCCACATGGGTCATGTGGATCAGTGCTTCTTCAATAATGTCTACGATATGTTGATCATCCAAAGAATAGAAAATATTCTTCCCTTCTCTTCTCGACCTTACCTGGTGCATGTTTCTCATGACAGCCAGCTGATGAGAAACTGC
This sequence comes from Anaerobutyricum sp., assembly GCA_045112755.1. Lineage (GTDB taxonomy): Bacteria > Bacillota > Clostridia > Lachnospirales > Lachnospiraceae > Anaerobutyricum. Next base: position 19,802 of record JBGUIF010000195.1, read on the forward strand.
AGACTTGGTCATATTGAGAAGGACAGCGATATCCCCTGTACACATCTCTTTCTCCTTCAAGGCAAAAAGGATGCGGATCCTGGTCTGATCTCCCAGTACTTTAAAAAACGAGGCTACTTTGTCAATGTCAGTATCCCTGGGCATGGTGTTCTGCACTGCATCCACCACCTCGGGAAATAAAGGTTGGCAATCACTTTTTTTCATGTCCTTTTACAATCCTTATTCTTTGACTAAATACAACATTTGCTCAATTGAACAATCTTTCAATCGTTCTCTTGCTTCATTGTAAAAGGTTGAATATGATTTGTCAATAGCCTTTTTTCCAG
>JBGUIF010000196.1:0-4943 GCA_045112755.1 Anaerobutyricum sp.
AAAATCGAGCGTTTTGGGGCGTCCGTTATGTACTGCATAGCGTCCGCTCTGAAACGCATCAGAGTCCGTTGGGCTCCGCAGAATGCATGCGGTTCTTGAGTTTTTTGTTGTATCCCTTTACTCCTTTTATATTCCCTAAAATCAATATATCTTTTTCTTTCCCTTGACATCCTGAGGGAATTGGTGGTACATTTTATATAACAAAAGTTAGTGATAACTAAGTTATATTAGAATTAACTATTGATAGTTAGTTCTTGTGTTTCAAAAATAGCTGGGGGTTTTCAAAAAAATTTACAGAACTAATGTCCTTTATACGGACATCAGTATAGAAAGGAGGACTCATGATGCCTGTAACAATGGCTGTCCCGGGAAAAGTGATGACCATAGAAAGAATCATGGGAAATGATAAAGTAAGGGCTCATCTTCATGAACTGGGCTTTGTGGAAAACCACAATGTCACGGTAATCAATAAAATAGGGGAAAATGTAATCCTGAAAGTGAAGGAAAGCCGTGTTGCCCTGGATGTGTCCATGGCTAGAAGGATTATGATCAGATAAGGAGGAAGAAACATGAAGACATTAAAGGATGTTCCTGTGGGCGGAAGCTGCAAAGTGGTAAAGATCCGCGGCGAAGGTCCGGTGAAACGACGTATTATGGATATGGGTATTACTAAAGGTGTGGATATTTATGTCCGCAAGGTAGCTCCTCTGGGAGATCCCATGGAACTCAATATCAGAAATTACGAACTGTCCATCCGTAAAGGGGATGCACAGATGATCGAAGTGGAATAGAAAGGAGTTCGTTATGGCAGTCAAAATTGCTTTAGCCGGCAATCCCAACAGTGGAAAAACAACCCTGTTTAATGCATTGACCGGCTCAAGTCAGTATGTGGGCAACTGGCCCGGGGTAACTGTTGAGAAAAAAGAAGGAAAGCTTAAAGGAAATAAAAATGTAATCATCCAGGATCTTCCCGGAATTTACTCCCTTTCCCCCTACACCTTAGAGGAAGTGGTCTCCAGAACCTATCTGGTTCAGGAAAAGCCGGATGCCATTCTTAACATTGTGGATGGAACCAACATCGAACGAAACCTCTATCTCACCACTCAGCTGATAGAACTGGGTATTCCTGTGGTAGTTGCCATAAATATGATGGATCTGGTCCGGAAAAACGGAGACAGTATCGATGTCAAGAAACTGTCCGAGGATCTTGGCTGTCAGGTCATTGAGATTTCCGCCCTCAAAGGACAGGGAAGCGAAGAAGCAGCAAAAATGGCTTTGGCAGCAGCCGAAACGAAAAAAGCAGTCATAGTTCCCAGTATATTTTCACAGGAGATAGAAAACATTCTTTGTCAGATCGAAGAGAAGCTGAAAGGAAAGGTAGAGGACAATCTTCTGCGCTGGTATGCCATCAAAGTCTTTGAGAGAGACAGCAAAGCTCTGGAGTCGTTGAATCTCACCAAAGAAGAGAACGAATATTTTGAGAAGCTTATTGAAGATTGTGAGACTAAAATGGATGATGACGCGGAAAGTATCATCACCAATGGAAGATATGATTACATCACGGGAATTACAGCAAAGTCCGTAAAGAAAAAGGGTGGTGCAGGATATCTTACCCTGTCGGACAAGATTGACCGGATCGTGACCAACCGGCTTCTTGGCCTTCCCATCTTTGTAGTGGTCATGTTTTTCGTCTATGCCATCGCCATGGGAGGCTGGGAAGTTTCCATCGGTACCAGGGCTACTGACTTCGCCAATGACGTGATCTTCGGGGAATGGGTTCCCTCCTTCTTCAACATGATCCTGGGCAATCTTGGAATCGTTGAAGGAAGCGTTCTTTATGGATTGATTCTGGACGGTATCGTGGCCGGCGTAGGTGCAGTTCTGGGATTTGTTCCCCAGATGCTGGTCCTCTTTGTTCTTCTTGCCATTCTGGAAGACATCGGATACATGGCCCGTGTCGCTTTTGTCATGGACCGTATTTTCCGCCAGTTCGGACTCTCCGGAAAGAGCTTCATTCCCTGCATGGTGGCAACAGGCTGCGGTATTCCCGGAATCATGGCTTCCCGAACCATAGAAAATGACCGTGACAGGAAGCTGACTGTGATGACCACAACTTTTATGCCCTGTGGAGCCAAGCTTCCCATCATCGGCCTGATTGCCGGAGCCATTTTCGGAGGATCCCCATGGATCGCAGTTTCCGCTTACTTCATGGGCATTGCCTCCATCATCCTCTCAGGCATTATTTTAAAGAAATTCAAAGCATTTGCCGGAGAACCGGCACCCTTTGTTATGGAGCTTCCCACCTATCATGTTCCGTCTGCAGGAAACGTACTGAGAGCAACCTGGGAACGGGGTTGGTCTTTCATTAAAAGGGCCGGAACCGTTATCCTCCTCTCATCCATCATCATCTGGTTCCTCCGGGGCTTTGGAAATGTCAATGGTCATTTTGGCATGGTGGATAATCTCTTTAAAGATGAAAGCGTCGTTACCGAAGAATACAAAGAGTCTTTAGCACAAAAGATGGATGTTCCTGTGGAGGATGTCAATGCCATGGATGCCTCCCTGTTAGCGCAGATCGGCAACGGAGCCAGCATCATTTTCCGGCCTCTTGGCTTTGGTAAATGGAAACCCACTGTGGCCACTGTGACGGGACTTGTGGCCAAGGAAGAAGTTGTCAGTACTTTCGGTGTACTGTATAACTATGATGATTCTAAAGAGGAGCTTGGAGAAAACGGCGAGCAGATCTGGGATCGTGTAGCAAAGGATTACACGCCTATTGCAGGTTTCGCCTTCATGGTATTTAATCTGCTGTGTGCCCCTTGCTTTGCAGCCATGGGTGCCATCCGAAGAGAGATGAATAATGCGAAATGGACCATGGCCGCCATCGGCTACATGTGTCTATGGGCATATGTCCTGGCCTTTATCATCTATAATCTTGGCGGCATGATCACTGGATCAGTACCCTTCGGCATCGGGACAGTGGCTGCCATCGGTCTTCTGGCAGGCCTCATTTATTTGTTGTTCCGCAAGGGTTATCAGCCAGATAATACCCTCAGACCGCTTACCTCAGTCGAGGCAGTGGAGTAAAATGATTCGAATATAAATATTTCCCCCCCTGAGGCTTTCATGCTGAGGGGGGGATTATTGAGACAGAGGAGGTGACAGTATGTCTCCTGTTTTTGGGAATCTCATTGTGATTGCTATATTAGCGATAATAGTATTCTTTGCTGCCCGATCCATCTGGAGGTCCCACAAATCCGGCGGATGCAGCGGATGCGGCGGTGGCAGCTGTGCAGGATGCAGTAAATGTTCTTCCGCCAATATGTATCAAGCTGGGAAGAATAATTGCAGCAAAGAAAGTTAGGGGGAGGAAGATCTGAAACTGATCTTTGCTCATTCAGGCAGAGATAGAAAAAAAGGTTGACAAAAAACCGAAACCATATTATTATCAATAGGTGCGAAAAATCCACGATAAGCGGGAATTATTCTAATTGGTCACAAAATGGTCATGAAGAAGAGAAGAGATTCTTTTGACTCTTCTAAATACCGTATAAACAGTGGACATACAGGGGATTGGTCAAATGGTATGATAGGGGTCTCCAAAACCTTTGGTGGGAGTTCGATTCTCTCATCCCCTGTTGGATAGAGAAACCTTCAAATATGGTGTAAATAAGCCGTATTTGAAGGTTTTTTTGTTGTGCTGAAATGTAAATATTTTACATTTTTAACAAGAAAAATTGGGATTATTTAACATATTGTATCATCAAATGTTATCTAATCTGGTCTTCAAGTGGTCTCTGGGCAGCTAGAGACCACTTTTCCTTTTGTCTGATTACAAATAATAATGCTTTCTCAAAATGGATGAAAGGAGTTGTTCACTATGAAAAGAAGACCGCCGCTTCCCAAACTCCCCTATGGAGCCGGCACGATGTTCTACAACGAGAGGGGGGATGTCGTATATAAAAAGATGGTGTATCGCGCCGACGGGACCCGTTTCCGAAAATCGATCATCGATGCATCAGCTGCCGAATGTATGAGGCGGATGACTAAGATAGAAGAAGAACTGTCGAAGGATATTACATGTATAACAAAAAAGACAGATTTCAGGGAAGAGATCTATTACTGGCTGGATAATGTTAAGAAAAACACATTGAAAACGCAGTCCTGGGAAAGGCTTGAGTCTAATGTCAGAATAAATATAATAGATTCTCCCATAGGGAAAAAGAAAGTTCAGGATATCACGTCAAAGGATATACAAAAGCTGATCAATGATATGAACAACGGACATTACACTTATTCTTCTATCAAAAAAGTATATGATGCTCTCAATGATTTTTTTCGTTATATATCCAAAAGAGATCAGATGCATAACCCTATGGTATCAGTTGTTTGTGTTTCAAAAAGCAATGCGATAAAGGAGGCAAAAGAGGTGGACTATCTGGATCAGAGCGACATGAAAAAATTCATCGCTCAGGCTTTGGCTTTGTGGGAATCCAGTGGGAATCCCAGATACCGCTATGGCAATGTCATCGTTGCAAACCTGTATATGGGACTCCGGATCGGGGAACTGCTGGCTCTGCGATGGAGGGATGTCAATTTCGATAAAAACTATGTCTTTGTGAACAAGACGTTAATCCAAGAAAAGAATCCCCTCTACGATGATTCCAATCCCGAGAAAATGAAAAGGCAGGATATCAAAAAGGTGATATTCAGGGTCCAGAAGTCAACAAAAACAGGAAAAGACCGGAAAGTGCCTCTTAACAACGCCTCTAAAAAGTACTTGTTCTATCATCTGGATCAGACAGGCTTTAATAAAACCGGCGACTTTGTTGTAGCCACACGAACCGGAAAAAGCACGACACCCAAAAACATCCAGGATGAGATCTGTTCCATCCTGAAAAATGCCGATACGAAGATGCAGTCGTCGAATACTCATATTATGC
>JBGUIF010000197.1:0-4830 GCA_045112755.1 Anaerobutyricum sp.
TAAAAGAGAGATTGTCGTCCTGTCATCGCAAGATAGTCATTCCCTACAGCCCCTGCAAAACCGTACTGCTCTTTATGAAAAGGGAAAGTATCTATCAAAGCCCTTTTCTTTAAATCATAGAGGCGGATTTCTCCTTCAAAGCTGTCTGCTCCACTTAATAATGGATTTATATTGACAATCACTGCCATATACTGTTCAAAAGTAATTGTATCCTGCAAATAGTTGGAAAATGATTCTCTGTCCATTATGACACATTCTTTATCTCCCTGATTCTTTTTGTACTGGATTATTTCATTATAGGAGCTGACAAACAGTGCATCTGATGATAATGTGCTTTGTATGCCGGTAATCTTCTGTCCGGAAAATGTCAGTGTTTTATAATTGGCTGATAAATCGTCATTGTCATAAGATAATACGATATATTTCTGATTATCTTTGTCGAACAGGTTTATGGTTTCGGTCTTATCAAAGGAACTGTTCCCCAGCAGATATAATTGATTACAGGGCAGCGACTCTTTCTGAAGACATTTCCCGGTTTTTGGATCCAGAAAATAAACGACATTGTCATCAACCGCAACAATCACTTCAATATATTCGCCGGAATTTAACACTTTCATGTTTCGAAATTGTAAACGCAGCCGGTTTGCTACCCCTAAACTCTGCATCCTGATCCCAAAGGAAGTCTTCCAGACCACATTTCCGGAAGCGCAATCCAGACTGATTGCTCCATTTTCTGTTTGATTATATGGATATTTTTCCAAATCCTGGTTTAAGGAAGCATGTTTTCTATCTGTCTGATGACTATAACTGATGATGACCTTATCGTGACCGAAACAGATGTCAGTCACTTTTATGTCTTCCTGTTTCAGGATTTCCTCATCAAATATTGATTTCCCGGAAGCTGCATCGATCAGCAATAGATTTTTTGATGAAACCATATCCCTGAATTCATCGTATTGTAAGGCCAGATACTTGTCATCCGGAGACACTTTAAACATCTTTACACTGATCGAAGTGGAATTATCTTTGATTTGATATTTTGAAATCATCTCAAATGTATCCGTGTTATAAATATAGATTTCATTACCGCATAAAATATAAAGATTGTGTCCATTTAAAAATGTATGGGATATGGATAACTCTTTAGATTCACCGTCTTGTGGAGGCTTAATCGTTTTTTTCAGTGCTCCGTCTTTTGCAGAATAAATCCTCATCCTGTCCCTTAAAACAGTCCAAAGATTATCTTTTGAAAAAAACAATTCATAAATGACAGCTGTTTCATCACCCAGAAAATGTTTTGCAGTCAGTTCTCCGGTATTGACATCTGATAAGTAAAGATACTGGTTATTAAGATATGAACTGCTTATTGCTGCAAGGCAGGTTCCTTCATCGTTTACAGCGAATGTTTCGATTTCCTCCCCATTATCCCCCTCAAAATTCCTGACTCCTGTCATTGTATGATCTGAAGGATAGACATAGGCATCAATGGCATTGGCAAGGGCAAATTGTGCATGCGGGTTATAGGGCATGTCACTATTCTTGTTGGGTACTGCATTAAGAGCCAGCTGTATGGCCAATTCATTATTATTTCCTTCCTCTGTAACCCTGATGGATTCTTCCGAAAGATACTCAGACTGATTAAAAAGGGCCTTTTTGTAGTTTTCATTGATCCTGGTGGAACTCCAGAAAACATAGGAAGCTGCGATCAGAGTCAGGGAGACCACGGCCAGTCCCGCTAATGCCATGATACGATTCTTATGTTTTTGCTGGCGCAGGACCAGTTCTTCGTAACTGCATCCCAGTAAGCCTGCAATAAGGCGGGGAAGTTCTGTTTTCTTTGACTTTTTGATACCGGGACGATAATCAGCGGAAAGCGGTTCCAGGTCTCTTTTTATCATGACAAGTTCCCCGTTTTCCGTTACTTCTTCCTGCTCTTCTGTGAGAAGACTTTCCGGGATCACATCATATGGCTCACCATCAATGAGAACAGTTAGAATATTTTTTCTGGGATGTGTCTTCAGGAACAGGTCAATTTCTTTTTCGACCCATACAGATTCCTTTAAATGGGTGGAACAGATTACGATCAGATATTCACTTTCCCGAAGAGCAGCTGCGATGGTATCATTTAAGCTGTCAGTGACCGGAAGGTCATTCTTGTCCCTGAAAATATCCATATTCCCGTCAAAGCCCACTGACTCTCTGATGGATTTTGGGATATGGTATCTTTCGATTGCGTCATTCAGATGTTCGGCAACCTTTATATCTTCAGGACTGTGCCTGTAGGATATAAAAGCTTTATATTTATATTTGGAAGCCATTCGATAACTCCTTTTAATGCAGACACAGTTCTTTGTATATATCAGTATTCTTCCGGCAGGCAGATTAAAGTCCAGTCATCGCTGTCTACGATGGAGGAACTGTCTGATGCTTCCACATAAAGCCGGACCTTTGTAGGTTCTGTATTATCAAAGGTTGCTGTAAAATCCATATAGGCAAGGGTGTCAGAAATGTTAGTCGGTGCATCCGGGATTGTTGAAGTGCTGACAAATTTTACATCGGAACAATCAGGATACGTTTCCTTCAATGCGCTTTCAAGGTCATAAACATAAGCTGCCCACTCATGTTCAAAATCCATTAACCTGGAAAACCATCCACATGCACCAACACAGATGTCATGTTCTCCACATGGTTCATCTCCCTTTTTATGGAAAATATAAGCACAGTTTCTGTTGTTCTGGTATTCCATTCCGTATCGATCAGGACTCTCATCAAATGTGTATAATACAGGCGCATAGTAATCCGGCTGGCTTTCAATCTGCCCATAGGTCAGGCCAAAAACTTTTTTTACATCATCATTGATACTGGCATAATATACTTCTGATGAAGTTCCATCACCACTCTCATAATCATTCGCATCTGTCAATACGGATGACCTTTTATCATCATTTACAGAATAGTATGTGTCATCATTGTCCCTCTCATTCTCATCATCTGCATAGTCGTCAGTTTTTTCATAGCCATCAGTTTCTTCATAATCGTCTGCTTTTTCATAGCCAGCATCATGGGAGTCATTATTATTGTTGTTGGATGATGAACTGACACAAGCAGTCAGGCTGACACACAAGGCAGCTGCAAGCACCATTGATTTGATGAAATCTCTCTTCTTCATAGCTGTTTCCTCCAATTTAAGAATTAAGGTAAAATGGTGCCCGTCCTTATGTCAATCCTCCACTGTCCTTCCCGGTGAGGACACCTCCCACATGTACATCTATATTATACCATGACATTTCTCCTATCACTACAATGAATCAAAGTTGCAATAAAAGGTAAAAAGGTGCCTGTCACCCTTTCAAATTTCTTACGGACGTAAGGTTTTTGAAAGGGTGACAGGCACCTTTTTAAAACATCTGCATTAATATAATTCCTTTAGTATCAGCAAGGTTATCCCCTGATTATCCCCGGGTGTGACCCGCAGGACTTTTGGGTCCGATTGATACCAATCGTAAATCATGGACCGAAGATTTGTGCCGCGATGGTATCCATGAATCAATTGCAGCTGATACACAGTTGGTCCGGCCTCTCTGATTGCCTTATCGATTACTTTTATTGCTTCATCCTGGCGGAGTCCGTGTAAATCTATTTTCACGAATGGTTGATTCATCATTACTCTCCCAATCTTCCCTTGTCATCAGACATTGATTCTTCTGACGGCCAGCTGTCCATCATGCAGACCGCTGCCGGATTGCCGGAAAATAGCTTGTCTGTAAATGTATCAACAATATATTGTTTCATTTTATATTTTTCTATCCTCATATATTATTACAAATCTCTCTCATATTTTCGGCGACGATATCCAGAGAATGATACATATTCCGGCGCATTTCTTCAGAAAGGCCCTGACCGGCAGCCTGAAGTGCCGAATCGGCCTTCTGTCGGACTTCTTTTGCGAGGTTTAATCCTGCCTCCGTCAGATGGATAGGTGCTCTGTAGCGGCTTTCCCCATAAGGTTCCACAAGGCCCATCTTTTGAAACGTGGATATAGCCCTGGATACATCTGCCTTATCCCGCTGGGTCAATTCTGCCAGCCGGGCTGCAGTCGGAGGCTCTTCCAGATCAGAAAGAGTAATCAGATAAAGGACATAGGCCCCTTTTAATCCGTGCTGCCGCATCTCTTCTGTGGCAATCTTGTTCCAATAGCGGGTAATACTGAAGACAGATAATGTAAAATATTCAAACCGATCCATAGTACATCCTTTCTAATCTTGCCAAATCACCTTCCTTAGGAATGTTTTGCAAAAAATGCAATAGCAACTGCTCCAGGTCCTCCATGTGTTCCTACGACACTGCCCATCTGAGACCGGCCCAATTCATTTACCTGACCTTCCCAGAGACTTCGGCTGCACTCAATGTAATTATTTAAAAGCCTGTCAGAGGTTCCTGTGTATCCCAGAAGGATGGGAAGGGTATAATCCACTCCGTTTTTCTGAATCTCCTGCACCAGGAAATTATTTGCTTTCTTTGTTCCCCGGGCCTTGCCCAAAATCTGAATCTCCCCATCCTTAATGGTGATAACAGGTTTAATATTCAATACTCCGCCGGCAAAGGCAGCAGTTTTGGAAATCCTTCCGCCCCTCTTAAGATACTCCAGAGTATCCAGCATAGCGATCAGGCAAATGTTCTCTCTCTTTTTTATCAGCACAGCAGAAATTTCATCCCGGCTCATCCCTTTGTCAATACATTCTATGGCATATTCAACAAGGATTCCTGTTCCCACAGCAACGGATGTGCTGTCAATAACGGTGATCTCCGGATAATCCTGGGCTGCAATGC
>JBGUIF010000198.1:0-5205 GCA_045112755.1 Anaerobutyricum sp.
CCGAAAAAAGTTTGGGAAAATCAGCTCTAGACCCGAACAACTGACCCGAAAAAAGTTTGGGAAACCCTAAAAAACTTTGAATATCCATTTTATAAATAATCTCCTGTTGTTTAATAAACAATATAGACATTTCCATAACAGTAGATGGTGACATAATTCAGATCCATCTTTTTCAGAGTACCCTTACTAAGCTTAAACTTGAGATTCAGCCTCTTTTTGCCATACTTTTTCACGTTGAATCTCCTGGCGCCGATCTTCTTAGTATAAAACTTCTTGCCTCCAATATAAAAATCAAATTTTATCCTTTTTATTTTGGACATCCTGTATGGTCTGTTGTTGGCAACCACCAGATTCAGGATAAGTGTCCGACCCTTGACGGAAGCCTTGGAAAGAAGGACCTGCGTTCCATAGCCCACTTTCTTAACTCTGATGGATTTGAAAGACTCTCCGACGCTCCTGTTATCCGTTACCTTAAAAGAAAAGCTGTTGCAATAATTACCGGAGCTCTTAAAGTACACATTGATACGGCAGGTACCTTTCTTTTTCGCAGTGATCAGACCATTCTGACTGACAGAGGCAACAGACGGATTTGTGGAATTAAACTTGTAATATTCTGCTGTATAATACAGCTGATACTGATATCCTTTGGTCAGAATATTTGTCTTCGTTGAATATGGATAGATCTTCGTGGCGGCACTCGCGGACACTCTGAAACTCAGTAACAAAGCAGCCATAACAAGTCCCATCATAACGGCTTTTAACAATCTGCTTGATATGCTTTGACTTTTCATATGTTTTCCTCCTTCTTATACAAGCTTAAACCTTGCCAGTTATTGGCTATATTCAATATATCATAAATCTCCTCACATTCCAAGAAAATATCTTTTCTGAAACAGATAAAGGCGAATGCACCGGCGATAAATTGCAGGGAAATGACAAAAGACAAAAAGCTGCAATTTCTTTCCCCGAGTCAGATAGGGATTGCTCCAGCCCTCACGGAAAGCCTTGCGGCAAACCAGGCGGATCTCACCGGCCAGCATGGGATACCTGTCGTCATAAACAAGCCGATAGAGAATATTGTGAAAGACATCCACGATCAATCTGCAGACAGCCGCATCGTGAATCTCAGGAGCGTATTCATCCACATACCTGACCAGGTCCAGGAGAATCTCCGGCTGCCTGATATCCTCTTCCTCCAGTCTTCTATGGGTCAGACTTCCCTCCCTGACCCGGTAATCATATAACCTGTCCCTGACGCAGGCCGTTCTGTCACATTTTTCAAAAAGACGGGGGATGACAAGCAGGTCTTCATAGCGGCGTCCTTTTGGGAAATACAGGACTGGGATCAGCGACCTGTGATACATTTTCCCGATGGCTGAAACCCCAAAACCATCTCTGATCAGACACCGTTTCAGAGCCTCCACCGAGTGCAGACACTCTCCCCCTCCGGTGCATTTTTCTCGTCTCTTTCGACCTTCCTTTTTTCCCAGCATAGTAAAATCTACACAGGAGATCCCGGCAGACCAATCCACGCACAGTCCCAGCAGGGTCTCAAGGTAAGTCTCTTCCACATAATCATCAGAATCTATAAAGGTCAGATACTCTCCCCCTGCCCGCTCCATCCCATAATTTCTGGCATCGGAAAGGCCTCCGTTATCCTTTTTATAATAATGAACCCGGCGGTCTGAAGCCGCTGCCTCCCGGCAGATTCTGCCGCTCTGATCCGTGGAACCGTCATCGATCAGCAGCAATTCAAAATCCGGATAGGTCTGACCGAGAATACTGTCTATACACTGTCTGAGGTAAGCCTCCACATTATAGACCGGGATGATCACACTGACCAGAATCTGTTTTTCCTCCATTTTCTTCTCCCTATCTCATTTAACTATAAACTGCTGTTTCTAAGGCATCTTCCACCGGCAGTCACGTTCAGAAGACTTCTTCCGTATCCTGCATCTACATTTGCCATCGACGGACCCTGTCTGTTGCCCATCAGCTAATTTTTCTGCAGTCGCCGTCGGGAGGCATTTCACTCCCTGTCAGGCGTGTTTAAAGCATATAGGCCTCCATCTCATGATCTTCGCGGTTCTTTTCAGGCGGGGGAGTCATATAATCTCCATACAGGCCGGAAAGATACTCATGATAATTGGATGGCCCATTGAAGAGACAGCCCTCAAATTCCATTTGTTTCGGTGTCATAAATCCGGACTTTCCTATCCTCTCCCCAGGCCCGTAGCCCCAGACAACACCTCCAACATATCCAGAGCCGTCAAAGTCTCTTTTCCTGCCCAAGGCGTCAATTCTGGCACAGAGTGTCTCTACCGAAAGAGCCCGCAGCGATACCGCCTGAAGGCCGGTGATCAGAACCGGTTTCATCCATCTTTTCAGAGGGGACTTCCCCTCACCTTTTCTGGCCGTCTGCAGCATCAGCAGCTTACGATAAAAAAGGGACAGTCGGAAGATTCTTTCCAATTCCTTTCGATTCCCAGGGCAGCCATCTAAGGGAAAGATATCTATAGAAAGATAACTACAGTCATAGCGGTCCTCCACATATTTATTCCTGACCATGGTCCTCTGGTCTGCCAGCTTGATAAAGGGAAAGGCCATCCCTCCATTTTTCCAGTGTTTCAGTTTCATGTAAGGCGGAAGACCTTTCAGCTCCCTGTCTCCCATGGCCAGCAGTCTCTCATAATCCGGCCTGGGCATCAGGACATCGATGTCATCATCCCAGGGAATAAAGCCCCGATGCCGCACCGCACCCAGCAAAGTCCCCCCTCCCAGGGTGTAGTAGAGATTCTTTCTCTCACATAAACTGGCATAAGCCAGCAGAAGCTCCAATTCCAATTGCTGGATTTCATTCTTGGTTAATTTCTTCATCGTGAAGTATCCTTCTCCTATTCTGACAAATGACTTCCAGCCTTCCACAGGACAGGCCTTATCATCTCATCCTTTTAAGGCTTTATGGCGAACCTTTCTCTTCCTCTTCCACCAATAATAAACTCCCCATATAAGTCGATAAACAGGCAGCCCTGGCAGGAGGCTGAGAAAAGCTGCCCGGTCACGCCAGGGTGCCCTGAGATCAAAAAAAACCCGCCAGCCATATTTTTTGATAAAATGAATGATATTCTGCCGGATTCTCTTCTCCCGGTACCCTTCCACAGACAGCATCTGATTTAAAGTACTGAACCTTGCATAAAGCCGCCGGCGCAGGGCTGCCTTCCTCAAGTCGGGATACTTTTTTCCCACATAGGCAGCCATCTGGTCTGTCATCTGCAAAAGATCCAGTTTGGCCTCGGAATAACCGGATGTCACGATAGAATTCTCCCGGATGGAATAATGATATTTGGGAAGCCACCCACAGATAATCTGATCACAACGGTCGAAAAGCCGATAGGTCACTCCCATGTCTTCAAAAATCCGTCCCTCCGGATAGGATATCCCTTCGAACAAAGCTGCAGGATATAGCTTGGCATAAACACAAGTATCCACTAGATCGCCATAGCACATTCTTTCGATACAGCTTTTACCAGAAAGAATCTCTACCCTTCCATTAGCAGAAGTATGGCTGTAACCGTTACTACTGTAGCAGATCTGGAGAGAACACATGGACATGCCAAACAGACCATCTGGTCCTGAGTTAATCAAAGCAAAAAGATATTCCACATAATCCCGCGTCACATGATCATCGGAATCGACAAAAGTTATATAGTCACCACCAGCCCGCATCAAACCATAGTTGCGGGTTTTTGCAACTCCTCCATGGTCTTTATAATAATAATGAATGCGGGCATCCTTTAAGGCACGGCTTCTGCAGATTTCTCCGGAAGCATCTGTTGATCCGTCATCCACCAGAATAATCTCCAGATTGGAGTAAGTCTGGCCCTGTACAGAATCCAGACAGCGGTCCAGATAGGGAGCCACATTGTAAACCGGTATTATGACTGAGATTAAAGGTAAATCAGGCTCTTTTCCTGCAGCAATAAATCCATCTCTTTTTTGAATGAATGACTCATCAAAACCGGCCGCTTTGCCATTATTATTGCCATGACATTTTACATATTTCTCAGTCATCACCTGCACCACCGCATTTACCAGCACCCATTCCAACAATCTTCCATCATCATTTGTAATAAAATACCACCATTGCTGCCATCGTTCTGGTCATGGCATCATCACCAGCTTCTCGCATAGGGCCTATGAAAAAAACGTGCCATTAGAAATGCACTTATTTTCCTGACCCAATGTACAGTATCTGTCCGCAGTACAGGAAGCGCTCTGATCTTATTCTTATCGACATAACCTGTCCTGATCTGATGATATAGCCAGACATTAAAAAGTCTCTCTCCCACTCTGCCCCCGAATCTCTTTTGATATGGGTCAAGATCTGGTCTCATTTCCCTCTTCTCCAATTCAAAAAGGATTGGAAAAAGCCAGGAACAATAATTATCCAGCATATCCTTTTTCATAATCATCATATTAAACATATACCCACTCCGCATCCTCATCACACAGTCAAATGCATACAGATAATCAGGGCACAAATCCTTTATAATCTCTCTGACAGAATCCAGATGCCTGCCATCAAAAGTATGACAGTAATGAGAATAGAGAGTTTCAATCAGATAATACCTTTTTCCGGGCAGAATCAGATCATAATTCCTCATAAGAATCGACAGCTGTTTCTTAGTCACCAGATCGTCAGCCCTGCCTCTCCTGAAATAGGTGGCGGCAGACCGCCGACAGACAAAAAAACGCCGGTAATGGGCCAAACCCATCCAGTCATCATCCCTGTTTTTCCAAATCCAGTAAAGACCTGTCAATTCCGACAAGCAGTTATTATGGTCTGAAATGTTCTCTCCCGTGTCGTCCCTGAGATAATACTTCGGAATCTCCTCCTCCGGACTCAAATTAGAAGCTCCTACCAGAATAGGTCTATATAAATCATTATGTGGCAGCTCCAAAACTTCATGAGCTGCCACATAAATATGTCCTTTTGAAATAGTGTTCATCCCTATCCCCTTCATTCTTGTTATAAACGCTAATCTAAAAGTGAGCCACTAAGATACAAAACGCTCACTTGAAAATGAGCCACTTAATCAGTACCCTGAATAAAGATAAATTGTTATTGACTTCCTGATTTGACTTTATATTGATTCCCTTGATTGTCACCTGATTGCTCTGTATACTGTCATAAGTATGACAGAA
>JBGUIF010000199.1:0-9820 GCA_045112755.1 Anaerobutyricum sp.
GAGCAGGAGCATGGCAAGGAAGAGGGAGGTAAATCGTGTCAGTTTCTTCCTCATAAACATATCTCTCCTTTCACATAATAAAAAAGGCAGAAGATCATTCGCGCTGAAATCACTCCTGCCCTGTGGCTGGTTACTATTTGGTTATCTGCATTTATCAGGACTATCTCTGGTTTTCTCTATGCATCATCACCCCTTTTTAGACAAAAAACCGGCACCCTATTTCCATAAGATACCGGTATGATAGACGTTATAAATTAATATCACTGTATTCTTCTTATTTTATTATTTAAAAAACCGTATCACCTGCTGTACTGAAACCGGCATAAACTGGTTTGCGTCCACACCTACATCATATCGAAGAATCTTTTCCTCCCTGTTTCGGTCGTTATAGTTTTCATCCGAATGGATATGCCCATGTACATGGATACTCCCACTGTTCTTCTTTGGCCAGGAAAGCATGGGATAATGCATCAATGAGAAATATATCCCATTCAGGGAAACTGTCATAAAATCCTTCATTTCCAAAAACAACGACGGATCATATTTCTTATCATGGTTCCCTATCAGGAGATATTTCTTACCATTCATTTTTGCAATCCAACGGTTCGCTTCCTCTATGGTCATGTGATGGCAGATATCTCCCAGAATATACACGGTATCATCTTTATGGACTATTGCATTGTAATTACGCAATATGATCCGTTTCATTTCATCGACATCTGCAAACGGCCGGTTCCGCATCGTAATAATGCCGCGATGACCCAGGTGAAGGTCACTGGTAAAGTAGATCAAAACTATAGTCTCCCTTCTCAAAAATATAGTTAATTCATCATCTGCTGACCGTGGTCTTCCCTATTGGCATCTCATAACGCAAATTCTTTTTGACCCCGTCGCTTGTGAAGACACAGACAAGAGACGTATTATTATTCTTCTGGTCCTCCATCAGATAAGAAAGCGCCCCTTCTGTTTTATAAACAACAGACTGTGTCTTTCCGGATGGAATGTTCAGGGAAGATTCTTTCTCCCGGTACATCCACACGTCAACTCCATATCGATCTTTAGCCTGCACATAAGAGCACTCGGGTCCGCAGACAAGCAGGTCCCTGGCGAATGTTACAGGTTTGCTACTGGAATTTTTCACACGAATGGTCACCGTATCAAAGACCACGTTATAGGACTTCTGCACTTTCCCTGCATATCGATTCCCTTCTGACAGGGAAAGGGATACGGTAAAAGATACTTTCCTGCTGTCAAATGCCTGGATGGTTTTTGATATGGTCTTCCATCCCCTCTTCGTCTTCATCCGGATCCGGATCCGTGCCTTGCCGGCTTTCTTTGCCCTGGCGATACCGTATCGGTTGATACTGATGACTGAAGGCTTTGATGACTTCCAGCGAATCAGCCTGGCACGAGTCTTCCTGGAAAGACCAGCCGTACCCTTCAGATATTTGCTCAGGTCTTCCTTCTTCCCTACCTGCAGATAATGATTATCCCAGTCAAATCCTGTCCGGATAAAGTACCGTTTGGACCGCTTCTTCTTCGTCTTCTTTGATACTTTACGGACTGTCGCAGCCTCTGATACCATGGGATGAATAGAAATATCTGCCCCCATTAATAATATCATAGCGATTACAAGAAATGCCGCCATTCTTCTACGAGTCTTCATTGACCTCACCATCCCTCTCATCTTTATCCATTTGTTCCGGATTGATATCCTTTTCCTTAAGTAATGCTTCCATCCGGACCTTATATTCCATCAAGCGGAGCAGGTATTCCGGGATCTTCCGGTTACCCAGTTCCCAGTCCTGTAAAGTCCGATAGGGGATACCAAAATATCTGGCAAAATCCGAACGTTTCATGCCTGTCTCTTTTCTCAAGTGTATCAGTTGCTCCTGTAAATCCACGACTCTCTCCTTTTCTTTTTTATATTATACGCATTGCGTATATTCTATTTAGATTATACAGGATCCCTGATTCTTTTCAATGGGCATATCTAACAAATCAGAGGGATGGCATTTGTCACTTTTCACAAAATCAATGGCTCAGGCATTCAGGAAAGGCACTTCCGATGGATCCGGTATGCTGGCATAGAAATCCGGATCTATGGAAGGGTCATAGGGAGGAGCGCCGACTGCTGGGAAATTGTCGTCTTTGTAATCAAGTATCCACAGCTTATCCACAATAACCTGTGCATAAACAGACCGGCTGCCGTTATCATTGTCGACAGAATTAATCTCCACTCTTCCTTCAACCAGGATCCTTCCTCCTTTTTTCCCGTGACGGACAAGGTAGGAGGCGGGCTGCCCAAAGGCAATGCACCGGAAGAAATCTGTATCCTGCTCGTTCTCCTTCTTGAAATCTCTTTTTACCGCTGTATTGAAAACACACCGCATCCTTTTGGAATCATCAGCATGGTTGGGGGAGATGTCCGGCTCCCTGACCAGCCTTCCCTGCAGCATAATCTTATTCAACATATTCGATCACCTCTCTCTCTAAACCGTGGACAACATATCGGGAGGAGCGCGGTCCTCCATTGGAGCAGGTCGAAAGGGTCAGGATATGATCACCTGTCCCTGCTGTATCTTTTGCCGGGAAATAACTTTCTTTCCGGATCATGGATATCCACTCCTCTTTGGCTTTCTCATCTTTATACTCTGTCCGGTAGGTCTCACTCCCGTCTTTACAGTCATATGCTGCAAAGATCTGGTAGCGGACCGCTTTTCCCGGCTGATAAATGTAGATCTTACGATGTTTCTTCCAGAAGGATTCCTCCTCATAACTGTGGAGGAATCCGAACATGGATTTATTGCGCATGTTGTGGCCAAAGATAATGGTATGGAAATCACTGAAGTCTTTGTTGGTCTCCGGCTGGATGAAGATCGATCCCGGTTTGCTGGCTTCGCCTTTATAATCTTTATGGAGATATTCATTCCACTTCTTACAGCGCAGCACCGGGTAATCGATCTTTGTCCCGGGCACCCGGATCCAGGCAATGATATCCGGATTGATCTTGTGCAACTTATCCCAGTCGATCTTCCTCCTGGCCCATTTCGGCAGCTTTTGCTCCTGCCCGGCAGGCGTATCTTCCGTTGTATCATCCGGCGCAACCTCTTTCTGGAGCTCATGCATCTTGATATCATTTTTTAAAAACGGAGCATATTCTTTTACGGCCAGAAACAGGAAAAACAGGGATGCAAGCATCAGGATCCGGGAAAAGCACCCGGATCCCCTTCTCTCACGCCTTCTCAAAATCATCATCTCCAAATGCTTGGCATACCAAGCTGGTAAGGGACTCTACCAGCTTCAGGATCTCCTTTACGGCCTCCTCTTCGCTGAAGGTTTCTGATCCAGAATCATGATTCTCGTCGGAAACGGTTTCCCCGGAAGCGATTTTGCCTGTATCATATTTTTCCTTTTCTGCTTCCTTGGCAGGTTCTTTTTTCCCCTCTGCTTTGGGCAGATCTCGGTCCGGAGAAGCCGTATTTTTATCAGTTTTCTCTTTGTTAGCCATATAGTGAGCCAGGATAAGCTCCGCACTCACGTCCTCCAGATTCCTGACATAGATCCTCCGCTGGATGATCGGTGTAATGCAGTAACCCAGCCGAATCAGATCCAGAACCTCCAGCTCTTTCATAAAAAGATCCGCGCTGTAACGGCTGCAGTTCAGCTCCTCCTGCATCCTCTTCTTGGGGAAGAGCACATACCTGCATCCCCGATCGTCAATCCATTCATTCCTCTCAGCATCCTTTTTCAGGCTGACCAGGATACCATAAAGCATTTTTGCTCCATTTGACAGCTTGCTGTAAAGTTCATTCTCCATTAACTCTTTCGGGATACATACGTTCATAAACATCCTCCTTCGTAAATAATAGCAATTGTCTCAAATAACACTTTGAACAGTTAAGCAGCCATGATCTTCTTCATGCACATTACACAGGGTCTGTCTTTTACTGTGTATGGACATCCATAACAGGAGCTCTTTTTCAAGGCTTTCTCCTTCAGTTCATAGAAGAACATCACAAGGAGCCGGTTATACATTTCTACAGGATCCGGTCCGTCTTTGGTGGCCTCCATTTTTTTGACATAGGGAAACATTTCCATCAGAACCGGATGGAATACTTCCGGCGCATCGTCCTCACGGTAACAATGCTCAAGCATACACCGTGGCTGCTTATCGGCACGACCAGCGTAATAAGGACAGGTTGATTTACACAATTTCTTCCTCATTGCAGTAAACCCCAGTATCGGAAGCCTGGCCTTTATATGATCAGGGATAAGATTCGGTTCAACTACTTTGATCATCGATTCCACCTCTTTCTTCTTCATCGCAGCAAAAATAGTCTTTTCGGTTTAAGTGCTTCATGAAACGTTTCTTAAATTAACAGCACATCTTTATGGCGGAATGGTCATCCGCCATACAAATCTGTTGTTATAATCAAATATTTGCACCCACCTCGCAGGTCTGTTCCTGCCCGGTCATTCATTCCTCCCGGCGTATTGTCAGACCATGATAATCCTCCCAAGTCTTTCGACCGGGCCGGATTCCCACTTCCCTGTATCTCCCTGCGTATGGGCTATTCAGTTTTCAAGGTGCGTCGGAAAAAACCCTCTACTATATACGCTCGAAAACAGCGTTTTGTTGCCCTCCCAAATATTTCCAGTTAATTTAGTGTGTTCATTCGGGTTATCCACAAATCAGTTTCTTTGCAAAATACTCGCGTAAATAGGCCATATTCCGGCATACTGACGACAGTTCAATTCCTGTTTCTTTTGATGCCCTTCTTTGACTAAGACCCTCAAGCATGCACTTGGTAAAAACCAATTTCTGCTCCTCTGTCAGATCTTGTAAAGCTTCATCAAGAAAGTCTTTCCATTCTATCTCAGAAAACCCTTCTTCAAAACTGGGCAGGTCCATCAATATGTCTTCGTCATCTGAAGTGGAAATAGTCATCTTCGCGATAGATTTTTCAATATTCTTCTCTATCCGATTCATCCCCTCCAGATAAAGGCAGACATTCCACGGTGTATCTTCATATTCATCGCCATCCAGGACCAAGCGTTCTTCTGTTGCAAACTCCCAGCATGCTTTTGAACAATCATTAACGGAAAAGATTGTTTTCCTTTTTCCGTCACAGAAGATCACGCCGCCGTTCTTATAAACTTTGATCCAGCTTTCCGAATCCAACTGATAGGAAGCAATGATCTTTCCACCGGTTCTTTTCAGCTCTTTTTCTGTCATCCCCCGGATATAACCAGAAGAATCTCCTACTTTGTTTTTCAGTTCGTTTAACGTCATCATTCCTGCTCCTTTCTGCCTGGCGCAGTCGGCAGGA
This sequence comes from Anaerobutyricum sp., assembly GCA_045112755.1. GTDB lineage: Bacteria > Bacillota > Clostridia > Lachnospirales > Lachnospiraceae > Anaerobutyricum. The sequence goes on from JBGUIF010000199.1 coordinate 5,334, forward strand.
GGATTACAGAAGAAAACGGCCGATACTGATGTGTACCGACCGCCGGATCCGCCTGAGAATGGCATGGGAAAACTACGGCAGGTACATAGAGACTGGCAGCCATTACCTAGCTATTTTCGTCTCTTTTGTATCCTCCCACCCTAATGCGCATCTCAGGCTGTGAGAAATATATGGTTTTAATGGATTCCTTCGACAGTTCTCATCATGATGTAGACATTTTTACCGCGCAATACCCAAATTTACTGTTACCGACTGTTACCGACTGTTACTTCTGTTACCGCAGGAAAATAATTTCGAATCCTTCAAAGTGTTTTTCAGAAATTTTTCAAATTTATTTTTTTCATTGTCCGTTTCTGAGTACAATCGCTCTGCTATATTTTGCTCATCAAAAGGAACCTGAAGATTCGGCCTACGCCAGGAAAGGGGGTAAGTAAACAATGACGATGAAGGAAAAAACGATGAATTGTGAAAATACGGATATCCGTTTCTCCGGAGGAGTTTTGATGACGCTCCTGACAGATGCTGAGAAGGTATCCCGGACGCCGGTCATGTTGTTTGGACAGAAGATAAATATAAACGAAGCGAACTTGTTTCTCTCCATGATCCGGCTCATCCGGCCCATGCATAATCCTTCTAATATAAGGACGCTCAGAAAGCAGACCTCCATGTATAAGAGCTGCGAGATTTCTATCCGTTCCGATATCCCTTTCCATGAAAAGGACTATGTCCATCTGCTGAAGGAACGGATGAGTACAGACTATTACCGCCTTATGGAAGAGGCTTATACGGTATTAAATGTTTTTCTGAAAATATCCGATGAAGAAACACGGGATTGTGTTGCCGAGCGGCTGATCCGGTCCATCCAGGAAGTAATCTCTCTGGACACTACCATCCCTGATGATGCCCTCTTCCCGGTACAGGCTAACGGAAGTGCGTTGACAAAAAAGGAGCTTATCCACTGCACACAGATTAATTTTTATTCTTTTCTTATCGGTGTCTTCTTCTATGCCTGTGCGAAAGTGCCGGACAACACAGTCGGCGCGGGAACCATCAGTCACTGGGTCGCATCAAAAGGTGTCCACGGAAGCAAGGCCACGCTGAGGGAAGGGATCGGGGACAGCATTCAGCACGATGTTGAGATCGATTTCGCACTGCCTGTCTTAGAGGAGGATGAGGAAGAATCGGTGCCTTACGCCCCGATCCTTAAAGAGAATCAGATCCGGACGCTTTCAAAATATCTTGACCCTTTATATGAATCACATTACATGGTGCCAACCCTGATGTACCAGGATAAGATGACACCGCTCTATGATTTTTATGTTACACCTGTGCTCCGTATCCGGGAAACGGACGGATTAAATGAAGCCAGCCAGTATATTACAAAACCGACTCCTGCAAAGCTCAGGAACTTCGCCTCCCACCTGCTGATCGTGGCAGACGGCGGCATGGGGAAGTCGACTGTCATGTCGGATCTTCTCCTCCAGTCGATTACCGATTTTCCCAGTACCGGAATTCTCCCGGTTTTTGCAGAGTTGAAGAAATTTGAGATGCCGTGTGACTCGATTGCCCACTACCTTTATAAACGCACGGAAGCCTGGTGGGATCATTCATACAGGGCCTTTACTTTCCACCTGCAGCGCTACCAGACCATCATCTTCCTGGACGGCTTTGATGAGATGAGATACCGCTATGCAGAAGATTTTTCCAGACTGCTCCACGAATTCACCAGACGTTATCCAAAGGCACAGGTCATTATATCCTCCCGTCTGGTCAATAATGTCATTTCGATGCTGCGGTTTCGATCTGTCTCAGTGGAACCATTTACATGCGACCAGTGTATTGAGCTGATCAATAAATATCATTACCGGCCTGACAGGCCGGAACTGAAGGCCGCCTTCATAAAGTCTTTGAAGGACGATGACCTCTACCGCCGGCACCGTCAGCTTGCAGAAAATCCGCTTCTCTGTACAATGATGCTCCGGATCTTTGGTGCAGAAGGCAGAGTCCCGGACTCCATCGCAAGATTCTACGAACAGGCTTATCAAATTCTGTCCGTAGACCATGACTCAACAAAAGTATTTACCCGCCACCTGAACACAGGTCTTGATCCCAGGGACCTGAAAATTGTTCTGGAAGAGGTTTGTATTTACGCTTACTCGGATGAGCGCAGTTCCTTTACCGTAGACAACATGAACTATTATCTCGCGACCTTAAATGCCTACGCCCAGCTCGGAATCCATCCCCTGAAAGCGGAGGACCTGCTTTCAGACCTGAAGGACAACCTCTGCCTCATGACGGAGGACGAAGAAAAACGATACAGTTTTATCGGCAACCGTTACTTTGACAATTATTTTACTGCTGTTTATATGTCTCTTCACCTGGAAGGAAACAGTGATTCTGCAATCGAGCTGTTTGAGAGGGGAAAATATAAAAGGGACGGCGATCATGTCCTCGATATGCTCTACTCCCTTGGCCGGCAGACCACACAGCTCCATCTCTTCCTTCCAAAACTTGAGAAGGTATTCTGCCGGATCGAGGAGATGTGGGAATCCCGCGCGGATTTAAACGGCATACTAACGAAAGTCGGAAGCGCGAAGGGCGGCCGGAACCCAGGAGGATACCGTTCCAGAGCATTGGCCGATGACAAAGACCGCTACTGTTGTTTAGCCTACCTTAGGACCTGTTATGATACGATCTCCTATACATCCGGAACCGTCGTCTATGAGGCGACAAACTACCCGGTTTCGCCCCTGCTGAACTTTATACTGGAGTTAAATCATTTCCATGATGAACTGGCAAGCGAGGATATCGAAAATCCGGATGATGATTTTACCGAGGAAGTATTTTATGAATATAAGAAGGATGATGATCATGACCCTGAAATTGTAACCGGTCAGGACCTGATCTCCATGGATGACTGCCCCCATCCGCTCCTGATGAATGGCATCCCTTGTTTTGACCCGGAGACAGATCCCTTCCGGATCAAAGAAATCGGGCGGTGCTACATCATCCCGCTTGAAGATCTGGATCACAGTAAGCACTGCCACATCATTGAAGCACTGACGAAGCCTTCCTCTCCTTATTTCAGAGAGTATAAGCATCTACGTAAATATTATGAAAAAATAAAAGAGCAGAAAAAAGGAATGGAAGGGAATGTGTTCCGCCGCCCTGCAGCAATCAGGACAGCATAAAGAAATATAGCAGCAAAAACAGAGGATATTTTCAAAAAAGGTTGAAAGGAGATCAAAAGATATGGCGGAAGAAAGGAGAAACAAGGCAATGAATAATACAATCAATATGAAAGAAAAAGTTGATGGAAAAAAACTCGTAGCACTGAATATGGCCCTTGCCAAAATCGACAAACAGTTCGGAAAAGGATCTGTGATGAAATTGGGCGAAAAAACAGCCACCATGAATGTGGAATCTTATCCGACAGGGTCGCTCTCCCTGGACATCGCCCTCGGTATCGGCGGAATTCCGAAAGGGAGGATTATCGAAGTCTACGGCCCGGAATCAGGCGGAAAGACTACCCTGGCCCTGCACATGGTGGCGGAAGTCCAGAAGCGTGGCGGTATTGCCGGTTTTATCGATGCAGAGCATGCCCTTGATCCGGTCTACGCCGGAAACATTGGCGTTGATATTGACAACCTCTATGTCTCCCAGCCTGACTGCGGTGAGCAGGCCCTTGAGATTGCCGAGACCATGGTCCGGTCCGGCGCTGTAGACATCATTGTCATCGATTCAGTGGCAGCCCTGGTTCCGAAAGCAGAAATTGACGGTGATATGGGTGATGCCCAGGTTGGCCTCCAGGCCAGGCTTATGTCCAAGGCCATGCGAAAGCTTACCGGCATTGTGGGTAATACCAAGTGTATCATCGTCTTTATCAACCAGCTGCGTGAAAAAGTAGGAATCTCATTCGGGAATCCCGAGATCACTTCCGGCGGGCGGGCTCTGAAATTTTACGCATCCGTCAGACTGGATGTCAGGAAAGGAGAAACTCTCAAACAAGCCGGGGAATGCGTCGGGAATCATGTCAAGGTCAAAGTAGTGAAAAATAAAGTGGCCCCGCCTTTCAAGACGGCAGAATTCGACATTATATTTGGAAAGGGTATTTCTGTTTCGGGTGATATCCTGAATCTTGCCGACAATTGTAATATTGTCCAGAAAAGTGGCGCATGGTACGCCTATAATGGAGAAAAGATCGGCCAGGGCCGTGATAATGCCAGAAAATACCTGGAAGATCATCCTGAGATTTATTCTGAGATTGAAACGAAAATCCGGGAACACTATGGTGTTGGAGTAAACAAACCGGGAATGCCCCAGACTGTAACGACCCAGACAGCACTCCCCGAAACTGACACAACAATATCTGATGCCGCGGCATCATAAACGGAGTCCGTATCAAAAACAGCGCGGCAGTAAGGATAACTTCTCCTTCCTTCTGCTGCGCTGCTTATATGTCTCTCTTACATTGTCTCACGCACTAT
>JBGUIF010000200.1:0-18227 GCA_045112755.1 Anaerobutyricum sp.
CAGTTCGTCGGCAATAGGAGACTCTCCGATTACAGAAATCGGCATCTCCTCCGGTCCTTTTATCTTAATGTTTATGGACACAAAAACATGATCGGACAACTTACTGATAAAAAGACGGCAGCACTCCTCGAAAAGGGGCTTCATCTCCTTGGGCGGACCCGGAAGCATGATGACAGCCTTGTCTTCCTTCACCATGATCAGGCCGGGCGCCAGTCCTACAGGATTGGTAATAACCAGAGCACCCTCAGGAACCATGGCCTGCTTCCTCTGGCTGTCTGTCATCTGGAATATTCCATAGGATTCCAGCTTCGCTTTGACATGTTTCGCTGTCTCCTCATGATAGTAGAGTTTCTTTCCGAAATAGGAGGCAACAACCTCCTTGGTCAGATCATCTTTAGTGGGTCCCAGCCCGCCTGTGATAATAATCAGGCTTGACCGGCCAAGAGCTGTCTCCATCACCCCGGCAAGTCTCTCTGGATTATCCCCCACCACAGTGTGGTAGTACAGATCCATACCCATCCTGGCCATCTCCTTGGAGATGTACTGGGCATTGGTATTCACGATATCCCCCAGCAGAAGTTCAGTTCCAACACAAATTATTTCAGCAGACATAGGTCAGCCCCCTCCTCACAATAAACTTCTCCAGTTGAATAATGCAGCAGTAGTATACTGCTGCATTATCATATTTCCTCTTAACAGTCTTTCTACTTGTATAAGAGCCTATCTTCTCTTAAGGAAGGTAGGAATCTCAATCTTCACATCCTGGTTGTCCCGGCTGCTGGCTGCGCTCTCGCGGGCCTGCTCCCGACGGTTCTGCCCCGGTATACTTGCACTGCCTGTATAAGTCGGGCCAGCTTCCTGTTTCCCGGCGGATGCATCTTTTTTAGAACGGCCGCGGCTTCCGGATACATCAGTAAGACCAGTAGCAATGATGGTAATACTTACGTTATCCTCAGGAATATCCTCACTCTCCACATTACCAAAGATAATGTTGGCCTCATCGCCGGCTACCTCGGTCAGATAGGAGACTGCCTCATAGACCTCCTGAATTCCGATATCTCCGGAGAAATTGATGATAATGTCAGTAGCACCGCTGACCGTGGTCTCAAGCAGCGGACTCTCCATCGCTTTCTTCATGGCCTCGACAGCCTTCTCGTCTCCACTGCCGGTACCGATTCCAATATGAGCGATGCCTTTATCTCTCATTACAGTCTGTATATCCGCAAAATCAAGGTTGATCAGACCTGGCTTGAAGATCAGGTCCGTAATGCCCTGTACACCCTGCTGCAGAACTTCGTCCGCCTTGCAGAAGGCATCCTTGATGGATGTTCTCTTATCACAAATCTGCAGGAGCTTGTCATTGGGGATAATAATCAGAGTATCCACATTCTCCTTCAGACGATCAATGCCTGAGAGGGCATTGTTCATACGCGGCTTGCCTTCAAAAATGAAAGGCTTTGTGACAACGCCGACAGTGAGAATTCCCAGCTCTTTTGCAATCTCAGCAACAACCGGTGCGGCACCTGTTCCTGTTCCGCCGCCCATACCACAGGTTACGAAAACCATATCTGCATCTTTCAGAAGCTCTGTCAGCTCCTCCCGGTTCTCATCCACTGCTGCCTGGCCGATCTCCGGCTTGGCTCCGGCGCCAAGGCCCTTGGTCAGCTTCTCACCAATCTGCACTCTTGTGGCTGCCTTACACAGATCCAGAGCCTGCTTATCGGTATTGATCCCAATCAGCTGCACGCCCTCGATTGCCTCGTCAACCATACGGTTCACTGCGTTGTTACCGGCGCCGCCTACACCGACAACGAGTATTTTTGCCTGCGTTAATTCTTCATTTGACATAATTTCCAGCAAGGTCTTCTCCTCCTTAAATTTCCTATGTAAATTAATATATCGCGAATTTACATAATACTAGTTATATAATACGTTTTTTTGTGAAATTAATCAACATAAAAATAAAAGCAATGCATTTATCCTTTTATTTTCTGTAGGTAATGATGTTTTTTTCATCTGTGTACAGACTCAAATCAACAGTTCCTTCATGGTGCTTCTCCGACAGAGCTTCAAGAACAGCGGGAATTTTAGACATTTTCCCATTCAGATACTCTTTTCCCCCCAAATATATACGGAAATTTCCGGAAACCAGGGTAATATCATTCTCGCCCTCAAAATGGATTTCGGAAATATCGAGTTTGTAGGTGGATATCTTTTTTGTGATATCGACAATCGTATCAAAGTAGTCTCCGTCTACTTTAATCTGCTCTTCCGGCATCACCTCCTTAAAATTCACACCGGTAACTATGGGGACACCGGGAAAGAGAGTTTTTCTGCTTTCCATGGCAATGCCCTGCTCATTAAAATAGTAATATTTATCCAGATATTGAAACACACCGGCTCTGAGTTTCTCCTTCACCTTAATATGGAGAACATGGGACTTCTCACAGCTCATGTCGATCTTCTCGATAAATGGCAGATAAGTCTGACCGAAAATCACATTCTCAGCCACCATTACCAGTGTGTTCGGCACAAAATCTTCCTTTTCCACTGCCTCTATAATCTCACTGTCCATGTAGGTTGTATTCCCTGTGACGTCATAGGATTCCAACGAATAATCAATGTAGATATAGTAAATACCCATCCCGATGATGGATGCCATCAGCAGAAAAAGGATTGTTTTTCGGATTCGTCTTCTCTTTTTTCTTTTTCTGTTCTCAAGAACAGCCAGATTTGTTACAGCCATGGCCCACAGCCTTTCTATCCTAAATCCTCAAATATCTGGTGACGGAGAGCATGATACCCATCTCTGCCAGAAGGAATACCATGGAACTGCCTCCATAGCTGATAAAAGGAAGAGGAATTCCTGTGTTGGGTATGATATTGGTCGCTACCGCGATATTGATAAATACCTGGGATGCAATGTGCGCTATGACGCCGACGCAGATCATGGATCCCAGGAGGTCTGATGCATTGACTGTCGCCACCATAAATCTCCAGATGAGACAGAAGAAGAGGGCGATGACACAGATGGCACCAAATAGTCCCAGCTCCTCGCAAATGATGGAAAAAATCATATCATTGTAGGCCTCAGGCAGAATCATCTTCTGCATACTCTGCCCCAATCCTTTCCCGAACAGGCCCCCGGACCCAATGGCATAGAGGGCGTTCATGGTCTGGTCGTTGGCACCCCCGTCAGACTGACCCAGAAAGGCAGCGATACGGTCCATCCGGTAGCCCTTCAGGCTGATCAGCAGATAGCCTCCGGCACCAAGCATCCCAAGAATGATAAAGAAGGGATATATCTTAGGGTGGGCAACAAACAGCATGACTAAGGTGATTCCCACGAGGATTACCGCCGTACTGAAATTTTCAAAGCCCACCAGCCCGATAATCACCAGAGCTCCCAGCAGGGGTTTTATGAGCCCCACAGGACGCTGGAGCTGGCTGGCATGATCATTAATATAGATCGCCAGGTACAGGATCAGAAACAGCTTTGCCAGTTCTGATGGCTGAAACCGAATACTGCCGATTCCAATCCAGCGGCTTGATCCATGACTGGCAGATCCGGAAATCAATGTCGCCGCCAGGAGGGCTACAATACTAAGATAAATGATCCACAGAAAAATATCGTGTTTCTTTAAAATCTTATAATTAAAGAACTTGGAGATCAGCAGCATGATCACAATCCCTACTATGGAGAAGAAGCCCTGCCTCTTCAGCCAGTAGGCCGGATCGCCGTAGATAGCGCTTCCCCTGTAAGAACTGGTGGAGTAAAGCACAATCAGGCCAAATCCCACCAGAAAAAGCACCAGAAAAAGAATCGAGTAGTCGATGGAATGAGCCCGGACTTCTCTCTGTTTTCTCAGTTGGATGATCCGCTCCCTGCGCTCTGCATCCAGACGGGCAATGGTTCTGTTGGTTTTTTTATTATCTCCCTTGCTCTTTCGGGAGTTTTCTTTTCCGAAGGGAATTACCACCTGCATCACCCCTTAAATTTTCTGACAATCTCTTTAAACACCTGGCCTCTGACTTCATAATTTTTAAACATTCCCCAGCTGGCGCAGGCCGGTGACAGAAGTACTGCATCTCCGGGCCGGGCCTTTTCCCGGGCCAGGTCCATAGCCTGCTCGAAGCTTTCCGCCAGAATAATATTCTCAAAGCCGTGTTCTCTGGCCGTCCCGGCTATGGCTTCCGCTGTGGCACCCATGAGAATCAGCCACTGTACCTTACCATCAAAGGCGTCAATCCATTCATCGTAGGAGGATTTCTTATCATAACCGCCCCCCAGAAGAACCGTGGGCTTTGTCATGGCCTGGATCCCCTTGATGGCAGCATCGGGATTGGTTCCCTTGGAATCATTGTAATAATCGACGCCGTCCACAGTGTCCACATACTCAATTCTATGCTCCACTGCCTTAAAATTCATGACGCCTCTTCTGATTTCAGCCGGATCGACTCCCATATAATAGCTGATCCCGATGGCCGCCAGGATATTCTCGTGATTATGGCTGCCCAGAAGCTGGATTTCGTCCAGCCGGCATACTTTTATGATTTTCTCACCCTTCCTGATGACGAAGCTGTCATCCTCCAGGAATATGCCCTTCTCCAGGACATCTTTCCTGCTGAAGAAAACCGGTCTTGCCGGGGTCCTTTCCGCCATAGCTCTGGTGATCGGATCATCGTAATTCAGGATAATCACCTGGTCTTTGGTCTGGTTTTTGGAGATGGCCAGCTTGGCATCTGCATAGACTTCCATGGTTCCATGACGGTCCAGATGATCAGGGGTCACATTCAAAACTGCGCTGACATCAGGGCAGAAGCCGCTGATGGTCTCCAGCTGAAAGCTGCTGATTTCCGCTGCAATGGCACAGTCATCCGTGGTCTCATTGGCCACTGAAGTGAAGGCTGTTCCAATATTTCCCACCACGAAAACCTTCTTAAAATGCTCTTTCAAGATCTCTCCGACCAAAGCTGTAGTGGTGGTTTTCCCGTTGGTGCCCGTGATTGCTGCCATGTGTCCTTTTGCAAAACACCAGGCCAGTTCTACCTCTCCCCAGACAGGCTTATTTCTGTCTGTGAAAGAGCGGGCAATGGGACTGTTTACCGAGATTCCCGGACTTAGAATCAGCAAGTCGAAACGGTCGGCTGTCTCCTCCTTGTAAGATCCCAGGACAAAGTCCAGGGAAGCGCCGTCAGGAAGTCTTTTTAATATCGCTTCACAGTCAAGAGCCTCATTTCCATCGTACAAAGAGGCCCCAATCCCTCTTTGCGCCAGGAGAATGGCCGCGCCAACTCCGCTTCTGCCTCCTCCTGCGATCAATATATTTTTTTTCGACAGTTCTTTTTGCATCTCTGTCTTCTCTATCATCATTTTCTCATCCTCTCCGGGCAAATGGGGATGCTTCCTCCCCTGTTTTGTGGGCCCAAGGAACGGCATGGCCCTCCTAGTAGGCAGCGAGAGCGGCCAGGCACAGCACGGCAGTCACTATAGTAAATATGGATACCACCTTGGTCTCCGGCCAGCCGGACAGTTCAAAATGGTGGTGAATCGGCGCCATCTTGAACACTCTCTTCTTCGTTCTTTTATAGTAGCTTACCTGAATAATCACTGAGAGCACCTCCACAAAATAGATGAAGGCGATAAAGGGCAGATAGAGGGGAATCTGCAGCACAAAAGCCGTAGAGACCACAAAGCCGCCCAAGGCAAGGGATCCGGTATCCCCCATAAACACCCTTGCCGGGTGGGTATTAAACCAGAGGAAGCCCAGAAGGGCGCCCAGCATCGCGCCAATGACCGGATTCAGGTCCGTCCCGGAGGCCGCAGCCAGTAAAAATACGGTGATCACTGCGGTCACACTGGAGGCAAGCCCATCCAGTCCGTCGGTAAAGTTTGCTCCGTTGACAGTACCAAGCATGATGAAGATGGCTGCGGGCACATAAAATATACCCAGGTCCAGTCTCATCCCATCAGTAAAAGGAATCCGCAGGCAGGTATCCAGGCCGGAAAACCTGAGCATATATACTGAGAAAAGGACGGCCACCAGAAGCTGGCCTCCCATTTTCTGAGCCGGTGTCAACCCCAGATTTCTCTTTTTGACAACTTTGATATAATCGTCCAGAAATCCAATCAGGCCAAATCCAAAAGTCACTAGCAGGATGGGAAGAACCCTGGGATAGGAAGGGATGAAAAAAATGGTACCCACCAGCAGGGCTGCCAGAATCAGCACGCCTCCCATGGTAGGAGTCCCCGATTTCTTCTGGTGTGACTTAGGTCCTTCTTCTCTAATGTATTGTCCGAATTTCAGTCGGTGAAGGAAATTGAGCATCGCAGGCCCAGTCACCAGGCTGAAGGCAAAAGCTGCCAAAGCCGGCACAGCAATCGAAAAATTCATAGCTTTTCTCCTTTTTTGATTTATTTCCAAACTGGTTTCAGTCTTCTTTTTTATCAGGCTCAATATTGTACGCAGAGAAAATATTTTCCATGACTTCCCGTTCCAGATTGACCGCCAGGGCGGCATTGGCCTGTTCTTTCACGTGGGGCTCATCGATGGTAACATAGATCAGATAACGAGGTTCGTCCACCGGGTAGAAGCCCATGAAGGAAATATAGTAATCTTCCTTATTTCTAGGTATCTTCTCCGCTGTTCCCGTCTTTCCTCCTATGGAGTAACCCTTAATCTGAGCCTTGACGCCTGTACCGGTCTCCACCGTATCCTCCAGATAGGAGCGAAGCAGTTTGGAAGTCCTTTCAGAGACGGTCTTTCTGACCAGCTCTTTATTGATATTTTCCACTACATCTCCCTTATCATTCTGAATCTGCTTCACGATATGAGGCTTGTAATAATTTCCTCCATTGATCAGCGAGGCGAAGCCTGTGGCCATCTGGATCATCGTGCAGTTAAAGTTCTGACCGAAGGAATTGGTGGCCAGCGTTGCATCATTGGAGTAATTCTCCAGATTGTAGACCAGACCTGAAGTGTCTGCCTCACCGGGCAGGTCCACCTGGGACTTCCTGCCAAAACCAAACTGGTTCTGGTAAGTATAGAAGGTTTTGGGACCTTCCTTGAAGGCAATGTTCATCATGGCCACATTGCAGGACCGGGACACAGCCTGCTTGAGAGTGATATCCCCGTGGACATGGGAGCAGCCGATGCTGCGCTTCCCAACTTGCCTGGAGCCGGCGCAGAAATAGGTCTCATGGCCATTTAAATTTCCGCTCTCCAGTCCGGCCGCCACCGTAAAGGGTTTGTAGGTGGACCCGGGCTCGTTGGTATCACTGATTATGGTATTTCTCCACAGTTCATAGAAACCGTCGTAGATGGTCTTCTGGCCTTTATACTGGTCAGGGATCTCTATGTTCTCCTCATCCAGACCCGCCTCTTGTGCCTCTTTTCTCTTTTGGTCGAGAAAATCAGTATACTCTTTCATTTTCAGAATCTGCTGTTCTGAGAAAATACTTCTCAGGGCGTCTTCGGCCATGGGTTCATTCAGATTGTAGGGATTGGAACTGGCCATACCAAGAATCTCCCCATTCTGGGGATTCATAACCAGGATGCTGGTCATCTCACTTCCCACTGCGGCGTCGAATTCCGCCACCTTTTTTTCCAGAATCTGCTGGATCTGCATATCGATGGTGCTCACCACGGACTTTCCGTTTTCCGCCTCTTTGACAGACTGTTCCAGAACCAGTTCCTGGTTGAAATAATAGTAGGCTCTGCCGTTAGTGCCGTTCAATGTACTATTGTAGGACTGCTCGATTCCCCAGTTTCCCACATTTCCTGCAGAAGTAAAGCCCAGAATCCGGCAGGCCAGGCTGTTATAGGGATAAATTCTTTTATAACTTTCCTCGAAACTGATGCCCCTCACTCTGGAGGCCCTTTTTGCCAGGGCTTTTGTTTCTTCATCAGCGCCTTCCAGGTCCTTATCGGCAAGATCCAGAAATTCCTGGAGGGGGCCTACCTCATCGTAGGTGAGGTTCTTTTTGTATATCACATAAAATGAGTTCGGATTTTCCTCCACGACACGGCGCAGGTCTTCTTTTGGATAGCCCATATATTCCTGGATCGCATCGAGGGTTACTTCCTCATAAGCCTTATCTTTCTCAAGGATATTTTTTGGTTCAAGAATCAGGGCGTACATTTTTTCATTGGTCGCCAGCAGGTTGCCGTCTCTGTCATAGATCTTTCCCCTCTCGAAGGGGATGACCGAACTGGCATTTTTCTGGCCGCTGAGCACCATTGTCTTATACTCGTCACCATAATTCACGTTGAGGTAGATCAGTTTTCCGACCAATACCAAAAAGAGGCAGACGATACCGAAGAACACGATACCCAGCTTGCCCCTCATTTTATTGGTAAGACGAGTGATTCGAATCGATCGTTTCACCATATTACCACCTTATCAATTTCCTGTGCTGACACTCTCATACTGCCGGAAATAGTCCTCAGTCTCACCAGTGTAGTATATGGTCCTGCTTTTGTCGGGATATCGCATCTTGAGGACATTCCTGGCAAAATCTTCAATCTCAGACAGGTTGACTGCCTTGTCAATCTCTGACTGCAGGGCGCCTCTGCGGCTTAAAAGTTTTACTTTCTCCTCCTTGAGGGCATAGACCTGCTGGGTCTTTTCCTCCATCACATTCTGCTCGTGAAGATACAGGAGGGCACCGGCGACAATAAAAAACAGGGAAAGCAGAATCACCATGGTGTACTTCCAGTCGAAGGACTTCATTTTGTCTCTGTTCTTCTCGGCAGCCTCCTCCCTTTTTTTGCGCACCTCAGCCATTTTTTTCTGTCTGCTGGCAGGAACTTTTTTTCTTTCTTTTTTCTTTTCCGGTACAGGTTTCTTTCTAACAGGAACCGCGGAGAAATGTTCCGGTGAATAATCGAATTCCACCAGTTCCCTCGCCGTGCTTCCAAAGATATAGTTATACCTGTCATTAGTATTCTTTATAGCCATGAACGACATAACCTCCAATTTTTATCACATTCATCGCAAAATCATGATTCAGATGTCCACTTCCGGGAGCAGCCCAGCTCTGCGTCCTTATGCTCCTTATTCTTCGTCTTTTGCAAGTCTTTCAAAGATACGGAGTTTGGCACTTTTTGCTCTGGGATTTCTCTCCATTTCCTCATCGGAGGGCAGAAGCGGTTTTCTCGTCACTACCCTGCCTTTGGATACCCTGCCGCAGGTACACACCGGAAATTCCGGCGGACATATGCAGGGATTTTCACTGGTCCGGAAAATGTTCTTTACAATCCGGTCCTCGAGAGAATGGAAGGTGATCACACAAATCCTCCCTCCGTCATCCAGCAGGTCGATCATGTCAGCCAGATGATCCTTCAGGACATTCAGTTCCTGATTGAGCTCGATCCGGATGGCCTGGAAGGTCTTTTTCGCGGGATGACCTCCTCTTGCCCTGACCTTTGCCGGAATCGCAGCTTTGATAATCTCTGTCAGTTCCCCAGTTGTTTCAATAGTCTTCTCTTTTCTGCGGGCAGCGATGTGCCTGGCAATGTTTTTTGCAAATTTATCTTCCCCATAATTGCGAATAATATGGTAGAGTTCTTTCTCACTGCAGTCATTGACAATATCCCTGGCCGTCCTGGCATTTCTCTGGTCCATACGCATGTCCAGCGGCGCATCTTCCCGATAACTGAATCCTCTTTCGGCATTGTCAAGCTGATAGGAAGAGACACCCAGGTCCAGCAGGATGCCATTGACCCGACGTATATTCATTCCCTCCAGCACGGACCGCATGGCCGCGTAATTGCTCCGTACGATCCTTACCTTTTCTCCATATTTATTCAATCTTTTTGAGGCAGCTGCTATGGCATCTCCATCCTGGTCGATTCCAATAAGCATCCCTTTCTCGTTCAGTCTTTCCGCAATCCTGTCGGAATGACCGGCACCCCCCAGGGTACCGTCCACGTAGATTCCGTCGGGCCTGATCCGAAGACCATCGATAACCTCTTCCAGCATGATCGGCTCATGAACAAATTCCATCTCCCGCTCCTGTCTTTTTACATCTACTGGCCAGCGGCAGTCCCGCCGATCAGAAATCCAGCCCTCCGGCAATATCCTCGATGGAGGAATCATCGTTTTCAAGATAAGCCCTGTACTTGTCTGTGGCCCATATCTCTATACGGTCCGTCACTCCCAGAACTGTCGTATCCTTCCGGATCTCTGCGAAATCCCGGAGAGAAGGGGGAATCAGGAATCTGCCCTGTTTGTCCGCCTCACATTCCACAGAACTGCCGATAAAATAGCGGACCAGCCTTCTGGCATCTCTCGAGGAGGTATTCAACCCCTGGAGTTTGGCGGAGAAAGTCTCCCAGGCTTCAGGAGAATAGATAAAAAGACAGCCGTCCAGGCCTTTTGTCAGAATAAAGCGGGAGCCAAGTTCCTCCCTGAAACGTACAGGCAGGATCAGTCTTCCTTTGGCATCGAGCCCTTTGTTATATTCACCCTGAAACACTGATCTCACCTCCTCCTGCACATCATTCTGATTTCTGCCATCTGCCGACCCCTAATTGGCTATTCTCACTACAAAATGGCACAAAACACCACTTTTTTCTACTAATCAATATTTTATCGCATGATATGCCCTATTGCAACCTCAAAATAATGAATTTTTTTTGTTTATTCAGTGAACTGTATCTGCTGTTGAATTTCCTATAACGCAAAAAGCGGGGAAGGAAGCGTCACAGTAACGCTTCCTTCCCCGCGAATCCGTCAGACTCCTGGCGATCCAGAGTCTGTCAATATTGAATTTATAATACTATCTCATAAAGTCCTCATAAATGGGCATAACGACCTCCGGCGTATCCAGCATGACAATCTCCCCGTCATGGAGCCAGAGAATCTGATCACAGAGAGCAGTCAGTGTCGAAATACTATGAGAGACGATCACCACCGTCCTGTCCTTCTTGGAAATCAGTTCCTGCATCTTTCCGAAACTCTTCTTCTTAAACTTCTGGTCACCCACACTGAGAACTTCGTCGATCAGCATGATCTCTGTCTCAAGGATAGCCGTAATCGAGAAAGCAAGCTTAGAGTACATACCGCTGGAGTAGGTCCTCACCGGCTTGTCTATGAAATCGTCGATGCCGGCGAACTCAATGATGTCCTGCATCTTCTCCATAATCTGCTTGCGTGTGAAGCCCAGCAGCATACCGGAAAGGATGATATTTTCCCTGCCGCTCAGCTCTTTGTCGAAACCGACACCAATGGAGAGGAGAGAGATGGTGTGACCATGAAGATCAATCTCACCGCTGTCCGCGGAAAAAATGCCCGCAATGGCTCTAAGCATAGTAGACTTGCCGCTTCCATTCTTGCCGGTTATGCCCAGAATCTGTCCTTCGGGCACTTCAAAAGAGACATTCTTGACTGCATGAAAGACTTCCTGTTTCACCTTTTTTAATTTAAAGAAATTCTGCTTGATGGAACCGGCTGTGATGGTTCTGTAGTCTATGCAGACATTTCTTACGCTGATGGCACTTCTCTGTGCTTCCATAGTCATCACCTCTATATTACCTTGACATAGCTGTTCTCGTTTTTGTAAATAATTCTCATACCGAGGGCCGCACCGGCAGCGCTGAGCAGCAGCCAGATCATCAGCCACTTGACATCAGGCATCTGTCCGTAAATGAGGCATCTTCTGTAACTGGTGAGAATCAGAGCCAGGGGGTTGATCTTCGCCAGAAGTACTCCGTACTGGCCGGGCATCCTCTTCTCAAGATTATAGAAGATTCCTGACAGATACATAAGCATTCTGAGCGCAATATCCGTCACATTCTGCAGGTCCTGCACAAAGACTCCATAGTGCATCAGGAAGGTCATGCAGGCGAAAGTGGTCACACAGTGAACCAGGAAAACCAAGGGCAGATATAACACATTAAGGGTCAGCGGAATCCTGTAATACACCAGCATGACAGCAATGATTCCAAAGGATATCAGCATCTTATATCCGTTGAAGAACATCCTGGATATCAGCAGGACAAATTTCGGTATATAAACCTTGGTAACAATGGACTTGTTGACTCTCAGGATCTTCACACTCTGGGTCAGACAGCGGGAGAAGAAATTCCAGGCCGTCAGACCGATAAAGATGAATACGCCGAAATGCGGCTCTTTGGCATTAAATACCACACCAAAGATAAAGGCGTAAATCAGCATGAAGCAAAAAGGCTCCAATATCCACCAGATCCAGTTCAGATAGGAACTTGCGACCTCTGATTTCAGCGATGCTTTCGCAGAAAATATGGCATAACGATAATGACCCTTGAGGTCTTTCCAGAAACGTAGCATGATTTCCTCCATGAAAAAGGCTGCCGGCGGCGCCTGAAACAATTGATAAATGTCAGAAAAACTGACGTGCAATCGGCGCAGTTCGCCCTTAAAAGCAAGTTAAACAATAATGAACGTCCGAATTATAGCATAATCCAGGGCGATTATCAAGACCGGCTTCTGTTCATACAATCTACCGGATTCTATTTATTAATCACCCTCCGTTTGTTTTTCTATCGCAGCAGCTTTTCTTCGTCCAAAGAAGATCAGTCCTGCCCCCAGGAGAATGATCAGTATGCAGACCACCTGTGTTGCAGCTATCCCGGTATGGCCTATGGTCAGCTGGTCCACTCTCAGACTTTCAATCATAAACCGGCCGATTCCATATCCGATAAAATAGATGGCGATCAGCTCTCCGTCAGCCTTTTTATACTTTCTGTAGAAAAAGATGACCAGCAGGACGAGCAGGTTCCACAGTCCTTCATAAAGAAAAGTGGGATGAACCTGTATATAGGAAAGGATCTCTCCTCCTGTCTTCACACTGACCAGGTGGTCCAGGATTCCAGTACCGGCAAGCTCCTGAAGCCGGCCTGTCTGCTCAAAATATTTGAGGGGTATCTGCATAGCCAGAAGTCCGTCAGTGAAACGTCCAAAGGCTTCCCTGTTGAAGAAGTTTCCCCAGCGGCCCAGCATCTGGCCGCAGACCAGGCCCATGGAAAGGGTATCCATCATCTTTAAAGGATTCTGGCCGCGGATCTTGCAAAAAATTACCAGGGTCAGGGCAGAAGCCGAGACACCTCCTACAATCCCCAGGCCTCCCTGCCTGAGATTAAAAATCTCCAGAAAATGATACTTGTAATAATCCCAGGAAAAAATGACATAGTAAAGCCTTGCTCCCAGGATTGCCGGAATCATCATGGACAAAAAGAAATCCAGATAAATTTCCGGATCCTGCCCCGTGTGCACAGCCTCCAGCCGGGCGATCATAAAGCCAAGGAAAAAGGCGCTGGCTACGATCAAACCGTAGAACATCACCTCAAAACTGCCGATATGAAAAGAGCGAGGTACCTGTGAAAAAACAATCCCCAGATGGGGAAAGCGGATATCCATATACTGCATAAGACCCTCCTGTCTCAGGCTGCAGGTCCGAAAAGATATGACCCTCCAGTGAATTGTAACAAGGTTAACACACACTTTCCCCCTTGTCAAAGAAAACTTATCCTCTAAGGCCTGGATCATCGAGGGAGGCCTGATTGGGATAAAATCACGAGAATCCTGCGTCAGAGATTGAAAATCCCTGATTGCTATGGTAAAATATTACGCACTGCAGCGGGCTGATAAAAAGAGTAAGTGTTCTGAATCACTTGATAATAAAGGAGAACAAAGAAGTTATGAAATTAGGTATCGTAGGCCTTCCCAACGTGGGCAAAAGCACACTTTTTAATTCACTGACCAAGGCAGGCGCCGAGTCTGCCAACTATCCTTTCTGCACAATAGACCCTAATATAGGCGTTGTGCCGGTTCCCGACAACAGACTCCAGGTTCTTTCTGATATGTATGACTCTGCCAAGATTGTTCCGGCAGCCATAGAATTTGTAGATATCGCCGGTCTTGTCAAGGGTGCTTCGAAAGGAGAAGGTCTGGGCAACCAGTTCCTGGCCAATATTCGGGAAGTGGACGCCATCGTCCATGTGGTCCGGTGTTTTGATGACAGCAATGTCATTCATGTGGATGGCAGCGTGGATCCCCTGAGGGACATAGAGACCATTAATTTTGAATTGATTTTTGCAGATATGGAAGTTCTTGAAAGACGAATTGCCAAACAGACAAGGGCTGCCCGCAATGATAAGAAGGCCGCCGCGGAAGTGAATCTGGCGCAGCGCATGAAAGCCTGGCTGGAGGAAGGCCGCCTGGCCAAAACCTTTGAGGCGGAAAGCGAAGACGATCAGGCGCTGATCGATGAGTGGAATCTTCTGACCGCCAAGCCGGTGATTTTTGCCGCAAATGTCTCTGAGGACGACCTGGCAGATGAAGCTGCCGGAAATTCTTACGTCCAGGCAGTGCGCAAATATGCAGAGGAATGTGACGCCGGTGTCTTTGTGGTCTGCGCCCAGATCGAGCAGGAGATCTCAGAACTTGACGACGAGGAGAAGTCTCTCTTCCTGGAGGATCTCGGACTCACGGAATCCGGACTGGAGAAACTGATCAAAGCCAGCTATGACCTTCTCGGCCTGATCTCCTACCTGACCGCCGGCCCCATCGAATCCAAAGCCTGGACCATCAAAAAAGGGACAAAAGCTCCCCAGGCTGCCGGCAAGATTCACTCTGATTTTGAACGGGGCTTCATCAAAGCCGACGTGATCAGCTACGATGACCTCATTGCCAACGGTACCATGGCCGCAGCCAGGGAAAAAGGGCTGGTCCGATCCGAGGGCAAGGAATATATTATGCAGGACGGGGATGTGGTTCTCTTTAAGTTTAATGTGTAGAAACGACAGTTCCGGGCCAGCATGTGCCCGTTTTTCCCGATCAGTCTCTGGATCGGATTACCAGAAGGAATCCTTCCTCAAAGCGAAGGGTTCCTTTTTTTTCTGTCAAATAATTGCTGATTCCTATGCTGACGGACCTCTCCAGACAAAAGGCCTCCAAAGGATAGGAGAACCCTTTCAGGGTCAGCCCCTCCACTCTCTCACTGCAGGCCAGCAGAGAAAAAAAGGGAAGGTCCTCCCGCCGTTCATAGACCTTCTCACAGGGACCCTTCAACATCTCAATCTGATTATGGCTGTCCACCAGCCGGCATTTTATGCCCCTCTCTGCCAGAAAACTGAGATTGAAAATATTGGCCATGGTATGATCCATCCTGCTGCCGGTTGCGCCGAAGACATCCATCTGTTCCGGCTCGAACCCGCAGGCATGCTGCATGGCAAGGTCCGTGTCTGTATAATCTTTTCTCTCTGGAAAAGTCCTTACCGGTACCCCTCTTTTTTTATACTGTTCAATCATGTCAGGATCTTTCAGACTGTCAAAGTCTCCTAGAATCTCTGTGGGCACAATCCCTGCCTCGCGGCAGACTGCCAGTCCGGAATCCGCGGCAATGATCCGGTGATAGTCATTTTCCTGTACATAGTTCTTCAGCTGGCCAATGTCCACCTGCCCGCCGGATATAATCAAAACTTTCATCTACCATTTCCTCTTTGCACTCAGATTTTCAAACATAAGACGATAATTATCGTAACGAAGGCGGCTGATCCTTCCTTCCTCCACTGCCTGCTTCACCGCGCAGTCAGGCTCATTGATGTGCAGACAATCAAGAAAGCGGCAGGGCTCGCAGTAAGAAAACTCAGGAAAGTATTGTTTCAGATCTTCCTTCTCCATATCGGCCAGATCCAGGGAACTGAAGCCGGGAGTATCCACCAGATAAGAATCATCTCCGATATAGATCAGTTCTGAATGCCTGGTGGTGTGCTTTCCTCTTTTAATCTTCTCGCTGACATCCCCGGTCTCCATGGAAAAGGTCCCGCTGATCCTATTGAGCAGGGAGGACTTGCCCACGCCGGAAGGGCCTGCCAGGACTGTGGTCTTTCCCAAAAGCAGCTTCCCTATGGACTCCGTATCGTCAGAGTGGGCACAGATCGTATGCAGCTGGACCCCGCTTCCCCGAAAACTCTCTCTCACATAGTTTCTCTCCTCAGGACTGGAGAGATCCGTCTTGTTAAAACAGAGTATCACCGGTACTCCCTGCTGTTCCATCATGACGAGAAAGGTGTTGAGAAGATAATAGTTGGGTTCCGGTTCATGGAAAGCAAAAACCAGCAGCGCCTGGTCCACATTGGCCACCATGGGCCGGATCAGGCTGTTCCTGCGCTCATGGATCACAGTAATGCTTCCCTCCATATCCTGCTCGGACAGAATCTCAATCTCCACATAATCTCCCACATTGGGCCGGATTTTCTTCTTTCGGAAAATCCCCCTTGCTCTGCAGGCATAGATCCGGTCCCCGCCCACATGGACATCGTAAAGGCCTCCCACTCCTTTAATAATTCTTCCTCTCATCTTTTTGTATTCCTCCAACCCTCAATACAGGAAATCCCCCGCTGCCTTACGGGAAACGGGGGATCCGTGGTCAACGGCAAAGGCCCAACAGAGCCGCTGCCGGAAGTATTCTTTACTTGTGACGTCTGCTCACAAGTTCTGCGTCCTGTCTGCTCACAGGGCCGTCAGTCCGCGATTGCCTGAATCATCACCGGGTAGGAGGCAGCCTCCTCACCGTTCACATAGAGAATCACATTCCCGCTGCCTTCCTGAATCCCGTCAAAAGTCAGATTCATAGGAAAGTCATCATTGGACACATCATTTTTGGAATAGATGGAAATCGTAGTGTCTCCCTGCTCCAAAACCATCTCCAGATGTCCGGATTCCCCCTCTTTAAAGGGGCCGGCATCCAGCATCAGAGTCCCTTCATAATGATATTTCTCCTGCTCACCCAGGCTGATCACAATATTCACTGCCGTACCTTTATCCACCATGGTTCCCGCAGGAATATCCTGGGAAATGACATCTCCCACGCCAACTTCCCCGCTGTAATCAGAGGTGATATTTCCAAGGATCAGCCCCACCCGGTTAAGTTCTCTCTCCGCATTCTTCTGAGACTGGCCGGTCAGGGTCGGCACCCTCACCTGCTCAAGGCCCTTGCTGATGGTGATCGTCACTGTGAATCCTTTATTCACAATGCTGCCTCCGGCAGGACTCTGCCTTATGACATATCCTTCTTTCACCGTGTCACTGGTGGCGTAGGTCTTCATCACTCCAAGCCCCATGGACTCAAGGGTAATGGAGGCTTCATCCTCTGACTGATTGACCAGATTCGGCACTTCAATACGGTCAGACGTCTCCTTTTTCATACCCAGAGTAAGGGTAATCCTGGTCCCGGCCGCAATTTTCTCACCTTCCTTGTAGTCCTGGCGCACCACGATCAGGTCTTCCACCGCAGAGGTCGCACCTTCATCGTAGACAAAAGTACATCGCAGCCCCAGGCTGGTGACCTTTGTCTCCGCCTCATTGCGGTTCAGGTCAAGAAAAGACGGAACCTCCACCAGTCCGGTATTCGTCGCTGGCGGGTACAGGCTGGTCGTCCCTGTTCCGGAAATCATAGTGCCTGTCGTGCTTCCCGGGAACAGATGAAAAGCATTACCCAGAGAATAGATTGCCGCTCCGGCAATGCCGATACCTATGATTACCGTCAGGACAATCACCAGCTTCTCCAGCCGGGAGTGGTCCTCCTCTTTCTCTTCCTCACTCAAAGCATCGTCGTCATCTCTTCTTCTCTTTTCATCATCTTCCTGTGGAATCAGCCTTCTCACATCCTGATCCTCACTGGAACCATCCTTTTTGTGAGAGTCAGCCTCCCCGGTCAGTTTTTCCTGGTCGTCAAGCAGGGATTCCCTGATCTGCTTCAATTCCTCCCCATCTCTCTTCACCGTGGGGGAATCATCGACCATCAGATTCGTATAGACATAATCTCCGTCGGGAGATTCAAATACTCTTTCCAGATCACTGATCAGTTCAGAAGCACTGCGGTAACGCTGTTCGGGCTTCTTCATGGTGCACTTGAGGATGATATTCTCAAGGCTTACAGGGATATCCGGAAAATAACAGCGAGGAGGCGTAATCTCATCCCTGATGTGCATCAGCGCGATGGCCACACTGTTCTCTCCATCAAAGGGTACCTTGCCGGTCGCCATCTCATAAATCGTGATTCCCAGGGAATATATATCACTTCTGGCATCAGTGAAGCCTCCCCTGGCCTGCTCCGGACAAATGTAGTGGACAGATCCCATATCATTGGAGGAAATGGTATCCATGGTCGCCACTTTCGCAATGCCAAAATCCGTTACCATGACCTTTCCGCTGTCGGAAACTATGATATTCTGCGGCTT
>JBGUIF010000201.1:0-10579 GCA_045112755.1 Anaerobutyricum sp.
ATAGGATCATTTGTAGAACGTATGTTCATTATATAGGAGAGGCAAAGAGAAATCAAGAGGAAAGTGTTAACATCATATCTACTGTGGCATTGTATTTTCTTGTTGCATGTTAAGATAATATGTGCTACAATGAGACCAAACAGATGTTCTTTTCCTGGTTACTAATTCAAATAACATAGATAACACCCATTCTCCCAGGAAAATGGGAGACAAAAAAGTACACATCTTATTTACACGTATTATTTCAGGAGGGATTATGGATAAAAAAGAAAGCAGTCCGGAGATCATCCGAATCAAAGATAAAAAGATCAGGGAATCGACCAGGGCTTTCGGGGAACGGATCAAGACCTTTCGCAAAGAAGCAGGTTACTCCCAAAGAGAACTGGCAGAGAAGATGAACGTTACCAGGAATACCGTGATCAACTGGGAAGCAGGAAAGTACCGGCCGGACGCCGATCTCTTCCCCGGTCTCTGTGACATCCTGGAGATCACCCTGAATGATCTATTCGGGATCCATCCGGAAGATCGATTTACTCCGCATGAAAGATCATTGATCGACCAATATCGCCGCATTTCCAGAGGGGGACAGAGGGTCATTGACCATATGATCTCCGATATCCTTGATGAACAACTTCGGTCTGAGGAAACCAGGCTGGATGAGAATACCATGATGCTCGATCACATCTCCACCAAAGCTGCGGCAGGCAGTGGGTATGCATTCAGTGATATCCCTGTGGATGATTACTGTTTTGTTTTTTGTGACAGAAGGAATGAAAATGCTGACGGCATCATCCGGGTCAAGGGGGACAGTATGGAGCCCGGTTACCGCAATGGCGAATATGTATACGTAAAATACACGGAATCTGCAGAGATTGGAGAGGACGTGATCTGTTCTTCCAGTGCGGGACTACACATCAAAAGACTGGGAGAAAACAGCTTACTATATTCTCTCAATAAAGACTACCCTTTCCTTCCGGAAAGCGAAGTAAAGATTATCGGAAAAGTACTGGGAATCGTTTCTTCGAGGGATTATCCGACCCGGTCAGAGATTGACAGCCTGCAGGAGATCAGAAGAAATGAGATCAGTGAGTTTAAGGAAAGACATGGATTGACGTAAGGGAAGGGAGGTCTTTTCTATGTGTACCCGTTATTATCTGGAGCCTTCATCAGAATTACTGCCCATCATCGAAAGAACAAGAAGGTGCCGTCTGACAGAAAACATGATCATACATCTGGGAAGGCCCCTGAAAAAAGACGGGATCGTCAGCCCGGATGATATGGTCCCTGTCATTGCCCCTGACCGGTCCGGAAACAGAAAAGAGTTTCCTATGGTCTGGGGCTTCCATATCGAAGGTCTTGAAAAGCCAGTCATAAATGCCAGGGTGGAAAATGCTAAAGATACGGATATCTTTAAAGAGTCTTGGCTGAGGCATCGCTGCGTCATCCCGGCTGCCTACTATTATGAGTGGAGTCGTATCCAGTCTGGCGGCAGGATTATCCCAAAAGACCAGTATGCTATCCAGCCAACCGGGAAAGCCGTGACCTTTTTTGCCGGAATCTACCGGATTGAAGAAGGATATATGGGATTTAAATACCCCGTCTTCGCTATACTGACCAGGCCAGCCACCCCTGACCTGAAGATGATCAATGCCAGGATGCCTGTCATGCTGGATGAAGAAGACATAGATGCTTGGATTCGGCCTGGGAAAGTACCATATATAAAGGCAGCCACCGATATGGTGGCTGAGAAAATGTAATATTAAAAAATAAGCAGTATGCTTTCTCGAATAAAATTGCTTTGTATGCTTTTTGTCAAAGTGGGACAATTAAACACGTTCCCACTCACTGTCCCATCATGTTAATTAACACATGTTTGCAATTCCGAGCCAGTGTGACACCGGCTTAGATCACCTGTTCTAACAATACTAATAATACTCTTCTACTTCATAAAATATGAAAACACCAGATATGCTGTCTTCATCTCGTTGTGTCGGATGCTTCCTTGATCGATACGAATGATATCGTTGGCGATGACTTCTGCTTGTAGTTCTTCTACTTTATCATAATCTAATATGACCATATCTTTGTTTTCAGCTTTATATATGTCTGATACGTTCATATTGACCTGGCCGGAGTTTGCTACGACTATGTTTACTTTCCTTGTCCCTAAGTTATCGTTTAGTACTCGGATATGGTCGCTTACAGTGTAGTTGTCGGTTTCTCCCGGCTGGGTTACAAGGTTTGAAATGTACATGATAGGAGCGGATGAGTTTTCCATTGCTTCTTTTATCGATGGTACTATTAAGTGTGGCAGAATGCTTGTGTACAGGCTTCCCGGACTTAATACCAGTAAGTCAGCTTCTTTTATTTTTTCGATTATATCCTTGTTGACTTTGATCTTGTGGTCATAAGCCAAATGATAGATATCTTCTGCATTTTGGCTTACTTCCCGTTCACCAACATAACATGTTTCCTGTCCATATCCGATGAGGTCTACTTTGTCTTCGGTTAACGGTAATACAGTTCCTCTAATGTTGAGAAGTTGACACATATAGTTTGTGGCTTCTGTAAGGTTTCCTTTGATGTCAATAAGAGCGGCAAGTAATACATTGCGTACCGGATGGTTATGGAGAGATCCGTCTTTCTGAAATCTATATCGAAGTAATCGGACAAAGTCTTCATCTACATTAGCCATAGCCAGGAGTACTTTTCCTATATCGCCGACTGCGGGGATATCCAGTTCCTCTTTTAAAACACCTGTACTGCTTCCGTCATCGCTTACAGTTATAACAGCTGTTACATCTAATGGGAACTGTTTTAGTCCGGATAGGATGCAGGATAAGCCTGTACCTCCGCCAAATATAACAATTTTTTTAGGAGAAGTGGTTGAATACATATTGGTCTCCAAAGTCTATGTTTTTATCTGGAAAAAATTTTTCTTATCTCACGGATATTCATCATTCCTGTATTCTGATTTCCAAAATCGATTCCGACGCACTTATCCTTCAAAGCACAAATAAGCTCAATACATTTGTCTTTTCCACAGTTTTTTACTGAGCCATCGGAATTAAATACCTGATCATATAATAATTTTAAATAATTCATTTTGATTCCTCAATATTTTCTTCAACAGATATGGATAATATATATTATTTGAATAAAACGATTTGCGTCTTAATTTATTGTAAGCGTATTATAACATCATTCGCTGGTATACCTCATCCATGTCCTGCTTATAGAATCAGTTGTCCACCCATTTCTAAGCATAAATGGCTTAATCCTAAAATAAGGATCATCGAATTTATCCAATACAGTCGGAGGATAATTTATTTCTTCATTATCAATGATTGAACGAATATCTTCATAAAGGGTCTGCTCAATTTTATTCCATCGGAGTATTATTTTCTGTTTTTCGCTATCATCCCTGTAATTATTCAGACATCCATCATTATGATAAAACAATGTGTTCCACGCTGATGCATACAGAAATGCAAGGGACTTTTCATCCGTATTCTTTTTATAAAAGGTTATGAAATCCTCAAACATTTCGTCAAGAAATACATATTTGTAACCATCGCAAATTCTGGTTATAAAACCAGCAGCATTATAAAATATTTCGCTTTCTCCAGTGGCTTTACTTACAGATAAATATGCTTCTGTAATACTCAGAAAACTCTCTCTTGTTTCTATAAGATTAGTGATTGGCATCTTAGCGCATTCTTTTATTATCCCATAGGCTTCTTTTGCTGTTATCATCTTATCCACTATCCACGCTTTCTAATAACTCTTGCAATGTCTTTTTATGAGAGAATTGCACTTCTTATAGTCTAAATGGCAGGTTCGCCTTATTTGCAGGACACGGTACTTGTCACCGTATCTTTTCGCCTTTCACCATCCGAAGCTCAGTCTCTTTCACAGAAGTATCGGCAAACTCTGCCCGAAGTTCCATCAGTGCGTGGCCTAACAAACTCTTGCCTGGCCACTTGGACATGTCCACATGAAAAGCTGTCTCTGCATCCAGTCCGATCCCCCAAATCTTATCCTTCGGATTGGCTTCTGCAAGAACAGCATCTCCTGTACTTAAAAGCATTCTTCTAAGATCCGGATTCTGTTCATATTTAGCCCGGTTGCCATCTTTCACAATATCGTATTTGACAGCATTCCATGTTTTTGCATCAAAAGGTGTGACCTGCTTTCCAAGAGCCTTACATTCCCAAGGCTTGGTTGCACGCAGGATCGCTGTATATCGGGCAGAATCATGGAACAGTTTTGCCTTTTGAGCCATCATATACTGTTCTACATGAAGGTACTCGAAATCGTCTATGACAAATTTGCATCGATACCAATTTGAAAGGAATCCATTTTCCTCATTGTCTTTCCAGAAGAAAATAGTAGGCGGATTTATCCGGCGACGATGCATATAGATATACTTCGACTCCCAGTCTTCATCATGGTAATGGCTGTATTCAGACATCTGGCAGCCGTGGCAGAGATCATCCGCTACTTCCAGAATCACATCCGACAGTTCCAGATCCTTTTTCCATTTTTCCTCAATGGCTTCATATCCCAGCAATGCTCCCAGGATATTTCCGGTTACTGCACCGGTTGAATCGCTGTCACCTTTATGATTGACCGCCGCAATAATTCCGCCCGAGAAATCGTGCTGGTATTTCAATGCACAGTAAAGTGAAATCCCCAGTGTTTCTTCCGCAACCCAGCCTTCTCCGAGTTGATGAATGTTATCCAAATCGTCTTCATTTCCTGATTCCGCAAGGCTTACTGCCCGGTCTATGATGTCGGTCAATTCCTGAAGATGCGGATCGCCGGCAAAGATCCGACCCACTGTATCCCGTGCCTCCAAAACAATTTCTTTCAGGGGCATTTTTGCACCTTTCGGCGGGAATACGATTCGATTGATGATATGAACCAATACCGCTGCCGGCATATATCCAAGTGAATGGCCATGCGTGATGGCGGCCAGTTGGGCCCCCTCCATATCTAGCTTTTCCATATCTATCTGATAATTGACTGCAATAGGTGCAACACGCATGATGCCTCCGCAGCCTTTACTATGATTACGCTTGGCTTTTACATAGTCGTCAAACCTTTCTCCCTGCTGCTCCTGCTCGAGCGCAGAAAGACAGGTGTTGCCAGGTGCCCTTCTTGAATACAGTTCCGGAACTTCAAGAAGCCAGGAATATCTTCTGATATCAGAAAACCGGTCATCCCGGATCACATCATGCATAGAACATTCCTGAGTCAACAGCCATTCCTGATAAGCATTCGCTGCATAGTGTCTGGGCCATCCCTGAATTCCACGCATGGCCCCCCTGGTATCCCCTACCAGTAAGCCATTAGCCGTAAAGAGTGTCATCTGTGTATCATCAGAAATGAGCGCTTTTCCTGTCTGCGGATCTTTCCCATATGACGTAATTCCCTGAGAACCGTATTTTGAGAAGATGGCCTCCTCGGAAAGGAACTCTACCGGATAGCCCAGCGCATCACCGACGGCACCGCCGAAAATGCATCCGCGGATCGCATCCAGATGGCTTTCCATTTTCTTCTTTGTTTCCAGCGCACAATTGATCTCAACCTGATCTTCATCACGATAGAAGTGAGCAAAGTTCCGGGAAAACTCCTTGAAGTTGTACTGATCAGCTGAATGGTCCATGACCGCAAAGTCAATCCTGCGGAACATGTCCTTTTCCTTCATACCGTCGTAATCAAATTCCTTTAAGGCTTTGTAGAAGAGATCAGAAACAACACGGGCATCGTTATGAAAGGCGCCACAGCCGAAAGCTCCCAGAACAAGATGTCGATAGCCCAGATATGCGGCGGTCTTCAGCATACCAGTAACACGCCGATACATCATTTCTTTATATTCCGCCTGTGATATGCCTTCCACTTTACCGCTTCGGAATCTCGGTGCAGCACAGGTCATGACAGCAACAATAACTGTATCCGGGAGTAAGTCTCCCTTTTCATCTTTTATGATTTCCACCTGCGGATTGATGATGATTGCATCCGATCCCATATCCGTATGGAGCGATTTATTATAATCGTAATATGGGCGGGCATTCCTGCTTTCAAGAGACAGCAAAAGAGAGCTCTTCCTGCACAGATCCTCTTCCTGCGCCTTCGCACCGCGGCGAACACCGCCACCCGGATTTACCGCATTTGCTAGATTCAGAACAAGGATCGGCTTTGCCCCCTTTTCGCCTAAGTTGTAGGAGAACTGCTCCATTCTTTTTCTGGCGAGACTAAAGGAATCCGCGTTTTCGCATCCGTATCCGCATCTTCCGATGGCGTGGACATGCTGAAAATCCTTATTCTCAGACAGAATCTTAATTTCTCTCGGAAGATACACATCCGCAGCTTCCATCTGTTTACGGGAGAGCTTTAACTCGATTCTCTGACCCCCGATTGTATAATAGCCTTGTTCAAGAATACGCATCGTATCCTGAAACATTTCGATATTGTCCTGACGCATAAAACCCCCGTGTTTTTACTTTGATTTCCAGTTCCTAAGATTACATTCGCTATCTATCTTGGACACAGTACCTGTCACCATGTCTCGATGAAGGAAAGTCAAAGTCGCTGAATCGCCAAATCCAACTGTCTTCCCCTGAATCTGATCGCACAAATACTCTGCCGCATCCATTCCTTTTTCAAAATAGGAAACAGTAAAACCGTGTCTTTGGAACTGCTCTATCGCCTCCTGCAGATATTCTGAAGAGGAATCTTTTATTTCATTGTGTATGTTTACATCTTTATCTCTTCTCATATCAATCAATAGATAACCAACCCTTTTTTTCTAAAGGCCACGAAGGCCTTCCGGTCTGAAGGAATGCGTCTTTTCTGCATAATCGATCTGCCGGATCATCTCAGGAATATCCCGATTCAGTTCTCCCCGCAGGTTCAGATAGTTGGATGCATGGTTTGCCCGGAAAATGGTTCCGGGAGAATCTACATGGTTTAAGAAAAGTTTCATCTCCTCCAGAACTTCTGCTGGATCAAGCAGTTCCATCTGCCCGGCTTCTACTTCTCTTCGCATAGGAGTATCCCCTTCCAGCATCAAAGTCAGATATCCCAGGTATTCCGGCCTGATCCTGCTGACAAGATCAGCAGACATAAGGGCGTGCTCCTTAAGATGCTCTCTTCCTCCCAATCCGGATATCAGAGTGAGAGACAATTCGATTCCTGCTTCTTTCAACATAGCTCCCGCCCGTATCATATGGTCTCTTCCCAACCCCTTTTTAATGTGCTTAAGGATCTCATCACTCCCGGATTCTGCTCCCAGGTAGACCATGGCAAGTCCGGCTTCTCTCAAAGTAACAAGCTCAGAAAGTGACTTTTTTATTACATCTCCTGCCGTACCATAAATCGTGACTCTCTGGCAAACAGGAAACAGCTTTCTGATCCATGACAGGATCTCCAGAAGTCTGTCCGTATCCAGGGTCAAAGCGTCCCCGTCAGCCAGGAAAATCCTGAGTGGCAAACTGCCATAGAGTTGACTCATCTCTTCCAAATCACGGTAAATCTCTTCGCCGCTGCGGATTCGAAAAACCTTGTCTTTATACATGCTGCAAAATGTACATTGGTTATGCCTGCATCCTATGGTGACCTGTATGATCAGACTTCGGGCCTCGCTGGGAGGCCGGTATACGATTCCTTCATAGTTCATGATTCTTCCCTTTAACCGGGTCTTTTCCCGATCATCTTAACAATATCTCTGTCCCAGTTTCCGGGATACAAGGCTGTCAAGTGATCGTAGATCTTCTGCCAAGATTCCGCTGGCTTTTGATGATAAGCGCTGGTAATGGTCTCATACCCCCAGACCGCTTCCGGAGGCTGCAGCACGGAAACAGGCATTCCATAGGGAACCCCTTTCTTATTCACTCTTCTGTGAAAATCCGTGATCACAAGATAGGTCTGCATCTGCAGGCCAGTGATAATACCCGGATAGTTCTTTTCTCCATTTTTTCCAAAGCCTGCCTGCTTCTTCAGATCAGTGGAGAGGATTTGTCTCTCCAGGAAGGTCATATCGCCATCTGAATCTTTATCGGTTAGCTGATCCATAATGATCTTTTCCCTGCGGCTGGCCAGTCCGTCCTCCCACCTGGCATCAAAATCATAGCCATTCCTGCGGGCATTGGCAAAATAGGGCAGCCACTCAAGGCTGATAAATCCAGCTTTCTTATCAAAAAACTTCCCATAAGCTACCTGGTGATCTGCCGCAATCAGCTCTCTCCATGCCCATGGATCCTGTTCCGGATCGCCTGTCCACCAAAACAAAGATGACACCTGTTCCTCAGCGGAAAAGCCTCTGATCTCATTTTTGAACAGGGGAAGAAAACCCACCTGATCCACGTATGTAGTTAGTTCTCTCCATGAACGGATCCGGTCCGGGTCATCCCAGTCGAGACCGCTCATGATCCAAGTGTTTTCTGATGACATTGATTTTATCCACCCTTATCTCCCTGCAGTAACCAATGCCCATTGATTGTTGAACATATCAAATACTTTATAGTCTTTCATCTCAAATGGTTTCATAATCGTCCGTCTCCTTGAGCTCTGTCCAGCTTCTTTAAATATTGAACCGGCACTTCCTTAGTCAGCCAGATCTGATTGGCCGACAGATAGAAAGCATACCCATCTTCCGTCATTTTTCGACAATCAACCTCATAAATCACCGGTTTCCCATGCCTGCTTCCGACCTTTTTCGCCGTTTCCATATCCGAGGAAAGGTGGACATACAACCGTCCTTTGGGAATCAGGCCCTGACTATCTATAGAGGAAACATATTTCTCCCCGGTACCATGCCAAAGGATGTCCGGCGGAGTCTTCTCCTCCAGTTCCACATCAACAGGAATGGAGTGCCCTTGATTAGCCCGGATCAGAGTGTGATCTTCATTGAAGGAATATCTCTGCTTCTCATCGGTCCGGACAATCTCTTCCAGCTTCTCCATATCCAGAAAATGACCTCCGGAACGGTTGATCCCGTCGATCAAATCCTGTACATTCGCCCAGCCATGTTCGTCCAGAGAAATGCCAATGGCCTCCGGTCTGTGCCGGAGGATCAGGGATATGAATTTACTTGTGTTTTTCTTCCGTTTATCGGATCTCGCGTTCTTCATCTATGATCTCTGCCTCTGTGTAGCTTTGAGATAATCTTGTATCACTCCTAGTTAAGATTCATCAGCTGTCTCTCCCCAGACATATTCCTGGTTATACTTCTCCGCAATCAGTTCACAAAGCTTCCCCAAATATTCAAGATTACATTGATAAACAACTTCTGGAGAAGGATGCATCCCCTCAATCTCCAGATTATATGTATGGTCCTCAAAAGCCCGGATTTCTTCGAGCAGTTTATTCCGAACTGTTAATAATTCTTTATATGGTTTGTTTTTATAGCTTTCTATATACCCCTCTGGGCTGATCATCATACGTCATCACCCCTCTCTCGGTACCGGGATGTAAACCATCTTGAGTGGAATCATCTTACGATACTTCTCGCTCAGACCCTCATAATATTTCAAAATCAAATCAACCAACTCCGTACCGTTGATACCTCGAATAATCGGGGTGCTATCAAGATATTTCTGTGCATTCTTTGTATAATTGGACAGCGTAACAAACAGGCCGTAGTCACCTTCACGCATCGCACCTTTCAATGATTGGATCGTCGTCTCCTTAATGTCGCTGTCCTGGCTCTTCACCTGGACCAAGATACGAGGCGGAAGCTCATCCTTGTATGCCGTGATGTCAATGCCACTATCGCCTCCCTGGGGAGACACCGTGGTCCGGTATCCCATCGCACGAAGAAGATCTGCAACGAACTGCTCCAGCTCATAGCCCTTCAACTGACGACTCAGTTCCTTTAGGATAAAATCTTTTGTGCTCTCAATGATATCGTCGGCCGTTGCGCCTACGGTCTCATCTTCATCAGCTGCTGCAGATGATTTTTTGAATCCCTTATCCAGTGCTGTCATAAATTCATCGGCATAGTTCTTTACCATGAAGAATGACATCGCAGATCCGATTTCATACAGAGCTCCCTGTGAGAAGGACATGCGTGGCAGGTGTTTCAACCACTTTACCTTTCTGGTCTGGACATACTCCATCTGGGACGGATCATACGCATAATCTCCTTCCACCGTGCCAATATTAACCTCACGATTGCTCTTGGAAGGGAAGACGACATAGTCGCCGATCTGGACCTCATAACAGAAGCGATAAAGCATACCCGCTGCGGTGGCAATGCTGCCCTTCTTGGCGTCTGGATAAACTTGAACATACTTATCCTTAAAAGCATCCCGGTTTTCATCAATGAGACTAAGATCGCCCATTTCATGCCAGCCAATAGCTATCACATTACCTTTGAGGAACAAATTATCATCCTGCGTATGAATTCCCCAGATTTTCTTTTCTTCGTTTGCCATAGTCCTGCACCTCAGTTCTTCGGATTAATCTTTCCACCAGTAATAACAACCACTGCGAAACTTGCTACCGTAGCTGCTCCTGCGCCGATACCTTTCAGTACGTTTTTCGCTGTCTGAGCATGCTGGTTTCTGCAAGC
>JBGUIF010000202.1:0-6128 GCA_045112755.1 Anaerobutyricum sp.
ACATCATAGCCTAACCTGTAGAAAAGGTAAAGAAAAGGCTATAACACTATAATACGAGGAAATTGCAATATCCTCATAAATGCAGCAGCAAAAACTGGGTCAATAGAGAATCTGAAAAATATTGAACCGGCAGCTGGATTAAGGTATTATGAATATAGTTTCAAGGGAGGGACAGAAAATAATCCGAAAAATCATCCACATAGATGGATAGATTCTGGACTGAGGAGGAATAATGATGAGACCACCTGAGATATCTGATTCCACGAAGGAAGAGCGTGCAGAATACATCAGAAAGAAATTTGTCTGTATATCGGATTGTGATATGTGCGGCTTATGTGCTGTGTTTCATGGAAAGAATCCAGAGATTGCTTATGTGGATTATATTGATGGCAAAAGGGATTATAAAGAGGTATCTGCTGATTACAGATAGGAGGATGATTGCGATGAAATCATTATTAATCAAGGATACTACGAGGGAGGAGCGAATTCGCATCGTTCATCAGGCATTGTGGGGAGCATGCGGCATAGATTGCGAGTTCTGTTCCGGGTGTGACAATCGCGGCGGTGGACGAATCGAAAAGATTTACCAGCCTTATATCGACGGTGAAAAAGAAATACGGGAGATCAATGCCGAATACAGAGCTCCCTTCGTACGGGGATAGAAATCTTATCCTACCCCCTTCGTACGAAGATAGAAATCTAATTCTGCCCCCTTCGTGAGGGGATAGAGAGTTTATTCCTGTCGAAAGACTGCCGTCAAAATACGGCTGGCTCCATACTCATCTACCCACTCCGGTTCTTTCGACAGCATTTCCCCCTGACTGTCAAACCAGCCTGAGAAGGAAGCCCCTTGCTGGGGGCAGGCATAATAAGTCTGCTGCCACTCTCCGGTTTCCTTCCACTGGGCATCATACACCGGATTATATTTCAAGCCCACAGTTCCCGGCCCTTCCGCCTTTAGTGTAAGGGGCAGCCGGCCATCCCGCTGCGGCGCCAGGGACCGGATCTCTTTCATGGGATTATCCGTGGCGTTCAAATGTCTGAGCAGTGGGTTGCCTGTCGTGTCAAGCTCTTTCATCTGGTTCCTGTGACAATAAAAATATTTTAATTTCGGACAGGGCTTCAGATCAATCTCTGAGAACTGATTATCATTGATATAGAGTTCCACCAGCTCAGAATTCCGGCTGACATCCAGGGCTCGCAGCCGGTTCA
Source organism: Anaerobutyricum sp. (assembly GCA_045112755.1). Lineage (GTDB taxonomy): Bacteria > Bacillota > Clostridia > Lachnospirales > Lachnospiraceae > Anaerobutyricum. The sequence goes on from JBGUIF010000202.1 coordinate 1,213, forward strand.
TTCCCGCATCAATTCCCTGACAGACAGCCAGGTCTCTGACATTCAGCGATTCGATCTGGTTATCCTGGAGTCCCAGGATCCTCAGCGCCTTTGCCCCTGTTACGTCGATTCCTGTGATCCCGTTGTGATAGAGATCTACAAAGAGCAGGTCCTCGCAGCCTGAAAGATCCAGCTGTCCGGTCAGTCCGCATTTTCTCAGATAGATCTCAAAACTTTGGAGAGGATAAATATCCTCATTCAAAATATGGATACCAAAACCGATCAGCCGGTCATCCTGGATGACGATCCCCGGGGAGAATACGCCATCATCTGCAGGGGTACCGGCATCCTCATAGCTCTTCGACTTGTCAGTCGTCGGAATTCTGCGGATGATGTGCTGGTTTTTCTTTATCTTTTCTCTGTTGCTTAGGCCGTCAGAGTCTCTGGTATCCATGAAACGCTCTATTTGTCTGATTTGATTGATAAGCTTTTTCTGCGTCATCTTTTTATTTGTCCCCTTATATGATTTATCTATATAATCCAATTTTTTGATAATGATGGCTGGCTTAGTTTTCCGGCTTCTATTCAGGTTTATAACAATCAGCGCCAAAAAAGACCTCATGGAAGAACCTTCTGGTATTTTCTGCGCCAAGAGCCTGGGTGAAAAGGTCTGTGGATACACCGCCCTCATCTATGAGCCGGTCTGCGTAGTCCTTGTTCTTTTTCCATTTTCCCATCAACTCGCTGCCTTCCAGGACAGGTGCAGCCTTTTCCATATCGACGAATAATTGAAGAAATTCCAGAAACTTCTCTATTGTCAGATCATCCTGGCTCAATTCAGGTGCTTTGGCATAGCAGACAGGACGAATATCATCATACCAGGCCGGTCGGGTTGGAATATCCTGCATGTCGGTTAATTCTTTTCCAAAATCAGAAAATGCTTCGATTCCCTCTTTGAAGGCATCATCTTGTTCAATTGACAGATCATAAATCTCCAGCAGGAAGAATCGTTTCTCACCGGAATAGACATAATCCGTGGAAAACAAGGGAAGATTCTTAAAATAGGGCATAATAACGAAAGAACTCAACTGATTTTCCTCAGCTTCGGTGACCGTCATTAACAGCAGGTTGCCCACACCTTTAATATCAAACCGCCTGGCATGATGAGGCCTGCCTCCTATCACCGGGTTGGCAAGCTGAGAATCCACAGCACACTCTATCACTTCATAATATTCCTGAAGTAGAGAAAGCCCCTGCTCCAGTCTTGCATGGATACACTTCACATTTTTTTCCAGAATCTCTTTCATTTCTATGATTCTCCTGTAAATTAAAAAACTGTCATTTAACATATTGCAAAAATATTATATCATTTTTTCCTTGACTCTACCATTGTGGTAGGTATTACAGTAATGATGAGCTCAAAAAAACCCCATGGAGGTAAAGTAAAATGTTGAAGATCGGTGAATTTTCAAAACTATCCAGAGTCAGCATCCGTATGCTCCGTCATTATGATGATATTGGCCTGCTGCCGCCTGCTGAGATTGATCGTTTTACAGGATACCGGTACTACAGTCCTGATCAGCTGCCTGTCGTAGGGCGTATTACAGCGCTGAAAGATATGGGTTTTCAGCTGGCAGAAATCGTAAAGATCCTTGAGAACTATGATGACAGAGAGTTGCTGGATCTCTACCTGGCCAGGCGCCAGACAGAACTGAAAGAGATCACAGAAACGATGGAATATCAGATGCGGCTTCTGGATTCAGCGCGAAAGCGGCTGAGAAAGGAGCAGAATATGAATTACGATGTTACGATTAAAACAATCCCTGAACGTTATGCGGCAACCGTATATATGACGATTCCGCACTATGAAGACGAAGGCATGGTATGGCAGATCCTCAACGACGAAACAGAACCTTTGAAAATGGTCCCCACAGAGCCTTGCCTTGTGGCGGCAGAGTATCTGGATGATGAGTACAAAGAAAAAGATGTGGAACTGATTGCCTGGAAAACAGTCAAAGGCACATATCCTGATACGGAGCATGTAAAATTCAAAACGCTTCCGGAGGTAAAGGTTGCAAGTTGTATGGTAAAAGGCGGATATGAGCAGATGCCGGATGTGTACGGGGCAGTGATTTCATGGGTCAATGCAAATGGATACGAATTTGCAGGAGCTATGTTCAATATCTATCATGTCAGTCCTCATGAAACACAGAATCCGGATGAGTTTGTCACTGAGGTATGTTATTCGGTGAAATGATAAGCCATATATGTATCAGAAAAACAAAAAGGTCTTGACGGGTGACCGTTCGTTCTCTATAATTAAGGAAACGAGCGGTCACTTTTTAATTCAAGAATCTGTCATAGATGAGGATGCAAAGCATGGGAACTGACAATGGAGGAGCATGTGAACTGAAATGTGTACAAGTATTGTTGTAAATAAGAAAAAAACGATGGTAGGATGGAACCTGGATCTATTGGATATGGAATACAGAGTGCGGCCAGCAGACCAGGGAGTATATATTGAAGTCAATGATGCCATAGAAGGCTGGATGCCCTTGTTTGGAGCAAATTACCGTGGTGACTTTGTTGGAATGCCCACTTGCTGGCCCTTTGATCAACGATCCAATCCGACAGGTCCGGGAGAGAATATCATCATGCTGGACATTGATCTGCTGCTGCAAAAGAAGAACCTGCAGGAAATCCGGGAGATCGTAGAAAAAAGACCAGTCTTCAGTATTCCAGGGGTAACTTTTATGTCAGCCCTGTCAGATGAGGGAGGCAATGTACTGCACATCATACCGGGCCAGGGATTCGAATACTACGAAAAGCCGGAGTATAAGATAATGACAAATTTCTCCCCTTATAAGCAGGATTCAGAGAAGCATCCCTGGATGGGATGGGACCGGTATCATAAGGCAGAAGCCATGCTGAAAAAAGCCTCTGATGATTTTGATGTAGATGACTGTTTCAAGATACTGAAAGCTGTCTCACAGGAAGTTTGTCCGACAGTTGTGTCTATGGTATATGACGTGACTGAGCGGACGGTGTGGTGGTGCGAAAACCGAAATTGGGAGAAAATATGCAAAGTATGTCAGGGGGACGGTTCTCTTTGACACGATAGTGTGTCAGGGGGACGGTTCTTAGTGAGACACTGTTGATACATATAGAGGAGTATGCTGCTATGGATAATACAACGGCAAAAGTGAGTTGCTTCGCAAGAGCATATCACTTTGAAAACAACGAATCCCCTGTTTTTGCAGATAGCATGGCAAAGAAGATTCTGGGGAAAGATTATGATCAGATTGCTGAAAACATGATGCAGGGAATCAGCTTTTTCTTTCCAGGATTTGAAGGAACGAAAGAGGAAGGCCTGAGGCTTATTGTGAATCAGCAGCTGTCTCCTTCTGTGCTGGGAAGAAGCGCCTATTGTGAGAGAAAGCTTCGGGATGAAATTGAGAACGGATGCGGGCAATACCTGATTTTTGCTTCAGGATACGATACCTTTTCACTGAGAAATAAAGATGCGGCTGTTGCTGTGTATGAACTGGATCTTCCTGACCTGCTGGCCGATAAGAAAAAACGCATTGATAATGCCGATCTACGGCCGAATGCCAAGTATGTACCCTGTGATCTTGCTGATGAAGAGTGGGTGAACAGACTGGTCGAAAAAGGCTTTAAGACTTGTAAAAAATCATTTGGCAGTCTTTTGGGAATCAGCTATTATCTGGAAAAGGAAGCATGGATGAAGCTTATTAAGCGCATAGCAGATATCATGCCAAAAGGCTCTGCAATATGTTTTGATTTCCCTTCCAAGGATGAAAGCAGGGAGTCAAAGACGAATAAAATCCTGGCCGCCGGGGCAGGGGAGCAGATGAAAGCCCGGTATTCCTATGAAGAAATGGAGGCTATTCTGTCTGAATGCGGCTTTACGGCAGCGGAGCATATGGAAGCTGAAGAGATGACAAATCGTTATTTCACAGATTATAATAAAAACACATCTGAGAATCCCATGGCTGCACCTGCAGGTGTGGATTATGTATTAGCTGTAAGAAAATAAATGTCGTTGTGTCACGGGGACGGTTCTCTTTGACACATTTATTATGTGTCACGGGGACAGTTCTCTTTGACACATTTATGATTAAGAGGAGTATTATGCGATTCGTTAAAATAACAGACCATGTGTATTATTATACATTCGATTCGGATTTAGACCGTCCCTGTCTGGGATATATCAAAGGAGATAATCGTTCTGTGGCTGTGGACGCGGGCCATTCTTCCCGCCATGTGAATGAATTTTACCAGGCTCTTGAAGAAGAAGGATTACCATTGCCGGACATTACAGTGCTCACCCACTGGCACTGGGACCATACCTTTGGCATGCATCAGATTCATGGGAGATCTCTGGCGAGTTATAAGACAGACAGAAAATTAAGGGAGTTGGCAGAAGAACTTACCCCTAAAAAAAAGAAAGAATTTGTCCGTTCGGATATCTGCATCCGCAGGGAATATGCGAATGATCTTCCTGTTATTATCGTGCCTGCCGATGAAACATTTCAGGGAAGGAAACAGATTGACCTGGGCAGTATCCAGATCGAAATCTTTGAAGCCCCATCCCCCCACACTAATGATACAACGCTGGTCTATGTTCCTTCTGACCGGGTACTCTTTTTGGGGGATGCGACTTTAGGAGAGTTTCCCAGCTGGAAGATGGACAAAGAAAAAGTGAAAGCCCTGATTCATGTCATTGAGAAAATGAAGATAGATACTTGCGTCATAGGGCATTGGTTCCCAGCATCCAAAGATGAGATACTAACAGAATTAAAAGCTGCCTTGTAATGTGCCAAGGAAAGGTTAGGGGTGTGTCAAAGAGAACCGTCCCCCTGACACAGTCCCCCTGACACATAGAGGATCACATTTTACAGATGACTCGGTGATGA
>JBGUIF010000203.1:0-17374 GCA_045112755.1 Anaerobutyricum sp.
TGACCTACGGTTCCAATACTCCGAAAGTACATACCACCGAGAAAGTGACCGTCAAGGATGGAAAACCGAAGCTGGAGATCACAAAGACTTCCGACAAGGCAGAATACGAGGTCGGAGAAACTGGTAAATACAAAGTCGTTGTTACCCAGGTAACTGACAATGCTACCGCCAGAAATGTGGTCATCGATGATGGATTCCGGATTGTCGGAACGAAGATCAACAGCATTGCCATCGCCGACCCGGATGGAAAGGATATCACAAAGGAAGTAAAGGTCACCGAAACTGAGAGCGGATATACTATAGAGACGGGAAAGGACCTTGAACAGGGACAGTCCTTCTCTGTGACTTATGATGTTCTTTTTGAAAGTGAAGACCTGAGGGGACAGAACATTGTCAACGTAGCCAAAGCTAAAGCAGATAATGCTGACCCCGTAGAAACAGACCATGTCGTAAAGATCCCCAGGCCGGCCATCGTGGGTGGAAAGAATTCCGACAAAGTTGTCTACCAGAAGAATGAAACGGCCCACTATACCCTTACAGCCACCAACCCGGATGAAAAGATCATCGGAAGGAACCTGACCTTCGAGGATACCGTGGAAGTGGATCATGTGGAGATCCTGGCAGATTCCATCAGGGTCCTAAATCCGAAGGGGAAGGATATCACAGGCAAATGCGAGATCAAAGTGGAGAAAACGCATTTCTTCGTTAAGACAGGCCATGACATCAACCCCGGTGAGACCTATACCCTAACCTATGACATGAGATTCTCTGAGGATTCTCCGGTGGGGGAAAAGGTCCCCAATACCTTTATCCCCATGGTGGATGGTGCCTCTTTTACAGCAGAGTATGAGACTATGGTGCCGGGAGCTCCCGATGTGAACGCCATTAAATCCTGCGATCCGGAAAACGGCTCTACGGTACATACCGGCGATGAGATCACCTACCACATCACCGTAAAGAATAAAGGGGATGAGGAAGCAAAGAACATCCTGATCCGTGACAGGGTCCCTGACCTTACAGAGTACATAAAAGGTGGGGAAACCTTCGAGATCGGGGATGACCTTTACGTGAAGTTCCTGGTAAAAGAACTGGCTCCCGGCAAAGAGGAGACTGTCTCCTTTACCGTAAAGGTGACCGGCGAAGGATATGCCCGTATCGACAACACAGCCCAGGTCAAGAGCGTTCCGGAAAAGCCGGAGGATCACTTCAATGATGAGGATTTCGCGGATACCAACACGGTGGTCCACTACATACCCTACAATGTGATCCCGGAAGAACCGGAGGGATCCACCGGAAACCCGACCTTAAAGATCGAAAAGACTTCCGACAAGAAAGTCTATCAGGTGGGTGAGACAGGCCATTATACCGTGGTAACGACCCAGGTCAAGGAGAACATGACCGCAAAGAACCTGGTCCTGAAGGATGAGATCCAGACCAAAGGGGCAAAGATCGTGCATGGCAGTGTGCGGATCAAAGATCCCAAAGGCAAAGATATCACAACGAAGGTTACCAAGCTGATAGCCACGGATACTGCTTACCAGTGTGATACAGGCATGGACCTGAGCTTCGGTGAATCCTTCACAGTGACCTATGATGTCCTCTTTGAGGCGGAGACCCTGGCTGGGAAACAGGTGGTCAACATCGCAAGATCCAAGGCGGACAATGCTTCTGCCGAGACGGAAAATGATGTGACGCCCGTTCTGGTCGAAGAAGGCCTTACCGCCCTCAAGACCGCTGATCCTGTAAGCGGCACAGTGGTAAAAGCAGGACAGGAGATCATGTATACGATCACTCTTACTAACACAGGGAAAGAGGATAAGAGAAACGTCTATGTGATGGATGCTGTGCCGGACCATACAGAGTATGTCGTGGATTCCGCAGCGTTCACCCTGGAAAAGCAGAAGGATGACCCGGAGGGAACAAAGGAGGAACCCGCTGAAGAGGAGGAACCGGCGGATCAGAAGGAAACGGAGGATAAAGCTTCCGGCGGATCAGAAAGTACGGAAGAGACAGCTCCGGCAGGAGAGAGCTCTACGGAGGAAAGCCCGGCTGAAGAAAATGCTGGGACTAGTGCCGTAATTCATGTTATGCCGTCGTTAAAACACACTGTCGCTTATGACCTGTCAGCACCCCTGGTCAAGGAAATGAGCGCGGCCACAGTGAATGGGACCGGTAATGAGACTGGTCTGACGGAAAAAACAGACATGCAGGAAAACAGCAGGTCTGATGACAGCACGGAGGCTGCAGAGGAGACAGCCGAACCATCCAGTGAAGCTGTTGGAACCGGGAAGGAGGATGCAAAGGCAACAGAACAGATGACGGGAAACAAAGAGGAAGCAGTTGTTACTACAGAAGTGACCACCGAAACGGACAAGGACTCTGACAGAGCGAAAGACAAAGACGGCACAGGAACGACGGAAGACAGCAGGTCTGATGAGGACACGGAGGGTGAAATAAAGGAGGAACCAGTATCCGAAGAATCCCAGGCGACGGAAAGTGCTCCCGGCACGGAAGAAAAGGAGCCGGAGCCTTCCACACAGGAACCTGGTTCCACGGAAAGTATTCCGGGGGAGACTGCTGTTAACCTTAAGGATGGAAAAGGAGAACTGCGCAAGGCCGCCGATAAGGCCTATGTTACATGGATCATTCCGGAACTCCCGGCCGGTAGTACAGCCCGGCTCTCTTTTAAGGTAAAGGTTTCTGATGACGTAACAGAAGAAGACCTCGTTTTAAACAAAGCACTTGTAAAAGACTATGGGGACAAAGTCCCGCAGGATCCATGGATCCCCGAGAAGTTCACACCTACCAATGAAACAATACATCCTTTGAGCTTTTGGACGCAGACTACTCATACAGTAGATGTGGAGGAGAAAAAAGAACCAGAAAAAAGTACAGAAGAAGAGAAACCTACTACGGAAAAAGAAAGATCTACTACGGAAAAAGAAAAGTCAACGACGGAAAAAGAGAAGTCATCTACTGAAAAGTTTACTACTGAGAAAAAGGACTCTACTGAAAATACTCAGTCTCCAAAGCAGAATACTACTAAGACAAAAACTACAAAGGACGAGGAAACAAACAAACCAAAAGGCAGTGTGCAGACCGGTATACAAAGCCATGAACTGCTTTACGCAGCTATAGCTGCAGGACTGGCAGGAACTGCTGTTTTTGTCCGCCGCAGAAAGAAAAAGAAAGTAAAATAGTCAATGATTCATCCGGATCCAGGGTTATCCTGGTTCCGGATGGCTTCGTTTACAGGAGGAGGCAATACAATGAGATATGAAGATTTCAAAGAAGTATTTACCAAAGAAATAACTTTTCTCATGGAAGGATCAGGTGTTCAGATCAGCAGTCAACAGATCCAAAAGGTGAATGAGACCCTGGATGCTTTATCTTTTAGAAGACAGGGAGATAATATCGGGACACTGCTTTATCTTAAGGATATATATGAGCAGCATGAACAGGGTGTCGGTATCGTTGAGCTTGCGGAACAGGCAAGACAATTTATCGGTGTACGAATGAGTGAGATGCCAGATCTGCCCATGATCGACCATGACTTTATTGCCAGGAATGTATATCTCACGGTGATGAATGCCGACAGGAATCGGGATTACCTGTCAAGTATTCCGCATGAGATGCTTGAAGATATGGCCGTCGTTCCCCGGGTAAAGGTCAGTGAGGAAGCCAGTTTTGCGGTGCGAAATTCCCTGATGCGTCCTTACGGGTTCAGCAGGGATGAACTCTTCCAAGTCGCCCATGCCAATATGGAAAAGGCAGAATATCGTTGCAGTGATCTTGAATCCGTTCTGTTTGGTTTCAGGTCAGAACCAGATCCTGAGATGCCGCCAGTCCCAAGTATCCATGTCCTTACCAATCTTTCAGGTGTAGATGGTGCGGCGGCCATCGTATCGGAAAAAGCCATGAAAGAAGCACGGGAAAAGGTGGGAGAAGATTTTCTAATCCTTCCATCCAGCCGGCATGAAGTACTATTGGTTCCACGTTCCATGGACATTTCCGTGAAGGATCTGGCGGAAATGGTACGACAGGTAAACCAGGCCGTGGTGGATGACAAGGATCTCCTTTCAGATCATGTTTACCGCTACAACAGCAGGGCAGGATCCATCAAGATGCTTGAACCCAAAGCGGATGCTCCTGAAAAGACCAGGAGTCTTCCACCCATTCTTTAAACAAAGGAGGAGAGACTATGGAAAAAAAGAGGTATGAACTGATGAGTATTTACCAGGAATATATGAAGTCAGCAAAATCTATAGATTATGCAGCTTATCTGACAGAAGACGGACTCCTTATTGAAAGAGAGAAACTTGAGGATTCAAACAGGAGGGAAGACCAGGTATGACGAAAGACAGGATCACAGAAAGAATGAAAAAAATGGAAGCTGCATTTAAAGAGAGAGATGCTTTCTACAAAGAACGGGATGAAGCTTTTCAGCAGCGATATAAGCGCTTAAAACAACTGGAAGAAAACCTGAAGGAAGAAAAAGAGAATAGTGATCGTATCAGGAAGGATCTGCAGAATAAAGAAAAGGAACTGCAAAAAAGAGTAGATAGTGTAGATCTCCGGGAAAAGCAGTTGAAGCAGGATCAGGCTGCTTTTATAGAAGAATTTCAGACTAAAATGGAGCAGCTTGATGAGGAGGAACTTCGTTTATATGAGTTGGAAACACAGTTGAAAAATGAAAAGGTCCGGCAGCAGATTGCCCATATCAGATCCGAGAGTCAGGAGTTATCGAAAAAAAGTACGATTGGACAGAAGGGATCAAAAGAAGACCAGCAGATGAATTATGAGAGATTTGGGGATCCTGATCTGCTTTCAAAACTCCAGAAAGAAAATGAAGCACTCAAGATAGTTTTGGCAGAGGCTGAAGAGAAGAAAGCTATGTATGAGCAGGAGATCACTGTTCTTGAAGAAGAAAAAAACAATCTTTTCAGGAAGCTCCTCGGCGAAGACCAGTTGGATTCTGAAGGTATCAGAAATACTGGTATCATTACCGCAAGACACAGACAGGGGGAGGAAAAATCAGGCTCTGGTAAAGAACTCCCTCTTACCGGAGATAAGGAACTTCCCGATAAACCATCCCGATATCCTGATGATGGTGACTATATGGATGATCTCTATGACTATTATGATCAGGAGGATCCTGGTCTCTACTGGGATATCACAGATGATAATAAGATATGCATGAAATTTCAACGAGACAGGTACTCTGTAACAATCGTCCAGAGTACAAAACCTTTCTTTGAGATCCATTACTCTGTTAAGGAGAATCAGAAACCTTTGAAAAAGATTCAGAATACTATAGAGAAAGACAGCACGACTTTCCGTTATGACCGTGAACAAAATGAATTGGTGATTCAGGCCTTCTTTGATCCACATGATGCACCTGAAGATGTGGATAACCATATCCGGTGTCTTGTGGATTTTGAGATCCCTGAACTGATTCAGAAGGGAGGAAAGACTTGATGGAGAAACCTACCTGGCAGGAAAAATTGATCATCGTTCTTGCTTTTTTTATTGGTCTGATCGCAAACCTGGCAGCCAGAAAAATACTGCCTGAAATTTTGCCGGAATCATGGGCTAAGAACATTGATTTTATTGCAGTCGTCATCAGGATCTTTATATCCTGTGTGATCGTATTTGTACCTATTTATATTATGCACAGGAACAGGAGGAATTAATTTATGGAAAAAAGAAATCAGATAAGTCGAAGGATCACTGACGACAAAAGAAGGGTCATGATGGGAATGATCTTGTTTCTGCTTATTCTGACAATGATACCCGTGCCGGTCTTTGCAGCAACCAATACCAGTGCTATCACCAAATCTTTTCAATCAATTTATAACATCATTGCAGCAATTGTTACCAGTATTGGTCAGCTCTATCTTTTGTGGGGCGTATTTGAATGGGCCACATCCTTGAACGGACAGGATGGTGTAGGACAGAGTATGGCTTTTAAGAGGATCGCTGCAGGATTAGTTGCCTGTATGGCACCGACGATAATCACGATGATCAGCTATTAAAGAAGGAGGAAGTTTATGCCTGGATGGTTAGCAGATTTTCTCGCAGGATCGGGGATCAAAATTGCAGATGCAATCTGGAATGCATCTATGACCGCCATCAGCGGACTGCTTACAATGAGCCCCCAGAGCTTTTCAGCGTCTGCATGGGATTTTGTGAACGGCACCCTGTATCCTTGGGCTTTATCCATCGGTCTTTCCCTCCTGAATCTTTTTCTGATCATTGGCTGGCTCAGGGCATTGACCAGACTACATGAGAACATCACCCTGGAAATGACCATTGATGCTCTGATCAAAGTGGTTGTGACCAATGTCCTGTTCTTAAATATAAAAACGATCATTTTAAAGCTGTTTTCGGCAGCGTCTTTAATGGCAGGAGGCATCTTTACTTTACAGGCTCCGACTTTAGTGACGGAGGATATGGATGTAGGAGCTATTCTTTTTTACAACCTTTTCGGTATCCTGTATATCCTTACGGCTATTGTGTGCAGCATAATGGTGCTGCTTACGGTGTACAGCAGATATATCAAGCTCTACCTGCTTGTGGTAGCTGCGCCTTTTGCCCTTCCAACAATTATTGGAGGTGACGAGACAAAGAGGACATTTTCAAGTTGGGTAAGAACGTTTTTGCTGAATACTTTTGAGATCGTGATGATTGCTATTGTCATGGTCATATGTTTTAAACTGATCGGGAGTGGCGTGAGCCTTTTTGAAAAAGGTAATTTTGCCGTGGAAGCAACGAATGGTTTTATCGATGCATTAAACGGCCTTTTTACCATGGTATTGATGACGGCTTCAGTCAAAGGTGTGAATTCATTTATGGCAAAGACATTTGGATTATAAAACAGGAGGAAAGAACGTGAAGATTACAATAAATAAAGATTTTGAAGAATCTTTTCCCAACGAATTTTATTCCGGATTTACTTTCGGGCAGTGCCTGGCTGCGGCAATAGGATTGTTTTTTTCGATTGGTGCAGCCTGGCTGTTATGGAAGACCCTGGGGATTCCGGTGGTGGAGTGTACTTATGTAGCCATACCACTTATGATTCCTTTTCTTGCCATCGGTTTTTTTAAGTACCAGAAACAAACTCTGAAAGGGATTATGGAAGCAATGAACTATTATCGTAATACAAAAAAACTGCTCTATGAGGCAGAGGAATATCCAAGAGGAAAAGGAAGGGTATTCTCCGTTAGGAGGAAGATCCCGAATCGCAACCGGAAAAGAAAGAAACCAGGTAGAAAGAATCAACGGGTAAAAGGAGGTGGATCTTGTGGCAGTGATTAATGCATTTGCAAAATTTCGGGTCAGGAAAAGAAAAAGCATGCCAGTAACGAAGGTCCCAAAAAAAGTACGGGAGGCCTTTAACATTGATACACTGTATAAGAATGGAATTGCAAAACTGGAGCCAGGTACGAAAAACTGTCTTTACGACCGGTGTTATCTTTTTGAGGATGTGAATTACATTAATAAAGATGAAGAAGAAAAGAGTGAATTCCTGAACGATTTTATGGCCTGGCTGAAATCCATCAATATGGAATTCAAGATAACCATTGCCAATGAATACCAGTCTATCGATGAGTTCTTAAGCAGTGTCCGCGAAACACCAAACGAAAGCCTTTATCCCGAAATCGCAGAAGGGATCGATCAGTGGATCGAGGAAAAACTGGAGGATTCTAACCCAAATGTCACAACGCTAAGATACCTTACCGTATCCTGCAGAGCAGCTTCCATGGAAGATGCAAGGGTTGCGTTCAATGCTCTTGATACTAATATCCAGAATGCTTTCTCACTCTGGCAGTCCAGGATCATCCCGCTAAATGCCCAGGAACGTTTGTATACGATTCATTCTCTTTTATGTCCTGGGAAAAAAGATGAAATAGACTACATAAGATTTGCTGCAGGTCATAACTGGAAGAATGATGTATTGCCCAAATCCATTATCAGTCAGAGCAACTATATGTTATTAGATGATGTCCATGTATCGGTCCTTTTTGGGTCCAGGTATCAGGGATCAGTGGATCCGGATACTTTTATCCATCCGTTTACTACAACGGAGTTTCCCGCTTTTATCACGATGGATTATGCTCCAGTACCTCCGGATGAGATTATTGATTATCTTACAGCAGCAGGGATCAACGTGGAAAAATCCATCAGTGATGAAGAGGATTATCGCAGGAAGAAAAACATCATCAGCAGTGGACCTTCTTATGCTAAGCAGAGAAAGAAGGATGAAGTGGAAGGATTGCAGGATCAGGTTGTTGAGAATGACGAGACGGGTTTTTTCCTAAACTTTTTGCTGGTGCTTACTGCACCGGATGAGGAGACCCTGTCAAAACGAGTCCGAAAGTATATCCGAGTCGGAAAGACAGCGGGGATCATCCTTGAGACAGCAAATTATCAGCAGCTTCGGGCTTTGAACACAGCGCTTCCTATTGGAGGAAGACAGGTCGATTATATGCGGTTTTTCCTTTCTTCTTCTGTTGCTGCATTCCATCCATTTTATGCACAGGATATTATCCAGCCTGGTGGATATTTCTATGGCCGAAACATGTTGACGAACCGGGTTGTTATGATCAATCCAAAGAAGCAGATGAATCCCCACATCATGTATATCGGACATACCGGTAGTGGTAAATCCTATGCCATGAAATCAATGATCGAGCAGGCACTGATCGGATCCAATGACGATATCCTTGTGATCGATCCACAAAATGAAGCGTATGATATTGTCTCCCGGTATGGGGGAAAATACTTTGACCTGACACCCAAAAGTGGTGTCTATTTTAATGGTTTTGAAGTATACGAGGAAGTCTTTTGCGGTGATCACAATCTGAAGGAAAGATTCATTTCAACCCAGACCAGATATGCCAGAAGCCTGCTTGCTGCAGTAATGAAAAATATCGTATTTACTCAAGAGCATGCTACGATCATCGGCCGATGCACAAGGCGTATGTATGAAATGATTTTTGCACAAAAAAGACTGAAGAAACAGGCAACGCTTATTCTGCTGAGGGATGAGATCAAAAAGGAACTGGATGAAGCAGAGTCGGAATATGATAAGAATATCATCCGACCTATTTATAACAGTATGGAAGAATATACGGAAGGATCTTGTGATATGCTTTCCCGGCCATCCAACATCCGATATAATGAACGTCTTGTCGGTTTTGGAATGAAAAATGTTCCGGAAGATAACTGGGAGGCCGTTATGTTGAGTATCATGCATTTTGTTTCAACTCGCATGGAGTATAACCAGCAGTTCAGGAAAGCGACCCATTTTATTGTTGATGAAACACAGGTTATCAGCCGGAAAGGGACTTCAGCAGAGCTGCTCATGTCAGCAGTAGCGACTTTTCGTAAATTTGGCGGTATCTGCACTTTGATCATGCAGAACATCACAGCTGCCTTGACTAACGAATCATTAAAGGAACTCTATTCCAACTGTGCCATCAAAGTATTCTTCGATCAGGGAGGAGTGGATGCCAATGCTCTCTCTGAGATACAGGAACTTACCCGGTCGGAGATGGCAGCTTTAAATAATGATCAGCCTGGAAAAGGGATCCTGGTCTGCGGAAAAAAGGTGGTTCCTATTGATATGACCATGTCGAAAAATAATCCTTTATACAAAGTAAACAGTACAAATTTCTATGAGGAAGACAGCCGTCATATCAGAAAGGAGTTCGATGAAACCAAAAAAGAGAATCTGAAAGAAGAGAAGAAAGAGAAGAAGAGTTCTAAACTGCAAAGTGTCAAAAGAAAAGATCCTGTAACTGAAAAGCAGTCCAATATCCGTAAGATCATTCTTCAGATGGCAGGCTATCAGGATGTAACGGTAAACGATATCAAGCGCATGTTTACTCCTGAAGATGAAGAATATATTCGAGAGACACTCAGTCAACTGGTTTCAAGTGGAGAGCTGGTGGAAATGAAAGACGCTTCTGCAGGATTAGCTGCAATACGTTACAGGAAGGCAGGATGATGTAATGGGAATCCAGAAAAGCAAAATAGCTAATATTAAGAGCGTGAGAAGTGGGTTTGCAGTAAGTCATCATGTGATTCGAAAATCAAAAGCAAGTATTGATCCTTTACAAAGCGGAGAAAAAAAGACCAGTAAAAACGGGAGGGGAATAGACCCCTCCCGTTTTATGAACCGTAAACAAAGAAAAGCATGGAAACGTTTATCGCCCCAAAAGAGAAAGCATTATATTCTCATGGCTCAAAAAGAAGCTGGAAGGGAACATGCAAAAAAAGGAGTCGCTGTGAAAGAACGAAATACAGTACTTTCGCAGAAAGGAAATATGGTTGATCCTGAAGTAGCAAGACAACTGGTTGGATGGAAAACAAAAGAATCCAGCAATGGTGTTATGATCCGGACACGTAAAATCCTTCAGGCAAGAATAGACAAAAAAAGGAGATATGGAAATACGGTATCAGCTAATTCTGGGACGTATCATTCGTCAACTTCAAGAGAACTTACGAATCAGATATCCGTTAAAGAGGTCGGTCAACAGAGTTTGCAAGAATCTGGAATGCAAGGAAATGGATATTTGGGATCTGGGTATACTTCCAGTCCTGCAAACGGTTCTGTGGAGCTGAAACCCATCGCCGGCATAGTCGTAAAAGAAGATCCCGGAGAATCATCTGTTGTCAATACAGCAAATCTAGTTTTCGATTCTGCCGCTTCCTTTGAAGAAGGAGCCGTTTCTTCAACCGGGGCAGTTGCGATAATCGCAAAGAAAGCAGCAGATCGTTTCAAAGAGAATTTAAAGAGAAAGACATGGGGTGATCAGTCCAGAAGAGAAAGGTTTCGTCTGGAGCAGGCTTTGAATGCTTCAAATAGTTATTCAACAAAAGAAAAAGCAGGAGCAGTTACCGTTGGAGCTATCATCTCTATGGTAATACAGGCAGCTGTACAAATGGTCTCTTCTATAGTAACTATTTTATCCATGATACTAATACCTATTGCGATTATCGCTATGATCATCAGTCTGACGCTTTCCTTGGTTTCAAGCATCAGTGCCGTTGTGGAAGAGACAGACTCTTATTATATGGGTGGGGGTATGGAACTGGTGGAAGTTGCCATTCGGGAACTTGGAACCAAAGAAAATCCTGATGGAACAACGAAGTATGGTGATTATGTTGGTATAGGAAAAGCCAATTGGTGTCAGGCATTTGTATCCTGGTGCGCCAATGAATGTGGTTTTGTAGAACAGAACATTATCCCAAAAACCGGAGCCTGCGAGACAGCAAGGCAGTGGTTCTCTCAGAGAAATGAATATCAACCTTCAGGAAACTATGAACCTATGGTGGGAGATATCATTTTCTTCCGCCATGGAAGTGAAACCGTCTCCCATCATGTAGGGATCGTTGAGTATGCGGAAAATGGAATCGTTCATACCATTGAGGGAAACAGTGGTGGTGTAGTCAAGAGAAGAGAATATCCAATGAAAGCTGACAGGATCATGGGTTACGGTACCCCAGCTTATGTGGATGAAGGTTACGGAGAATTCGGTTCTGGTCAGGAATTCCTGAAAACGATCAAAAAAATAGGAGACACTATTTTGAAGGATGGCGATTGGAAATACTCTAATTCTGGTGTGAAAGGCAACTTTACAGAAGCAAGAAGAGCATCCAGACATGTGACCAACTGTGCTCATGCCATCAGCATGTGCATGCAGGAATTTGGCACACTGAAAAAGAATCAGCATTTTTATGCTGATTGGAATGGAAGCATCCTGTGCAGTAATTCTACACGAAAACAGATCAATAAATACTATGACATCATAAATGTAGGAGGCAAGCACAATGCCGATGGCGTGAAACTGGAACCGGGTGATATCTGTGTATGGAATATTCATGTGAATGTCTATGCTGGTAACCAGGGTGGGAAGAAAGTATGGTATGACTTCTCTAAAAACTGTATCTCTGATAAAAGCCCTGATAGTGGTACTTATATAAAATACATCCGGAAAGGAAAAATTGGACAGACTCTGTATAAAGTGCTCCGGTTAAAAGACCAGGAATCCTATGGAAGCGGCAAGCAATATATTATTCCAAAAGGGTTAGGAACAACCTATACCTACATGGGCTGGGCCACGATCCATGACTGGCCGACAAGACAGAACTATCTGCGAAAAAGAAGTGGGGAACACTATGATTCTCATGGATTCGCCATAGTCAATGGCCGATATGTTATCGCCTGTACAACAACGTTCGGTAAAGTCGGTGATTATATCGACTTTGTTTTGGATAATGGGAAGGTTATACATGGCATCATGGGTGATGAGAAAAACCAGAGCGATCCCGGCTGCAATAAGTGGGGTCATGACGATGGGCATTCTGTTGTAGAGTTTGTTGTTAATAAGTCTATGTGGTATGGCCATCTTGACAATACAGATATCACAAGGTTTCATCCGGAATGGAAGAGTCGTGTAAAGATGGGAGTAAACCTGGGTAAAAATTATTTTGATGATTAAATCTAGTAGGTAAAAAGGAGAGCCATTGAAGAATCGAAAAATTGTTTTATTTGCAGGAGCGGCAATGACACTGATCAGTCTTATTGGTGCTTCTTTATTTTATTTTGTAATATGCACAAAAAATAATACGGACAACAAAGGCCAGAAAAAAACTGAACTGATAAGACAGGAGGGATCAACGAATGAAAAAGATGAAAGGTCTGGAACTTCAGGAAAGCAAAAAAATGAAGAAGAGAACTTTATTAAAGTTCATGACATCGGCTATCTGTATTACCTTGCTCCTGAAGCTGATCAGGAATTCCAGGAAAAACTATATTCCTATCTGACGGAACATGGGATAAAAGCAGAGAGTGCTGATGTTTTGGATTATTATATCGATGCCAGAAACAAAGAGGAGGAACCAGCTCAGTTCTTTTTGAAAGTAGAAGATCAGTACCATTTCATCGTGAAGGTTTCTTTCGAAAAGAGAAGCGGAAAGTATTCTTATTCCCTAATAAAGGAGGCAGATCCCTTCATGGGTAAACTTAGGGAATTAACAGAAGTGACCAATACAGAATATGAGATTCCCGAAAGTTATGAGGATGAGAAGGTAATTGACACAAAAGTTGTGATTCATGATCCGGAAAAAATCCTTAGTAAATTTGCTGATATGGAAGAATTGCAACGACAGGTGAAATCTTTTTTTCTATCTGAGAATGAAGGCCGCAGGAATCTTTATCTATATTCAGTGACAACTACAGAAAACGGATATAAAGCTGTTCTGAATTTTGAAACAGTCAGGAATGATGGCAGGAATGTGGAGGTTGTTTATGATGGGGCTTATCACTTCCGCTTTATTTAATAGGGTTTTAGGGCTTCCCTAACAAGATGCATTTTCCGTACAAAATGCGTATCTTGCCAACGGAATAGGCAACTTCTATAGAACCTTGTTCCCAGTATGGGAAGGAAGCCATCCATTAAAGGGAGCCGGATATCCCAATGTGGGAAGGCTGGTTCCCAAAACGGGAAGGGATAATCTCACTTTGGTAACGGCAATTCCCATTATGGGCAGATCACATTTTTATTGAACGGTATGATACTCAGGAAAATATGAGGAACTGAGGTGAAAGCTATGAGCAGGGTAGATCGTCATTATAGGTTATCGAGAGCTGCCTATGAAAGGATCCTTGAAAGAGATACCAACATTTTTCCAACAGAGAAAGACTTTGTTGCAGCAGCAGTTCTTTCCTATGATGATAAGAGCCATATGCAGGATATTGAAAATAAACTGGATGAGGTGAATCGGAAACTGGATCAGATCATGAAAGCCATGGGCTGGTAGTAAGAAAGGAAAATGAATATGGATCAAAGTATAAATCAACAGATCGAAGAATTGAAAAAACTGATGATAAAAGATCAGACAGAGATCAATAAGATAACTGCCTCGATCAAACGTCAGCAGGATAAAAGAAGGAATCTGGATTCAAGGTTGAAAGAGAATCAGCATCTTCTGGAAGAATTAGAGAACAAAAAGATTGCATTAACGATAGAAGAAAGATTCGGGAAAATGGATGATAAGAAGCTTACCTTGCTGAATCGTTTTCTGGAGGAACATTCCCTGGCAATTAAAGAAATGACAAAAGGTGAAGGTTCATGAAAGAGTGTCGTATCGAGATCCGGGTCACAAGGAAAGAATATGAAAGGCTCAAGCATCAGGCAGCACAGGATCCTGACTGTGTTTCCAAGAGATCCAGAAGACCGTTACTGTCAGCCTATATCAGAAAATGCACGCTGTATACAGATGACCGTCCGGAAAGTCTGAGGAAAGAGTTTAAAAATCTGACCTATCAGATCCGAAAGGTCGGTGTCAATATCAATCAGGCTGTACATAGAATCAACGCAGGAATATATAGCATCAGCGAATTGGAGGAATTGCAAAAAGGAGTGAAAAAGATAGAGTCTCTCCTTGATGAGATCCGGGAACTGATGGAAGATGGTTTGGTTGCTAAAGAAGGCAGGCGGTTTTGCGATGGCTATAACAAAGATGATGCATATCAAAGGAAGCAACGGGAATAATGGATTAAAACGATGCATTTCCTACATTATGAATCCTGAAAAGACAGAGGACGGATTATTGATCGGAAGCAACTCTGGGAACACTCAAGAAGAGATCTTTAAAGTCATGATGGATACAAAAGAGGATTGGGATAAAACTGATAAACGGCAGGGGTATCATTTTGTGATCTCCTGGAAACCAGGTGAGGTATCAAAAAGACAGGCTTTTGAGGTTACCAGTGCTTTTTGCAAGGAATACCTTGGTGATGAATACGATTATGTATTTTCTGTACATACAGATCAGGATCATCTTCATAGTCACATTGTGTTTAATTCTGTAAACCGCATCGATGGCCATAAGTACCGATATGAAAAAGGAGATTGGGAGAGATACATCCAACCCGTTACCGACCAGATCTGTAAAGAACGCGGTCTGCCGGTTTTGTCCAGGGAACAAAGCGGGATGACTTCCGGCAGCTATGCAGAGTATAAGGCTGAAAAGGAAGGACTGCCAACACTCACAAAGATAGTGAAAGCAGATATTGATCAAATGATACAACGATCAGAATCTTTTGATCAGTTCCTTTATAATATGAAGAAACTCGGTTATCGGATTCGGGCGGGAAAGTATATTACATACTACCCGCCCGGTTTTACTAAAGGAAGACGTGATAAAACTCTCGGCGAAGGATACACGAAGACGGGGATCACAGCTCGCATTTTATATAAAGAAAAGGAAGATATTCGAGTTACCAGTGTGATCGACCCCAAGAAGAAAAAATACTATGATACAAAGCTGAAATTCTATCTCAGAGCACGATTGAGTCCCATTCAGATTCGCTATGTTAGGATCGTGTATCACGCAGGACACTATTTGGAAGCAAAGAATCCTTTTGCAGTGAAATGGAAAGAAGCCAGGAAAGATGCCATGGAGATCGATCATATTTTCAGAGAATGCTGTTATCTTATCGATCACAAAATACCTGATATGGAAACTTTAAAAAAGAGATATCAAACCGCCGGGAGAAAAGAAAAAAATATGATCCGACATATCCTGGATCGACAGGAAAATAAGATCTTGTCATTGTCAAAAGATCATCCGGAGAAGAAACAGGAGTTGTTTCAAAATAGAATAGAACAAACGACACTGTAAAAGAAATATGGAAGAAAGACAGGTGGACTTATGGAAACAGGCAGAGATATCAGAAAAACGATTCTTACACAGATGAAGGTGCCGGAGGAAACGAAACATTATTTGGATCAGATCACATCTCCCATTATACAGGAATGGAGTTATCTGTGCGCTGCGATCGGGATGGATCTTAATAGGATACGAAGGATCAGCGGACTTGCAGAAAACGATGTCAGCAATACTGCGGCTGTATTTATGCAGGAGAGAGAAGTTTTTTTAAGAGAACGCTATGAAAATAATAGAGTACTGGGTGACCAGGTCATAAATCTTCAGGCTAAAGTGGAGTCCATGTATCAAAGGGCTGCTTCAGTTGAGGGAGCATTGGACGACACGATAAGAAAAACTCTGCATGATAAGGATGAACTCTTCGGCAAAGTTATTGAATCAAAAAATGATCTGATCAGAGAAAAAGACAGGCAGATCAATTCTCTACATGAACAGATTGAAGGGTACCGGAAACTGGAAGAAAGGATAACCCCCACACAAGATGAATCTTATGTATCAGCTGCCGTCAGAGAAGATGGGATACATTCAGATAAAAAGAAAGGATCATCAGACGCCAATCAATATCTTGAATGGAGGTATTATCCACCGGTCATAAAAGAAAGTTTCTTTGCCCGCCTTCGGTCAGAATGGATGATCCGACGGTTTATCAAAAACTATATTGATAACGAAGATTACAGCAGCAGTCAGAAAGATTATTTAATACAGTGCCTGGAGGAGGGAGATAACTTATCCATGATAAAGAAGTTTGCATCTCATGCACTGAGCATCGACCAGATGAAGGAGCTGCGGAGGATAGGCAGAGAAAGGAGATGACCAGGTTGAATTCAGGGAAAATTGTGATGATAACATCCAAGGAACTTGCAAAAGTTCTTGGGGATCTGGAACAAGGGACAATTTTAACCATCGACATGGGATACGGTGATTTCAAAGAGAAACCACTCACTGAACCTGAGGAAAGAAAGGAAGATATTCAATCGTGACAAATAACTATGAATTAAAGCAAGTCCGGATCCAGCTCCGTGAAGATACACCATTGTACAGTACGGAAGAGATACAATCTCCCCAGGATGCTGTCAGGATCATGTCAGATGCTTTAGCAATGATGGACAGGGAATACTGCGCTATAGTATGTCTCGATAATCGTAACAGGCCCATCAATTTTCATATTTTGTCCATTGGTGATACAGACAAAGCTTTGGTTCCAATACAGAATATATTTAAGGTGGCGATCTTAAGCAATGCAAATCCTTCTGGGGGCATCATGCTCTTTCATAATCATGTGTCCGGTGTTCTTACACCAAGTCGAGATGATGAAATTCTGACAGAGAAACTGATCTATGCTGGAAAGATCATGAACATCAACGTCCTTGATCATGTGATCGTTGGAGGCAATGAAGGAAAGTACTATAGCTTTCGTGAGGAGAGGGGTGAATTATTCACTGCCAATCCAGACCTTTTGAATGATATCCTTTCTGACAGTCAATCCATGAGAGACCAATTGAAGCAGATCACAGATCAGCTGGAAGAAGGAATATCCGAGTATTTCACCGTAACCAAAAAGCCTCAGACAAAACGGCCGAAGCCGAAAAAAGAGCCAAAACCGCTTGGAATGAGGCTCTAATGAATTGTCCAT
>JBGUIF010000204.1:0-22301 GCA_045112755.1 Anaerobutyricum sp.
AAAACATGACTGGATCCGCAAGTTTTCCCCTTAAAAACTTGCGGATTTCTGCAAGTTTCCGACTTCTTCTTGTAATGTTACTAAATTATCTGACAATTATTGGGGGTGCAAAGTATACCCTTCCTTCAAAAATGGATTGAAATATTGAGAGAATCGAATTATGCTATTAACAGATTTGGATTTATTCAAAATACAGGGAATAAAGAAGAACTCACATGACAGAAATGTGGGTTTGTTCAAGATAAAAAATACCGTGATTCGGAAAAGGAATGCTGATCAAGAGATGACGATAACAGCTCTGTTCGTTTTGGGTTTGTAATAATTAATCCGGCGTTAAGGGGAAAAGGATACGGAAAGGAATTGCTCAGACTTGGGATAGAGTATGTAAAAGAAAACCTAAACGCCACAAGAATTGATCTGGGCGTATTCGAGAATAATGAGAGTGCAAGACATTGCTATGAAGCGGCAGGGTTTACACAGTTTGCGAGAAGAGAGTGCAGGATGCCAATCGGCATCTGGAATTGTGCGGATATGGAAATGATCATAAAAAGGCCTCTTGTAACAAAACGTTTAATTCTGCGACGGTGGGAAGTCAGTGATGCAGAGGATTTATACAAATATGCCAGTGATCCGAATGTGGGTCCGATTGCCGGATGGCCGCCTCATCAAAGCATAGATGAGAGCCGGGATGTGATAAAAAATGTATTTAACGGTAAAGAAGCTTATGCCGTTTGTCTGAAAGAGAACGGGAAGGCTATCGGAGCCATAGAACTGAAATTGAATGGTCATACTGATATGACTGACCAGGATGATGAGTGTGAGATGGGTTATTGGCTCGGTAAACCGTATTGGGGGCAGGGTATCATTCCGGAGGCTGCAATGGAAATGCTCCGCCATGCCTTTGAGGACCTGGATATGCAAAGGGTCTGGATCGGATATTATGAAGGCAATATAAAGTCAAAGCGCGTCCAGGAAAAATGTAGGTTTAAATATCAATGGCGGTCAGAGAATGTGGATGTGCCACTGATGCACGAGAAGCGGACAGGCCATGTGAGTTTGATGACGAAGGAAGATTGGGAGGCTATGTAATGATGGAGTATCGATTTGCTACAGTTTCTGATATTGATGCTCTCGTACAGAGCAGATTGGAAATGCTTCGGGTTGTAAACGATCTGGGAGATGATTATGTTTTCGGAGAAGACTTTGTGCAGGTAAGCAGAGAATACTTCCTAAAAGGTAACCAGATAACGGTGTTTGCACTCCAAGACAATATAATAGTCGGATGCGGTTCTATTTGTTTTATGGAACTTATGCCGACATTCTCTCATCCGACAGGAAAACGTGCCCATCTTATGAATGTTTATACAAAAGATGCCTGTCGGAGGCAGGGTATAGCATATAAAATGACTACTTTGCTTATCGAAGAGGCATGGGACAGAGGTGCTACAGAAATAAGCCTTGATGCTACAGAATCCGGGAGATCTCTTTACCGGAAATGCGGGTTTAAGGATTCTGATGAGTGTATGGTATTGGTGAGAGAAACCTGATTGGAAGATACGATGGAATGGGGAAATACTATCATTGATATTGGGAAAGCGAAATAGAATATGGCGAATAATCTAAAGACTTCTGATCCTGATCCAATGATCGAACCGTTAATTGGTCATCTTAAGAAAGAGTCAAGAACTCTAAAAGAGATCTTTAACGAGTTCTGCTGGCTAGAAATGCAGGAGTAAAAATCAGGAGACGTCGCAGTTGCGACGTCTCCTTAATCTGCGGATAATAGGACTTGAACAATATCGAGTTTCTTAATAATGAGGAAAGAAGGGAGTTTTCAGGCCTTCGGCAATCCGCTGCATACATTTTGCATACACTATCATTTTTCAAGTACTGATTACAAAAGTCTGCGGCGGTGATGATTTGTACATCTTCATAATGACCCATGACCAGAAGATCCTTGTCTCCACTGACTATATATAAGGCTTTTGCATCTAATGCGCACGATATAAATTTATCATCGTCCGGTCTCTGCATACTTCAACCTTAGTCTTTGCTTCGATCAGGTTCATCTTTGCTATAAACAGCGAAAGGACATCTTTCCTAAGATTACCTTGCTTACGATTGATCATTTCTTCCACGATTTCTTCGTATTCTTCAATTATTTCCTGCGTTGCATATGCCTTGATTTCTTTCTTGCCAATCGCCTCAACGACTCGTCTTGGAGCACCGACAAAGAATGTTCCCGAGATAACAACATTGGTATCTACAACAATCTTCACTGGCGTTTTTTCCTCCTTACCGACTTAATGATATCATTTACATCAGATTCCTGATACCCTACAGAGGCAGCCCATTCCTGTGCCTCATCCAGCAATTGTTCAAAATCATCTTCCGAAGGAATTCTGATTGGTTTTAGCATAATAACATCACCGGAAGCATAGATTGCTATCTTGTCACCTCTTGCAATAGACATCTTTTTTCTGATTTCCAACGGAATTGAAATCTGTCCTTTCGAAGATACCGTTAAAACCTCTACACCCATACACACACCTCCAGGTAAGATTTTCTTACCGATATTATACTATATCCAGCTTTCTTGTCAATCCCAGAGATAATGTGACCATGATAGTATAAAGAGACTTATGAAGAAGAGCCTTCGCTAAATAGTATTCTAATTAATGCTATTCATAGTAAAAACACCGAATTTTATGGTCATTCCCATGATCTTTCAGTTCCGGTTTCTCTTTTTTGCACTTGTCATGAACAAAAGGACATCTCCTCCAGTAGGGGCACCCTGTTTTCTCATAACCGGAGTCCTGCATGGTCAGAGTCTCCGGTTCAATCTTCTTTTTGTGCTTATCATGAACAGATAAGACACTGTCAAGCAGCTTCCTGGTGTATGGATGGGCTGCAGCGGTTTCCAGTCTTTCACTTTCCAGTTCCTCTACGACACAGCCGGCATACATAACTACAATACGGTTACATATGCTCCTTACAACAGCAAGGTCATGGCCGATGAAAAGATAGGTCAGATCCAGTCTTTTCTGCAATTTCACCAGAAGGAGCAGGACTTGTTTCTGTACGGAAACATCCAGAGCACTGGTGGCTTCATCCAGAATGATCAATCTCGGTTCGATGGATATGGCCCTGGCTATGACTACTCTCTGGAGCTGTCCGCCACTTAACTGATGGGGGAATCGATCCAGCAGTTCCGGTGAAAGGTCAACCATGGAAAGGAGAATCTCTGCTTCCTTGCGTGCTTCACTTCTTGAAGCAATCTTATAATGGACAAGTCCTTCTTCCAAAAAGGTCCCAATCTGCATTCTGGGACTGAAGACAGAATATGGATCCTGAAAAACCATCTGGATCCTTTTATAGATTTTCTTAAAATGTTTATCCGGAATCCGGGAAATATCTTCTCCTTCTAAGAAAATCTGTCCCTCCGTGATATTCGTAATTCTGGTGACCATGCGGGCTATGGTACTTTTTCCACATCCGCTCTCTCCGACGATACCTACACATTCTCCTTGCCGAACATCCAGAGAGACATCCTGAACCGCAGGAATCACTCCTGTTTTATCCGAATAAAACATCTTGCTGACGTGAGATAATCTCAGAATTGGCTCTTTCATATTCAGGACATCCCTTTCACACTGTGGCCGCCAGTCTGTCATCCCTCAATTCAATGACAGAGCTCAGCAATGATTTCGTATATTCCTGTCGGGGGAAAGAAATGATATCTTCCGTTTTGCCCCACTCCACCATTTTTCCGTTCTGCATGACCCCCAAAACATCCGCCATATAGGCTGCTACTCCTATACTGTGAGTCACAAAGATGATAGTCGTTCCGTATTTTCTTCGCAACTCCATCATCTCATGGATTACTTGGGTCTGAACTGTAACATCCAGAGCACTGGTTGGCTCATCAGCCAGCAAAAGTCCGGGTTTTAAAGACATGGCCATAGCAATTCCCACACGCTGCCGCATACCGCCGCTCAACTCAAAGGGATAGGAATTAAGGATGCGGTCTGCATCCTCCAAATGCACCCTCTTAAGCATTTCCTTTTCCAGTTCAATCAACTCGGAAACCGGTTTCTTTTCATGAATTTTTAAAAAGGCGGTATACTGCTTGCCGATTCTGCTGATGGGATTCATATACCTGCCGGTATCCTGAAAGATCATGGCCACATCCCGGCCGCGGATACGTTTCAGCTCCGCGGCCGACATGGCAACAATATTCTTTCCGAAGAGGGCAATGGTTCCTTTTTGAGCAGAAGTTCGGGGGAGCAGACCTTGAAGTCCGTGAAGGATGGTGGACTTGCCGCTGCCACTCTCCCCCACAATACCGACAATCTGCCCTTCCTCGACAGAGAAAGAAACATCGCTGACCGCATCTTTTATGCCGTCGTATGTAATTGAAACATTTTCCGCCCGAACGATCTCCATAAAGTCACCTCATTATTTTGCTCCATGATATCATCAGCCAGTAACGTTTCTCTTCTATTCCGCTACAGACATACCGTTATCAATGAAATAGTAGTCGATGGGGTAAGGCACGATATTTTGTACCTTCTGATTGGCAACAACGAAATTGTTCTCACCGACAAGATAAATGGTAGCACAATCATCAAGGAGAATCTTTTCCGCCTCGATGGTCAGCTTCTGCCTTTCTTCCAGGTCAAATGCTGTGGAAAGCTGATCGATGATTTTGTCCAGTTCTTTGTTGCTGTAGCTGATACAGTTGTTCTGCGCACCGGTCTTATAGAGGGTATCAAGAAACCACTGAGGATCTCCGGTGGAGAGCACCTGCCAGTTGGTGCAGATCAGGTCGAAGTCTTTCTTCTCTTCCACTGCCTCGATGCTGTCCGTAAGCTTCAGCTCAATGTTAATACCACACTCTTTGGCCATGGACTGCACAGCCTCCAGCATGCTGGTATAATC
This sequence comes from Anaerobutyricum sp., assembly GCA_045112755.1. Lineage (GTDB taxonomy): Bacteria > Bacillota > Clostridia > Lachnospirales > Lachnospiraceae > Anaerobutyricum. Next base: position 4,942 of record JBGUIF010000204.1, read on the forward strand.
AGCCATCTGATAGGTCAGAGTAAGTTTCAATTCCTTTCCGTCTTTATCCACGTAACCGTTTCCGTCGCTATCTTTAAATCCGGCATCTACAAGACATTTGGCAGCTTCAGCAGCATCATAATGCTGTTTATCCAGCTCATCATAACCGTATGGTGCTGATTTGGGATATGGTGCCTGGGCATTGGTCACACCGTCGCCGAGAACTTTGACCAGAGAATCATAATCGATAGCTGCCGCGAGGGCCTTTCTCACATTCACATCCTGAAGGAACTCATTCTTCATGTTGGGGATGATAATACGTACACGGGCTCCGGTAGTGTCGATTACCTGATAATTAGAATCGCTCTTGAAATTGGGAAGATCCGCATTAGCCACTCTCTGAACCACATCCTGCTCTCCGGACTGGAGGGCAAGACCTCTTGTGCTGTCTTCCTCGATGCATTTGATTTTCATAGTCTTCACAGGGGAGGCACCGTTCCAGTAATCATCATATCTTTCTGTGTCAATCTCTTCATTTACCTTAAAGCCGGTTACTTTAAAAGGACCAGTTGCAATGGGTGCGTTGGCATAGTCCTGATCATCTCCAACCTTTACGATGGAGTACATCGGCTCGGAAATGTTAGCCAGGAAAGCACCAAAGGGTTCTTCTGTAACAAATGTGACATCCTGTCCGTCCGCCTCAATACTCTTGATCTTGGCAGCGGTCTTCGCTCTCTCCTGTACTTCCATGGCCCTGTCGAATGCAGCCTTAACAGCAGCTCCGTCCACCGGAGTACCATCGTGGAAAGTGACCCCGTCACGGATGTGCATCACCCATGTCACATCATCTTTCTGTTCCCAGCTCTCTGCCAGCAAAGGCTGAATCTCATAGTTTTTGTCAACTGTTACAAGGGTCTCTGTCAGACCTGCACGACAAGTGGTCCATCCGTCATATTCCGTGGCGGGATCCAGACTGGTTCCGAACCAATACAGGGCTGCATTGATATGGCCGTCCTGTGCGGCAGCCTGTTCCCCGGTGCTTCCTTCATTCCCGGAGCCGGATCCACAGCCGGCTAATAACGCTGTAACCACAAGCGTCATTGCAAGAATTATTGCAAGGACTTTTCTTTTAACCATTCTTTAATTCTCCTTCCTTTTCCTCTTTGCTTTTGATACCTTGGATCTAATATATCTCTAAGGCTGTCCCCCAGCAGATTGAACACAATTACATGAATGACTATGATCAATCCGGGATAGAAGATCAGCCATGGAGCCGCCTGTATATATTTCTTCCCCTCACTTAACATAAACCCCCATTCCGGAGTGGGTGGCTGTGACGAAAGTCCAAGCAGAGATAATCCGCTCAAAATCAGTAGTTGATTACCGATATCCTGGGTGATATTGACCAGAAGATAGGGAAACACATTGGGCAGGATATTTCTCCTGATAATCTGCAGCCGATTCAGTCCTCCCAGTCTCGCTTCCTGAACATAGGGACTTTCCTTCTCCGCCAGGACCAGAGCCCTGGCCACACGACAATACTCTGTCCATCCCACCAGGGACATGGCCATAACCGTATGCTTAAGACTTGGCCCCAAAACACTGATAAGGGCAATGACAAAAACCGTGGCGGGCAGGGCTATGACAATATCGGTAAAGCGAGTGATCAGCATATCCGCCCATCCACCGAAGAATCCGGCGATAATGCCGAGGATAATTCCGATGACCGCAACAATAAACACAACCACAAATACAATCAGCAGAGAGGTTCTTCCCCCCCAGATCAATCTGGACAGAACACATCTTCCAATCTGATCTGTCCCAAAGGGATATTCCCGGTTCCCGGAAATCATAGCATTGCCATAATCATTCACAATAGGATCATGGGGGGCAAGCTTTGGAGCAAACACCGGAATCAGGACCAGAAGAATTGCCAGAATCAGCAAGATTATAAACTCACGGTTCTCCAGAGCCTTCTTCATATAAATCTTCATTTCCTCTCACCTCCCAGCCGGATTCTGGGATCCAAAAACTGATACATGAGATCAACGATCAGATTTACACTGACATAGATCAGCGCCATCCACAGAACATAGCCCTGAATGATGGGATAATCTTTAAGAGAGATGGCATCCACTGCCATCTTCCCGACCCCCTGCCATTCAAAAATGGTCTCAACAATGGTCGCCCCTCCAAGCAGACTACCAATCGACATTCCAAACATGGTAATGACCGACAGCAGGGAATTGGGCAGCACTTGCTTCATAATAATACTTGCTCTGGAAAAACCCTTTGCCATTCCACCGATCATATAGTCCTTATTCATCTCCTCCAAAGCACTTCCCCTTAATCTTCTAATATAGAGGGATGTCATCCAGAAGGCCAGAGTAACAGACGGCAGAATCAGGTGTTTCAGATCTCCGCTTCCCATAATCGGCAGCATATGAAGCCTGACACCAAAAGCGTACATAAGAAGAGTACCCACCCAGAAACTGGGCATGGAAACCCCCAGGAAGGAAATAAATCGAAAAAGATAATCGGGAAAACTGTTCTGATAAGCCGCACAAAGGATTCCCAAAGGCACGGAAAAAAGAATGGTAAGCAGAACCGTCGCTCCGGTCAGAATTAACGTATTGGGCAACCTCTTTCCCATCTCTGTCCACACAGAAGTCTTATACTTGTAGGACTCTCCAAGGTCCCCGTGAAAAACATTGGAAAGCCAGCGTCCATACTGAACAATAAAGGGATCGTTCAGGCCCATCTCTTCCTTTTTCGCCTCCACCATCTTCTTATCCGGCTTTGTACCCATACTCTGGTAATATAAAGTCACCGGATCCGAGGGAGAGAGGTATGTCAGTCCGAAAGTAAAAAGAGACAAAACAAACATAATCGGAATGACAAATAAAACTCTGCCGATAATATATTTCTTCACCTTTTCACTCCATCTCTTGTAATAAAGGCATAATAATCCATGTATTTAAGCATATTATTACATGTGAAAACGGCGAAGTAAACTGCCTTTTTTTGCCTTATTTTAAACAATTTTATATAAGTATTTTCTTGCCATAACATGCAAAACATCTTAGAAGTCGATTGTACGTGACAAGATCAACTCCGAGATGATTCTCATCAAAAGCAAACCTCTTCTCTAAGCATTTTTCTACCTTTAATGTGAAAAACTCAGTGATCAGATTTATTCATTTTTTTGAGCAGGCTGATATAATCACCCGGCACAAAGATCATCCTGCAGTTAAACCATGCAGGTTTCCAGTCCAACCCGATCAACTGTGAGGGGCGTCAGTCTGTTTGTCCGTCCGAATTCATGGGAGCCAGAGAAATGACCCATGAAGAAGTAAAGAAAGTCATACAGGACTTTATTGTTTGTTCTGCCAATGCCAAACTGGCCGGATATGACGGTGTCGAACTCCATGCTGCGCACGGCTATCTGTTAAATTGTTTTCTAAGTTCTTCCGTAAATCACCGGACCGATGAATACGGCGGTCCTCTGGAAAACCGTTTCCGCATGGTCGGAGAAATCATCCGGGGAATCCGCAAAGAATGTGGTTCTCCCTTCATCATAGGGGTTAGACTCGGATCAGAAGACAACCCGGGCAACACCTTAGAAGATGCAGTGAAGGTAGCAAAAATGTGTGAGGATGCCGGCGCTGATATGGTAAATATGTCAACCGGCATCAACCCGCCGGTTTCCAACAGCCCCACCCAGTGGGCTCCGGAAGGAATGTATTTAAAATACTCGGAAGCGGTCAAAAAAGAAATCTCCATTCCGGTTGCCATTGTAGGCAAACTGAAAACACCTGAATTCTGCTCCAAAGTAATCGAGAGCGGAAGTGCTGACCTTGTATGCATCGGCAGACAGCTTCTGTGTGATCCCGAATGGCCGAACAAAATCATGCATGATAAAATTGATGAGATCAGGCCCTGCCTGTCCTGCTTCGACGGCTGCATGAATGCCCTGTTGGTAAGAAATGAGATCACCAGATGCTCCATCAATCCCTATGTCGGATTCGAGGATTTCCAGAGTGAAAACAATGTGCCGAAAACAGCCAATTCCAAAACCATCCTGGTAGTAGGCGGCGGCATTGCCGGGCTTCAGTTCTCCATTATTGCTACCAAGCGGGGAAACCGTGTCATTCTTGCTGAAAAAGGCGACCGTCCCGGCGGACAGATGATTCTTGCAGGTATGACTCCCCATAAAGAAGTCGTGCTGCAAGCACTCGACTGGTTTATCGCAGAATGCGGACGGGTCGGTGTAGACATCCGGCTGAATCAGCCTGTTGATCTTGATTATGTAAAAAGTCTGGCACCCGATCAGGTGGTACTGGCAACAGGCGCTGTGTTCTCCATGCCGCCGATCGAAGGTATTGAACATGCAGTAAACGGCGCCGATGTTATCTCCAGAAAAGTTGATGTTCCCGAAGGAAGTCATGCTGTTGTCATCGGCGGAGGTGTGGCCGGTGCGGAGCTTGCCCATCGCTTTGTCCTGGAGGGAAGCAACGCCGCAGTACTCGAGATGCTTCCGGACATCTGCAATGGCGGCGAGTTCTTCCACACCATGCAGCTGAAAGAATACCTTTCCCAGCATGCAACCGTACTGACATCTGTCAAAGTCAAGAAGATTACCGATCATTCTGTAATCTACGAAGACTCTGATCAGGCGGAACATGAAATACCTGCAGACATCGTTGCCGTATGTGCAGGCCAGAAAAAGATAGGCCTCGATCTTTATGACGCACTTCTTCAGGAAGGATTTGAAACATATCGAATCGGAAATAATGAGCGGGCCTCTAATTTCCTCAATGCAACAAGAAGCGCTTTCGAGCTGGCTTACACGTTGTAGGACCTGTAGAGACATACACTTCATACACATAAGAAAACCCGGAGACTGGCTTACAAAGCCATTCTCCGGATCAAATGAATCTGCGGATAACAGGACTTGAACAATATTGAATCTCAGAATAATAAGGAAAGAAGGGAGTTTTCAGGCCTTCGGCAATCCGCTGCATACATTTTGCATACACTACAAATCTTTTTTCAACAAACAGCTACACATTAAAGGGCAGGGAGTGATCAACCCCCTGCCAGGTAATCAGGCTTGTTAAACAGCCTATTTCTCGATAGCCTTAAATGCTGCAGCCTGTGCAGTCATTCCTCTCTCAGATGCCAGTCTTTCAATGGAGGAAGCTCCGAAGAAACCGTCAATCTCAGGTACGTTCTTGATAACATATTCTGCGTCTTCCGGATCCGCAATTGGACCACCGTGGCAGATTACCATAATATCCGGATTCACTTTACGCCCTGCAGCAATGATTTCGCGAATCTTTACGCAGCAATCATCCAATGTCACAGCTGTTTCAGCACCGATAGAACCTTTTGTAGTAAGACCCATATGTGCAACAAGGATATCTGCTCCGGCTTCTGCCATCGCTGCTGCCTGCTCCGGATCGAATACGTAAGGACAAGTCAGCATATCCAGTTCGTGAGCCTGGCGGATCATGTCCACCTCAAGGCCATAGCCCATGCCGGTTTCCTCAAGGTTGGCACGGAACTTCCCATCGATCAGTCCAACTGTCGGGAAATTCTGAACGCCGTTGAATCCCTGGTCTTTTAACTGCTTTAAGAAAATGTCCATCACACGGAAAGGATCTGTGCCGCATACACCGGCAAGTACAGGGGTTTTCTTTACGATAGGAAGAACTTCCTGTCCCATCTCGGTCACGATTTTGTTGGCATCGCCATAAGCAAGCAGTCCTGATAAGGAACCACGTCCTGCCATTCTGAAACGTCCGGAGTTGTAGATGATCAGCATATCAACATCTGCCTTCTCACTACATTTGGCTGTGATTCCGGTTCCTGCTCCAACACCGACAAGGATCTTGCCACTCTCTACCTGTGCCTTAAAATCTGCCATGATTTCACTTCTTGTTTTTCTTAACATGTTCTTTTCCTCCTTATTGAATATGGATATTGTTAACTCTCTGATTTGATCTGTGCCTATTCTCATCTTGCATGCTATGAAAGGCTAAGCATTAAGCAGTCTGATCAGTTCTTTTGCTGCAGCAAGTGCAAATTCTGTGTCATTAATATTATTGGGAAGTTCTTCAATCTTGACGTTTTCATTATTGATATTCTCTTTGATCGTTTCAAACAGAACCTTTCTTTCTTCAGGTCCGTCAAATGGCTGTCCTTCTGCATCGATCATGGAAACTCCTTTAGCAGGAAGAAAGACTGTCATATCCGTCTGTGCATTGTTCCATTTATCTGCCAGTGCTGCGCCGATTTTTGCATTCTCCGGAGCTGTTGTCCTCATCAAGGTTACAGTCGGGTTGTGCTTATAGAAATTCCTTCCGGAAAACTCTGATGGCACGGTATCCATGGGTCCGAAATTGACCATATCACAGGCTCCCACAGAAACTACCTGGGGTATTTTATTCCGGATTGCCGCACCACATCGCTCCGTACCGGCAGCCAGAACTCCGCCTACGATTTCATCACACCATTCTGTGGTAGTCAGATCAAGTACTCCGGCAAAGAATCCGGCATCGACCAGAGCTTCCATGGTTTTACCGCCGGTTCCGGTCGCATGGAAAACCAGGACTTCATAACCCTGATCCTCCAGATAGGCTTTTGCCTGATCAACACATGGAGTGGTAACACCAAACATCGTCGCTGCGATCAAAGGCTTCTCTTCTCCTGAATCCTGTGGAAGTTTATCTCCCAGACTGACCATCCCCGCGATAGCAAGGACCGCATTTATAAAGATCATTTTGGATACTTTGTTAAGCCCTGCCACATCAACGATAGACGGCATCATGATGATGTCACTGGTTCCCACGTACTGTGCCACATTACCGGAGGCCATGGTAGATACCATGACTTTCGGAACTCCGATCGGGAGCGCTCGCATGGCCGGTGTTACCAGGGATGTTCCCCCGGACCCTCCAAAAGAGATGATCCCGTCAAATTTTCCCTGCTCATACAGCTTGGGAACCAGAATCTCCATTCCTTTTGAGAGAGCCTCCGTAGCCATAGCCCTGTCTTTTCTCTCGACGATCTTCTTGATATCATATCCCGCAGCCGAGGCCACTTCTTCATTGGTCACATCCACTGTGAATGACGGGTCGAACACACCGGTATGGATCATAAAGGGATTCAGGCCGAGCTCTTCAACCAGGTTTTTCACATAGAGAAACTCTGCTCCTTTTGTATCGAATGTACCTGCTATTGCAATCGTATTCATCCGATCACTCCTTCCTTTTTTTATCTGCCGGTATCTTTTGATAAACTGTAATAATCAGCTGTAGATATCCGGCTCTGGTGTACTGTTATCATCCCATTGTCTTTCACAGGCCCATGAAAAAAGTAGAATCAAGTCGTTGTTTAGGATGACTTAATTCTACTTGAATTCATTTCATATGTAAATGTGTTTATATCTTTACTTTATGTGTTTATATTTCGCCTTTTCTGTGTTTATTTACATATATCATGTGTTTATATTAGATTTGTTTTTATTCTCCATCTGCCACTCTGCGGGAGTTGTTCCGGTGTATTTTTTGAACATCTTAGAGAACTGTGCATAATCAAAATAGCCCACCTGCTCTGCAGCTTCTCTGCATAGAATTGACGAATCCATAAGAAATTCTTTTGCCTTTTCAACCCGAAACCGTACAAGGTATTCTGTAAAACTTATTCCGGTTTCCCGACGGAATCGGGTACTCAGGTAGGAAGGAGAGATATGCATGACCAAAGAGAGGTCTCCCAGTTTTATATCATTCATATAATTCTCTCCAATATATTCCCTCACGAACTCTACTACATTTCTGGCATTCCAGTCCCCATTAATCAACCTTGCAACCGGGTTTTCAGGGTCTACATCTCCATTATAACTTTTAAAGGCCTTTGTCGTATCAAGAATCGCTTTCTCCGTGGGAATCCTGTCAAAAGTAGATCCCCCTATGTAACCCTGACATTTGGTATTCTGATAAAAATAAAACATATCCACCGGTGTATTGGCCGGACCGGCATAGATCATACGTATGCATTCAGGATTATTCTGCTCGCAGATCTCAAACAGTTTATCAGCCAGTTTTCGTGCTTCATTCACTGAAATATACTCCTGAGCCCCGAGGAATCCACCTCTTGTCAATCCAAGATGAACACAGACCACATCGGCACCGGCGTCCAGCATGAGACGGGTTTCCTCTTCGTTGGTCACAAAAGCCAGGGTAAACATATCCAGATAACGGGCAAGTCGTATTGCTTCAACTTCACGTTCATAGGTATTCCCTTCTTCTCTGAGTGCGAGGCCAAAGTTTCCGTCAATCATTCCCATCGTAGGATAATTCACTACACCGGAAAATCCTCTGTCCCGGATCTCCTTCAGATAGTCATACAGATGAATTTCCGGATCATTGGCAAAAAGGCCAAACAGCAGCGGGACGTCATGGATAACAGGCAGAATCTCTCTCTGACCCATTTCCATGACCTGGTCATTGTTATTACCATAGCAAAGATAACAGGCATGGGAACTCCTTCCCATAATCCGGTATTTACCTGCGCTCAGTGCAAGAAGAAGATCTGCTCCTCCCTCGCACACATATTTGGCTGTCATTCCGGAACCGACAGATGCGCCGATGATATGTCCGTTCACATTGATCTGGGCATGTATTTGTTTTAAAATATCTTCCCTTTTCATCGTATAAACCTATGTTTGCCCTTTCCCATCCCCTCCACGGGCACAGCTATCTTAAGTTCATCTTTCATCCTTTTAATATATGTCGTTGCCGTAACCTCAGAGCATCCTAATATTTTAACAATCTGAGTATTTCCAAAAACTGTAGTTCCTATCTCATCATATAATCGGAGTATATTATTTTTTGTCCGGCCGGAATAATTTGAATCCATAATTTTTCTCTTAATATCTATGGTTTCGTTTTCAATCCAAACTTTTTTCTTTGGTTTTGATCCCCTTTTTATTCTTAGGTATTCTTCATTAACCGGAATAACAACAGATGTGATGTTGTCATTTTGCCCAAATTCTTTATAATACAGATCTGGCGAACCGTTTTCTTTCATCCTCCTTTTCGCTTCCCCGATTCCTGTTCCGAATGATTCAATGATACCTAATGCTTTAAACATATCTCTTAGCTCAGGATTTTCCGTGTCTCTTTCGTTGAATATCGTCCTTTCATTCAAATCTTCAATACGTAAAGGTGGTAAGGGTTTATTATAGTTTACAATATTTATCTGCTCCTCTGAAATGTATATCTGGATCGCCTTGCCATTTTCATAATTATTATGAACAATTGCATTTGCCAGCAATTCCTCTACGGCAACAAATGGGAAATTCTCTATCTTTCTGTTTTCAGCATTCCCTTCCTCTCGGATCGTTAATTCGTTCAGATAATTATCGTTTATGAAATTCAAAACAGCATAATACTGTTTCCATACTGAACCCTTGAATATCTTGGATTCCATTTTCCTTTTTGTTCCATACATATCAATTATCAATTCACAATAGGAATATGGGATAAAGTATTCGGGGTGGTTTGAAAACATTAGAACAGCATAGTTTTTAACCCGCAGTCCGGATGGGTCATTTTTATCATTAAATCCCAATACTTTTGCCAGTTCTTTCTTATTCATAAAATCACTGATTTTGCGACTGCTTTTCTTTTGCAGATATTCTCGCATAAGGTCTATATCAAGATCATCCAGTAAGGCCTCAGTGCTTGAGATTGAACTATAATGAAAATTAGAAAACTTACGAAGGAGATCGTACTCCTCGTCCACTCGGGCCAATCTGGTATCCGCTTCAATCCTTATATACCTTCCGGGTTTTAGGTTTATTTTTTTATCTTTTTGAGCCTTCTCTGCCACCATAAAGGGGCCTCCTGTTTGCCGCAGAACAACCAGAAGAAGATAATGACTGCCATCAAGTTGATTTGATATAATTTCGAATGCAACATTTGGATAAAGGTAAGAACGAAGTGCGTTGAGCGTATTCTTACATTTTTCCAATTGTCCTTCGGATATGCCTGCAATAGGAAGTATCGGTATCGCCTTGTTTTCTTCGCTATTCTCTTCTTCAACTCCTATGAAGAGATATTGGATATCATTATCGTAGTAGTTATTACCATATGCACAGATTGTCTTTAAAATCTTTGCTAATTGCTTCTCTGATGATTTATATTCGATATAAGAACTTTCGGCTGATCGATTCTTCAAAATTTCATTGGCCAGTTTTTTTATACGCTCATAGTCCATAACAAGACCTCCAATCCAAAGAAATTGTATCACAATCCAAAGATATTTGCAATCAAACCACAGATTTTCATGGTTATTCTTGTTTTTCTATCGAAAACTCAAGTTTACAGTGTCATTTATGGGTGACATGTCTCTGTAAATGTCCCTTTAAATACACCAAAAATCTTATGAAAAACAGGCACCTACAAATTTATATAATTCGCAAAAAAACCCGGATAATGGCAATGCAGCCATTCTCCGGATCAAATCCTGTATGCGGATAACAGGGTGCATACACCTTTGACAAAAAAAGAAATCCGGAGAGCGGCTGTTTAAGCCACTTTCCGAATCAAATGAATCTGCGGATAACAGGACTATAATTTAATTGAGTCTCAAAATAGTAAGGAAAGAAGGGCGTTTTCAAGGCCTCTGCCGGTATGTACATACATAGTACATACACACCTCCTCTTAATATTAATTCTTACACTCAACAAATCATTTTTATAAGCCCAATCAATAATCAAAGAACATATTGCTATAAGTCGTTCGTACACCCCTTTGCATGTTGGATTTTTTATATCCAAACACTGGATCAATATACTTTCTGCTCTCAGCCAACCAATATGTCACCATATCTGCAAATGCATGATATATTAAAAATGAAAAAAGGTTGATCCCATCTCCGAAAAGTTTTTTCTATCTAGCTAGGAAATGAGATCTATTATACGGTCTGCATGCACTAGGCAGTTGGGTTCAAAAAAGAACCAGGAGGGATTCGAACCAAATTTGACAACACCAAATCAGCGCATAAACAAGGCTTATAAGACGTCCGGACATCTCGAGTGACACCCGAAAATGACACCCGGGATGTCTCTTTTTATTATAGAGTGTTAAAAATCCTCAAGAATTGATATCTTTATCCCGTTTAGATTTCCATCCACTCCCAGTGGCATTAACAATAAATAGCGATGATGAGAAGTAATAAGTGGCATTGTTGTTTTTCCGTCCCCTTGCGGGGAGCTTATTTATTAACTGAAACTTCCCATACCCAAAATGGGATTTGAACCTTGAAAAATCAATAATATAGGCATTCAGATATAAATCTGTCAATATTTTACTGAACGGATCAGTGAATCCTGCAAGTATTCAGGGAGTCTGCTGACAAACAGTTCAATAAATGTGTCCATCTGCTTTTACTTCATTATATTCCGTCATAATATCTGTCTATCTCCCATATAAACTCATCAAGGCAGCAAAATCATTTCTGTGTTCTTTTGTGAACTGACCCTTTTTCAAACGCCATTTCCAGTTCTTACCATTTGTGGATGGTTGATTCATTCTTGCTTCATTTCCGAGACCAAGAATATCCTGCATCGGGATAACACATAAATCCGCTACACTACTCACTGCTCCACGAATAATGGTATGATAGATTTCTTCATCCGAAGTAGAATAATCATGGAAATAATCTCTTACCATTTTTCTTTCTTCTTCCTGAAGTCCATGATTAAACCAGCCAACCACTGTTTCATTATCATGGGTTCCTGTATAGACTACACTATTCTTCACATAATTATGTGGAAGATAATCGCTGGCACTTCCGGAATCTCTTGAATCAAATGCAAACTCAAGAACCTTCATTCCTGCATATCCACTATCCTTTACCAACTGTCTGACCGTATCTGTCACATATCCAAGATCTTCTGCAATGATCTTTTTGCCCGGATATGTTTTTTCAGCCTGTTCAAAGAGTTTCATTCCTGGTCCCTTTTCCCAATGGCCATTTTTCGCCGTTTTTTCGCCATAAGGGACACTAAAGTATTCATCAAATCCTCGGAAATGGTCGATGCGAACTACATCATACATGGTATAACAGAATCCAAGTCTCTTCATCCACCATGCATAATTTGTCTTTTCATGATACTCCCAGTCGTACAATGGATTACCCCATACCTGTCCATCTTCAGAGAATCCATCCGGCGGTACCCCTGCGATGGCTAATGGATACCCTTTCTCATCGAATTGGAACAGTTCTTTGTGAGCCCATGCATCTGCACTGTCATAAGATACATAAATTGGAATATCTCCAATGATCTGAATGCCCTGATCATTGGCATATTTTTTGAGGGCAAGCCATTCTTTGCGAAATTCATATTGAAGAAATTTAAAAAACAGAATTTCTTCTTCCAGTTCCTTTTTCTTTTCTTCCAGGATTTTGGCATCACAATAACGTAATGTATCATCCCAGTCGCCCCAGCTAGTGTTAGCATTATCCTCTTTCAAAGCCATATATAAAGCATAATCTTCAAGCCATGAACTTTCTTCTTTACAAAATCTTTGAAAATCTTCTGAGTTAGAAATCTTGCTGTTATGAAAAGCTTTTCTTAGAATCGGATATCTTGTTTCATATAATTTTACATAATCTACACAGGTATCATCTTCTTCTGAATCATAGATTTCATAGTCTTCTTTCTGTAGCCATCCGTATTTTTCCAGCTGATCCAAATCAATAAAATATGGATTTCCGGCAAAGGTTGAGAAAGACTGATAAGGGGAATCCCCATATCCAGTTGGTCCAAGAGGCAGGATCTGCCAATATTTCTGTCCTGCTTCTTTTAACTGGTCTACAAATTCATATGCCTCTTTTGAAAAGCATCCAATTCCGTGCGGAGAAGGGATACTTGTGATTGACATTAAGATACCATTTGCTCTCATTTTTCTTCTCCTTTACTTGAAATGATTTCCTTACTCTGTATTTGAATCATAACCCCGAAATGATCGGAGATTACAACTTCTTCTTTCCCATTAAAAACAACCTGAGAAGACAGAACTTCCATGGATTCTTTTGAGAAAATGTAATCAATTCTTATTCCCTCATCAATCTCTTTCCAACCATCAATTGTACCAGGGACTGTAATCCCATCATCTTTCTCCCTGGCCAAAAGATAGGTATCCTGCCATCCCAACTCTTTCACATAGTCGTATCCTTCTCCATGAATATTTGCCTGACTGTTAAAATCTCCGAGAAGGAAAACATTTTCTTCCTTCTCCATCAATTTTTTGTGCAAAGAATTCATCTGAGAAATAAATGGTTCTTCTTCATCCTTCCACCATCCCATATGAACAGAATAAAACCAGTTTTTCTTTCCCCCATATTGGATACATGCGCCAATGGTTTTTCTAGATTTCCAATTGTGATAATCTGCTTGTTTTGAAAAATAGAAGGCTTCCACATCAGCAATCGGATGAAGACTAAAGATCGCAAGCCCCTCATCGAACATATCATATCCGATTTTTGCACCAGTCCAGCTCCAATAATAATTTTTCCCTTTTTCTTCTAAGACTTTCGCAAGAAGTAATGCAAAATTATCTTTTCGAACTGGAACAGTGTCGGTCTTAATCGGACAGAAGGAACCTGGATAGGTTCCTTCCACAACATTTTCCTGACAGGTTTGACTGCATTCCTGCAAAGCAATGAAATCTAAAGAATCACGAATAATAAGATCTGATAAATGATTCAAGGCCATTTGAAATTGTTCTTCTGTCATCTTATTAAAATGACTGTGAATATTTATTGTTAGAATTTTCATCTCTTTTATTCCTCGGGTTCCATCAAATGTGAATCATTTTTATAAAATGTCGTTAATATCAGATTTTAATACATCTGCTTTTGGTCCGTAAATTGCCTGAATACCATTATCTTTTTTCACAAGACCCATGGCACCTTCTTTTTTCCAGGCATCAAGTTCTGCCACTTTGGCAACATCCTTTACAGTGACACGAAGTCTGGTCATACAGGCATCCACAAGCTCGATATTTTCTCTGCCACCAAGCAAAGCAATAATCTTCTCTGCTTTTTCATTTCCTGTGCCATTTCCACCTTTGGAAGAAGCCTCTTCTTCCTCTTCTTCCTGATAGTTACCAAGACGACCTGGTGTTGCATAGCCAAATTTTCCAATCATAAAATATGCAACAAGATACCCAATTGCAAAGAATGCAAGAACACAAATCAGGAAGTTTATGATATCTCCACCAAGTCCGGCTTTTAAGGACATTGGAATACGAGTGATAAATTCAAGGTTGCCGAAAGAATGTAATCTAAGATGGATCACACCTGCCATAGCAAAGGCACATCCTTGTAAAATAGCATAGATAATATACAAAGGCAACGCCGCGAACATAAACATAAATTCGCCTGGCTCTGTTACACCAGTAAGGAAAATTGCTGCAACAATAGAGATAAACATCGATTTGTACTGAGGTTTTCTCTCTGGTTCTACTCTACGATACATGGCAAGGCAAACACCCATTAATAAACCAGTTGCACCAATCATCTGTCCAACTTTAAAACGTGCAGGTGTTACTGTTGTAAGAAGCTGCTGATAACCTGCCATATCTCCGGCACTTTTTAAGTTAATAAGGTCTGTTACCCATGCAAGCCACAGCGGATCCTGTCCGAATACCTGTGTTCCTGCATTGGCTCCTGTTAAGATTGTGTATGTTCCACCGAAGGAAGTATAATTCATAGGAATCGTTAACATGTGGTGAAGGCCAAATGGTAACAAGAGACGTTCCAATGTACCATAAATAAATGGTGCAAGGATTGGAGAGGTATCGGAAGAATTCGCAATCCAGATACCAAAACTATTGATTCCAGTTTGAACAACTGGCCAAATTACACTTAATACAAGAGCAGTGATTGTGGAATACACGATAACTACCAGTGGTACAAAACGTTTTCCATTAAAGAAAGATAATGCATCTGGAAGTTTACGGAAATTGTAATATTTGTTATATGCGTTAGCACCAACAAAACCAGCGATAATACCAACAAATACACCCATGTTAAGAGCTGGCTTATTTAAAATCGTTACAAAATAATCTGCAACAAGAATCTTCTGTCCGAATAAAGTATGCGTAATAGCTGCAGGATCTGCCATCATATCTGCTGTTACACCAAGAACAGTACCTGTAATAACATTGATCAGACAGAATGAGATTACTGCGGCAAATGCACCGCCTGCACGTTCTTTTGCCCAGGAGCCACCGATGGCCGCTGCAAAAAGAATATGGAGATTGTTAATGATCGCCCAACCAATCTCTGCAATAGTGGTTCCAACGGTATTTACCATAGCGATGTCCCCACCAACAATATTGATCAGATTACCAACACTAATCATAAGTCCCGCTGCTGGCATAACTGCGATAACAGTCATAAGAACTTTTCCAAGTTTCTGAAGGAAATCAAAATTAATAGCAAATTTCTTTTTGGATTTTGTTTCTTCTTTTTTCTCCTCTTTCTTCTCTTTTACATCTGCACCTTTTGTGCTCATAATAACAGATTTTGCTTTCACATCACCATAGATGATATCCATTTCAGCAACATCTGCACCGCCACAAATTACAACAGGTGTTGTAGTTTCAATTCCTTTTTCTATTAAGAATGTAAGATCCACTTCACATACCAGATCCCCAGCTTTTACTTTATCCCCCTCTTTTACATGAGCGGTAAAGCCTTCACCATTTAAAGCTACGGTTTCCAAACCAAAGTGTACAATCATCTCTACTCCATCATCGGAAATAAAGCTGTATGCATGGAGAGAATCCATTACATTGGTAACAGTTCCATCAATGGGACTATAGATTTTTCCATCTTTTGGAATAATTGCTACACCATCTCCCAACATTTTTTGGGAAAAGACAGGATCTGGAACCTGATCAATTGGAATGACTTTTCCTTCAACCGGTGCCAACAGTTTAAACTTTTTCATTTTTTCCTCCTCTTCAATGTGCAACTCTTTATTTTATTTGTGCAATTAGTTGCATAATATTGCACTGTTCTGCATAAAATATATCTCAAACAAATCAATTTTTCAATAGATATTTCTTATAAATTATCTTTTCTATCTATTGCACAAATCTATCCATTCAATTTTGTGCAACTTTTTGCATTTTTATTGCACAACTTATATCGGCATCACGCGCAAATATTTGCGTATATTATTGACTTTCTATTTACTCTATCCTATAATAAAAATAGAATATTATAATTTTAGGAGAATTTATATACATGGGAGTTACAATAAAAGAAGTTGCAAAATTAGCAGGAGTTTCCACTTCTACTGTATCACGTACCTGCTCTGATCATCCATCGATCAGTGCGCAAACAAAAGAAAAAGTACGCAATGCGATGAAGCAGCTGGGATATGAACCGAATAATTCAAATTTAACAATCCAAAATAGCAGAAGCATTGGAATCATCCTCCCTGTTTCCGAATTCGATACCTATGAGAATTCCTTTTTTCTGGAAACCATGAAAGGCATTACACTCTTCTGCAATCAAAAGCACTATTCGACCACATTAATTACTGGTTCCAGCAATGAAGAGATCATCGATACGATACAGTATCTTTCCAAAGATCATCATTTAGATGGTGTTGTATTACTTTATTCAAAAAAAGACGATCCTGTTATTGATTATTTAAAAAAAGAAAGCATTCCTTTTGTTCTTGTAGGAAAGGCAGATCGATCCATCCATGACACCATCTATGTAGATAACGATAATATCCTTGCTGGGAAAGATGCAACAAAATATCTTTTAGATCTGGGGCATACACGAATCGGATATCTGGGAAGTCTCTCTGTCCGTATCTATTCTGCAGATCGAAAGTCTGGATATATTCTGGCACTTACCGAAGCTGGCATTCCTTACGATCCTGCCATGTGTATCGAGCTTCCTTCCATTCCAAAAGAAGGTGCTGACGAATTAACAGAATTTTTATCCTCTGAAAACAGACCTACTGCCCTTGTAGTTAGTGACGATATCATTGCAATGGTCATAGAAAAAACAGCTTATGAATTAGGTCTTCGCATTCCAGAAGATTTATCCATCGTATCCTTTAATAACTCACTTTTTGCCAAACTCAGTACGCCTCAGCTTACATCCATCGATGTAAATAACAGGCAGCTGGGCATTGAAGCAGCATCTCAGATGATCAATCATATTGAGAATCCGGGACTTCTCGCCACAAAAATCATCGTTCCTTATTATCTTGTGGAACGCCAAAGTTGCTGCCCGCCAAAACAATAATGCAATATAGAAGAGAAGGGTGAGTCGC
>JBGUIF010000205.1:0-45382 GCA_045112755.1 Anaerobutyricum sp.
GTTGGCACTGATCTTATCAATTTCCTTCTCCTCGATATTGTAATTGGCCCAGATGATAAAAGGAACCTGATATTTCTTCATGAGGTCTTCGCTGGACAGATCTGCTGCGGACTTACCGAATAAACCATCATAGAAGATACTGTCTATAGCCGGCTGGTGGTCGCCGAACATGACGATCAGAGTCGGCTCATCGACTTTTTTAAAATAGTCCGTGAGCTGCTTAAAGGCCTCATCACTCTTCTTCACCAGAGACAGGTACTGTTCCGCCGTGTCATTTTTATGATTATCAGTGATGAATACGTCATTGGTAAAATTACTGTATTCCTTATCGAAACCGCCATGATTCTGCATGGTGACCGTGAAAAGATAGAAGGGATCTTCCTTCTTCTCCCGCTGCTCATAGAGCTCGATCAGCTTTTCGAAATCTGACTGGTCAGAGATATATTTTCTGTACATCAGGGGATTGACAAAATCGCTCTCACTGAAAAAGTGGGAAAATCCCATTTCCTCATAAACTTCAGGCCGGTTCCACCCACTGGCCAGATAGGGATGCAGGGCCAGAGCCGGACCGTATCCCTGCTCCTGCAGGGTGTAGGTAATATTTGGCAGAATATCTCTGACTACCTGAGTGTAGGCGATGATGCCGCTTTGCAGGAAAGCCATGGTATCTCCTGTCAGGAACTCAAATTCTGAATTACAGGTTCCTGATCCGAAGATCGACATGTAAAGATTTCCTTTGACAACATTTTTCTTCAATTGGTGAATGTAGGGCATATAATCCTGACTGGTGGAGAATTCCCCCACCACCTTCAAATCAGAAAATGCCTCATTCATAATACATATGACATTGGGTTTCTTCTTCTTTTTCGGCTGCAGGCTTCCCCGCTCCCCAGAATCCTTCTCATTGGCAAAGGCCTCCTCATATTTGGCAGCAATGGTCTGGGCTGCCTCCACTGAATAATCGGAGGGCTTCTCCTGAACCAGAGAATTCATATTCAGGACGAAGCCAAAGAAGAGTCCGTTCTTGGCATAACCTTTCTTCTGATCCCAGACATTGTTCCTGATCCCGTAACTCTTGAAGGTCTTTTGTTCCACCACAAAATGCCCGAGGGTCACAGAAGCCGCCAGTATGACCAGGGCCATAGCCAGCCTGGGTTTCCAACCCAGATGCTTTTTGGCAGGACAGCGCCAGATCACAAAGCAGTACAGCAGAGCAAAGATGGCGTTCCAGATGAAGACAGGCTGAATACTGTAGTTATAGTTGGCCGCCACAGAAAAGCCGGTGGAGGCTGACATCATATCGGAGGGAACAATAGGCGCTCCCTTAAAGATCAGAACAAAATAGTTGGCAAGACCAATCACATACCAGATGACTATGCCCAGAGTGACGGCAAATCTCCTGGAATAGAAGATCAGGTAGAGCAGGCCGAAAAACATATAGTACAGCAGGATATTTAAGGCAAATTCTGCCGGTCTGAAGCTCTTCAGCAGATTGTCCGTAAACCGCTCCACCATCCAGAAGGTGAAATAGGGCGCAGCCAGGGTCATCACATAACCTATAATCTCCTTAATCCTGCCAGGAAGCGGGATGGGAAACCACAGCAGAAGGATCAGAAGAACCACTGACACCATGATTCCTGCCCACTGCCGGTAGATGGTCACAGGATAATAGAACTTGGCCACCAGATATCTCCTCTGAGGAATCCCATTCACTGTCATCCTGTTTTTAAAACCGCTCTCCTTGGTAGCCCACTGGAAGATAAGAGGTTCCTTGCCGGATTCTGCCCCCTCAGTTCTCAGCTGAATATAATAATCATGGCCTTTCTGCAGCTGCAGGTCGGTGTTGAACTCCGTATAATCATAGTTCACCAGGTCTCTTATGGCCTCCCGCAGTTCCACCAGACTTTTTCCTGTCTCCGCATCCACAATTTCAAGAATCACGTCTCCGACAGCTGTACCGGCATAGTCGTTGCCGAAATAAACCTTCACATTCTTCAGGTGCTTGTGTCTGCACCGGAATTCCTGCCGTACCACGCTGCCCTCGCTGATCATAGCCACCTGATCAATCCGGTATTTGTTCACCTGGTTGGAAGCATTTCTCTGGTACTCCATAAAATGGCTGCAAAGGTATAGACCGAGAACCAGTAAGCTGACACTGATCACCGTTCGAAGCAGATAGCTCAGCGAACGAAGTCTGCTTGTCTCTTTTTTATTCTTGCTTCTTCTATTTCTTTCCATAAAAATAATACCTGGCCGGAAACAATCATCAGTAGTTACCGAGAATCTTAAAATCAGCAGCTTCGGCGCGAACCCCCTGAAGGGCGTTCCTCACTGCGCTGTCATGAAGATTTCCGGTAATGTCAATATAAAAACGATATTCCCACTGCTTTTCGGGCAGAGGTACAGATTCAATATGCGATAAATTCAAATCATTGTAAAGGAAATGCGATAAGATATTGTAGAGTGTCCCGCTCTCATGCAGCAGGGAGAAAGAAATTGAAATCTTATCAGCATTGGACGTGTATTGTCTTTTCTTGGAGAGGATGACAAATCGGGTCACATTGACCGATTCAAAGTTGATGGCCTCCTCCAGAATATCCAGTCCGTAGATCTTGGCAGCTCTCCTGCTGGCGACTGCCGCCTGTGACGACAGATGATCTTTGGCCACCTTCCGGGCGGCAATGGCTGTATTCTCCACACTGATCTGATTTGCACCAAGCTTCTCCAGGTAAGGGGCGCACTGCATCAGACCCTGGGGGTGGGAAATCACCACCTTCACATCAGAAAGGCTGCTCCCCTTCACACCAAGAAGACAGTGTTCCACCTTGACAAATACCTCTCCGACAATACATACATCATTGTCGAGAAGGATATTGTACACGCCGGTCACATCCCCGGCAGAAGAATTCTCAATGGGAAGCACCCCGTAATCAGCATCCCCGTTATTGAGGGCATAGGCCACATCCTTGAAGGTAGTCACACCATAATGGTCGATATCCTGTCCAAAGAACTTTGTGCAGGCCATTTCACTGAAGGATCCGGGCACGCCGGGATAGACGACCCTGGTGTCAGGAAACATGACAAGCTCAGGCACCTCGGAGAAATAGTTCTCAATGTAGCGGTCCCTCTGATGAATCAGATGATACTGGTACTTTCTGCTGATGGACATAATCTGGATAAAAATCTCTTCCAGACCCTTGATAATAAAGGGATTTGATTTATTTCTGGTCAGGTCGGCCAGCTTCTCATCTTCCCTGTTTTTGTCATAGACAGGCTCCCGGGTTCCCTTTTTGGCATAGGCCATCTCTGCGGAAACCTTCATGCGCTTTTCGAAAAGATCAGCAATCTTCCGGTCTATGGTGTCCATATCATCTCTAATATCTTCTAAATCGCGAACTGTTTTCTCCATAACTCTATTATATTCCTATTTATCCAAAAAAATGATACAAAATATTCACCCTGTGTTATAGTCCTTTCGGGCTATTTCACTGTATTTTTATCCAGTTTCCTCTTCAGATCAATAAACCGTTCCCGGTAAAGGGGATGAAAGCCATAGGGATTGAGCTGACAAAGAGGATCCAGGACAAAGCTTCTTCTATGCATATCAGGGTGAGGAATCACCAGATGTTTCTCCTCCGTGATCAGGTCATCGTAAAGGAGCAGATCCAGATCCAGGGTTCTGGGTCCCCAGTGAGTCTTTCTTTCTCTCCCGGCTTCCTGCTCAATTTCCATCAATTTGGCAAACACTTCGTCCGGAGTCAGCAGGGTATCAAAAGCGAAGACAGCATTGAGAAAATCCCTCTGATCCTCATAACCGTAGGGAGCAGTTTCCATCAGGTCAGACGCCCGGAAATTCCGGCAGTCTGCGATCTTTCTCACCTGGTCTTTGGCAAAGGCAAGATGGGCATGTCTGTCTCCCAGATTGGATCCCACACCGACATAGACCCTGTGCCAGCCTCTCTCGATGGAGACAGCAGCATAATCCATATGCATCAGCACAGGCGCCCAGGGTTTTTTGAATTCAATTTTTATCCGGTCAACCGTATCAAACTCCAGCAGGAGTACCCGCGCAATTCTCTCAGCCACCCGCTCCAGGAGGTCGTCATTCTGCTTAGTCATCTCTTTCTTGACCAATCGACAGACATCACTATAGCTGACGGAGTCGTTCATATAGTCGCTGAGTCCGGCTTTCCTGGTGCTGACATATAAGATGATACTGACTATAAATTTCTGCCCTAAAACCTTCTCCTCCTGGTGAAGTCCATGATGGCAGAAGACTTCCAGATCCTTAATCAGAATACGGTCATTTTTATTGTTTCCATACATTTTCATTCATCTCTTCCATGAAGGAGAGTGAGCCGCATAAGATCATAACATCTTCCTTATGGCAGGTCTCCCTCGCCTTTTTGACGGCTTCATTTACCCCGGGAAATACCACAGCGGCACCCCCTCTTTTCCGTATACTCTCTGCCAGAATCTCCTCGTCAAGCCCTCTTTTATTTTTAGGACGAAAGACATAAAAGACACTGGCGGAAGGTACCAGAAGGCGCACCATCTCATCATATTCTTTATCTTTTAACACTCCAATTATATATATTATTCTTCTATTTGTAAAATGTTTTTCCACAAAGGCCTTCAGCTTGCTGACCCCATCGATATTGTGAGCTCCGTCCCTGTAAAAGAGAGGATCTTTTGCCAGGAGTTCCAGTCGTCCGGGCCAACGGGTCCGGCGGATGCCTTCCTGCAAAATGGGAAAAAGGTCCTCCTCCTGCTCATTTTGCAAAAGGATCATCCCCGCCTCCAGGGCCAGACAGGCATTTTCCACCTGATGGACTCCCGGCAGGGGACAATGGAAAGTCCGGTCCTTGAAAGTAAAACTGGTCCCCTCCGGAGTTTCCTCCAGGATATGAGCCGGTGCCACTTCCGTAAAGGGTGCTTCCATTTCCCGGGCTCTCTCTCTCAAAACCTGCATGACTTCCGGTGCGCTGCGCGAAGCCACCACAGGGCATCCCGGCTTGATAATGCCGGCTTTATGGACAGCAATCTCAGACAGGCTGTCCCCCAGCCAGGCCATGTGATCAAAGCTGATGGAACTGATGACGGACAAAAGCGGCTTCTTTATGACATTGGTGGCGTCATCTCTTCCGCCCATCCCCGTCTCAAGCAGGACATAATCCACTTTATTCCTGTAGAAATACATAAAGGAGAGGGCTGTCTCCACCTCAAAAAGGGTTGGCCCGGGACAGCCGCGTTCCTGGATTCTTCTGTCTGCTTCCTTAATGCGGGCAAATAAATCTGACAGCTCATCCTCTTCTATATAAGAGCCATTGATCTGGAATTTCTCACGATAGCCGTTGATGGCCGGAGAAAGATATCTCCCCACCTTGCAGCCGCTGCATCGCAGAATGGAATCAAGAAAGGCAAATGTAGATCCCTTGCCGTTCGTCCCGGCAATATGGACCACCGGCAGGTTATTCTGGGGATCACCCACTTCCCTGAGCAGCCGGCGGATGGAATCCATGCCGGGAACAATCCCCCGGCTCTCCAGTTCTGAGATATATGCTTCTTCCTTCATCATGTATTTTTCCCCTTAATCTAATCCTCAGATTTATACATCAAAAATCAGATCTCCGTAACTTGGAAGGGGCCAGTTGTTTTTGGAGACCAGCATCTCCAGACGATCAGCAGGTGCTCTCAGCTTTCTCATGTCCGAGGACACCACATCGTAGTAGAAATGACTCAGTTTATAAACATTCTTGATTTTTTCTGCCTTATGGACATCCTCTTCCAGGATGCCGATGGCTGCATAGAACTCTGTGACATTATGCTGGATATCCTTCATAAGGGACTCCTGTACAGAAACATCCAGGTCAGGAGTAGCCTTCTTGATGTTAATCAGAGACTCTGCCAGATGGCTCTGATATCTCAGACAGGCTGGAAGAATCTGCTTTTTGGCCATGTCAATCATGGTGAGAGCCTCAATATGCACAGTCTTGGCATAGATCTCGTAAAGAATCTCCGCCCGGGATTCCAGTTCGGCTTTAGTGAAAACGCCATGCTTTTCAAACATCTCCACAGATTTTTTGGAAACGAGGGCCGGAATGGCGTCCACCATACACTTAATATTAGGCAGGCCCCGTCTTTTGGCTTCAGCGACCCACTCCTCCGAATAGCCATTGCCATTGAATAAAATCCGGCTGTGCTTTCTCATGGTATTTTTAACCATGTCATGGATGGCCATGGACAGGTCTTCTTCCTGCTCCAGATGATCTGCCATATCACAGAGTACATCAGCGACAATCGTGTTGAGAACGATATTGGGATCAGCGATGGACTGGCTGGATCCCGGCATACGGAATTCGAATTTATTGCCGGTAAAAGCAAAAGGTGAGGTTCTGTTTCTGTCTGTGACATCCCTCACAAAGGTGGGCAGGGAATGAACACCGGAATGGTACTCCTCGCCCTCTATAGAGTAGGTTGCCTCTCCTGTATCAAGGAACTGATCCACCACATTCTGCAGCTGCTCACCCAGGAAAATGGAGATGATAGAGGGCGGTGCCTCATGGCCTCCAAGTCTGTGGTCATTACCCGGTGTGGAAGCTGAAAGACGAAGCAATTCCGCATGCTCGTCCACAGCTCTGATGACAGCCGCCAGGAACAGCAGGAACTGTACATTCTCATGAGGTGTCTCACCGGGATCGAGAAGGTTCTCTCCCTGATCAGTGGCTATGGACCAGTTATTGTGTTTTCCGGAACCATTGATACCGTCAAATGGCTTCTCGTGAAGGAGACACTTCATCCCCATCTGGTCAGCCACCCGCTGGGCTGTCTCCATCAGCAGCTGATTGTGGTCTGTGGCGATATTGGTCTGATCATAGATTGGCGCCAGTTCATGCTGGGCGGGGGCCACTTCATTATGCTGGGTCTTGGCACTGATCCCCAGCTTCCAAAGTTCCAGGTTGAACTGCTTCATAAAGCCTAAGACTCGCTCAGGAATGACACCGAAATAGTGATCATCCATCTCCTGCCCTTTGGGGGGCATAGCGCCGAACAGGGTCCTGCCTGTGAAAATCAGATCTTTTCTCGTTAAATATTTCTCTTTATCCACCAGGAAATATTCCTGCTCCGGACCTGCGTAGGTAATAATCTGCTTGACCTCTTTTTTTCCGAAGAGTCTTAAAATCCTCAGGACCTGCAGATTGATGGCCTGCATAGACCTCAGCAGAGGAGTCTTCTTGTCGAGAGCCTCTCCCTTGTAGGAACAGAAGGCTGTGGGGATACAGAGAATGGTCGCGTGGGTCGTCTCCTTGATAAAGGCAGGAGAAGTACAGTCCCAGGCCGTATAGCCCCGGGCCTCAAAGGTTGCCCTCAGGCCTCCTGAAGGGAAGGAAGAGGCATCAGGTTCTCCCTTGATCAATTCTTTGCCGGAGAAGCGAAGTAATGTTGTACCGTCACTCTGGGGATCAATGAATGCGTCGTGTTTCTCAGCGGTAATTCCAGTCAGAGGCTGGAACCAGTGAGTAAAATGAGTCGCTCCCTTCTCTATGGCCCACTCCTTCATCTCATGGGCGACGATATCCGCCACATCAGGATCCAGCTCAGCCCCGGCTTCAATCGTTGCTTTCATCTTCTTGTAGGCGGCCTTGGGCAGTCTTTCCTTCATCACTGAATCGCTGAATACATTTGATCCAAAGATTTCTCTTATATCCTGTTTTAACATTTGTTCCATCCTTTCAGGCCGATACGCTCGCAGACGGGATTCTACTTTCCGACTTTGCGTATCTTTCCATCATATTTCATGTTTTTTCATTTCTATGTTCTGCAATCTCTAAAGAAATATTCTATCATCATATCTGCGGTTTGCACAGAATAAAATTTTAAAAATCCCCTGAAAATGAATTTTCAGGGGATATAATCCTTCAATCTCTATCACAGGATTCCTGTGACATCTGTCTTATTAATACTGAAGCTTTTTGGCAAAATAGTGGTTGAGGTCCTCAATCTTTACTCTCTCCTGCTCCATGGTATCACGGTCACGGACTGTGACAGCTCCGTCTTCTAAGGAATCGAAGTCATAGGTGACGCAGAAAGGTGTTCCGATCTCGTCCTGACGACGGTATCTCTTACCGATATTTCCCCTGTCATCAAATTCACAATTGAACTTTTTGGAAAGTTCTGTGTAAATCTTCTCAGCCTGCTCATTGAGTTTCTTGGAAAGAGGAAGCACGCCAACCTTTACCGGTGCGAGAGCCGGGTGGAAATGCATCACATTTCTCACAGTGCCGTCCGGCAGCTCCTCCTCATCGTAGGCAGAGCAGAGGAAAGCCAGGGTCACACGGTCAGCACCCAGGGATGGCTCGATGACATAAGGAATATATTTTCTCTTTTCTTCATCATCAAAGTAGGACATGTCCACTTTGGAGATGTTCTGATGGCATGTAAGATCATAGTCTGTTCTGTCTGCGATGCCCCAGAGCTCACCCCAGCCGAAGGGGAAGAGGAACTCGATATCTGTGGTGGCTTTGGAGTAGAAGGAAAGCTCTTCCTTGTCGTGATCACGCAGTTTAAGCTCTTCGTCCTTGAGGCCCAGCCCCTTGAGCCAGTTCACACAGTAATCTTTCCAGTAGGCGAACCACTCCAGATCTGTGTCCGGCTTGCAGAAGAACTCCAGTTCCATCTGTTCAAACTCTCTGGTACGGAAAGTGAAGTTTCCGGGAGTAATCTCGTTACGGAAAGACTTTCCGATCTGGCCGATGCCAAATGGAATCTTCTTTCTGGAAGTTCTCTGAACATTCTTAAAGTTTACAAAGATACCCTGAGCCGTCTCAGGACGAAGATATACCGTATTCTTGGCATCCTCCGTCACACCCTGGAAAGTCTTGAACATCAGATTGAACTGACGGATATCGGTAAAATTATGCTTGCCGCAGCTGGGGCAGGTCACCTTATGCTCATCGATGAAAGCCTTCATCTTCTCATTGGACCAGCCGTCGATGGATCCTTCCAGCTCGATGCCATGCTCACTGGCAAAATCCTCGATCAGATTATCGGCACGGAATCTCTCCTTACACTCTTTACAATCCATCAGAGGATCAGAGAATCCTCCAAGATGACCGGAGGCAACCCAGGTTTGGGGATTCATAAGAATCGCACAGTCCACGCCTACATTGTAGGGGCTTTCCTGGATAAACTTCTTCCACCAGGCCCTCTTGATATTATTCTTCAGTTCAACGCCAAGATTACCATAATCCCAAGTGTTGGCAAGGCCGCCGTAAATCTCAGAACCCTGATAGATAAATCCTCTTGCCTTTGAAACCGCAATAATCTTGTCCATAGTTTTTTCCATGACATTCTACCTCATTCTCTTTTTATTAATCATATTATCATCTGAATCTGACGTAATCCACCCAGCTTTCCTGCAAAAGGCGGAGACTCACGTTACTTATTCTAACCTTTAAATACTTCCATTGCAAGCAGAAATATAAACTGAAGGTTTGTTTGGCAATTTTCAAAGAAGATCCAGCATGGTCTCAGACCGGAAACGATGGTCGGCATGCACCCTGAAATAGTGCCCTGCAGCCCAGAGGAACTCCTCCTCCACCTGCTCCTCCAGGCGAAAGGTGTAGAGTCTTCCCAACGGGGCTCCCATCACATATTGGAGGGCATAGACAGTCTGAGGAGAGATATCTCTGCTGAAATATTGCTCACCGCAGTCTTTACAGTAAAGGCCGCCGTCCTCAAAGGAGATTCTGATAAGATCTGAGTCTCTGCCGCAGGCCAGGCAGTGGAAGCACTGCATTCCCAAACCTTGAATCTGCAGAAGTTTCAGCTCATAGATTCTGCGGATCAGCCTGAAAGGAACAAGCTTCTTTTTCATCGCCGAGAAAGTGACGGACAAAAGATTCAGAACCTGGCGTTCATCCTGCCCTTCCACGGTAAAGTACTCTCCCAGCTCCGCAAAATAAGTACTGTAATAAATAGAGTCCAGATCTTCCTTCAACTCCGGGTAAAAATCCCTTCCTTCCCCGGAAGCCAGGTAGGAGTAAGTCCTTGAATCACTGATCATGAACTCCCCTGCCACCAGAGGCTGAGCAATGGCATGAAGCGGGCTCTTCACTTTTCTGCATCCGCGGGCAAAAACCTGCAGCTTTCCCCTCTCTTTGGAGAGAATAGTCAATCGTCTGTCGCTCTCTCCCACCGGATATACAGAAAGAACAATTCCTGTTATCTTACTCTGGTCTGCCATAATACTCCCGGCTTCCTAAAGATCCTTCAAATTATAGCCGTAATTTTTAAGAAGGATATCACTGTCTCTCCAGTCTTTTCTGACCTTTACATAAAGCTTAAGATTGACCTTGGTATCCAGGAGATTCTCCATGTCCACTCTGGCGCGGCTTCCAATCTCCTTAATCATTGCGCCCTTTTTCCCGATGATGATCCCCTTGTGGGACTCTCTTTCACAGACAATGGCCGCCTCAATATCCACGATATCTCCTTTGCGGCGGGTCTTCATCCTCTCAATCACCACAGCGATGCCGTGGGGGATCTCCTGGCTGAGAAGTCTAAGCGCCTTCTCACGGATCAGCTCCGCGATAATCTGTCTCTCCGGCTGATCTGTGATGGTGTCCTCATCATAGTACATGGGCCCTTCAGGCAGATAACGCAGAATGGTAGAAACCAGATCATCTGTATTCGTTCCGGCCAGAGCGCTGACCGGGATGACCTCGGCAAAATGACATACGTCTTTATACGCCACGATAGCCAGAAGAATCTCCTCCTCCGTGACCTTGTCTATCTTATTGATCACCAGAAATACCGGTGTGGAAATATTTTTTAATTTCTCGATGATATACCGCTCATTGGGGCCTATGAAGGTGGTCGGTTCCACCAGCCACAGGATCAGATCCACCCCGGCCAGTGTACGCTCCGCAGCAGTCAGCATATAATCTCCCAGCTTATTTCTGGCCCGGTTGATCCCAGGTGTATCAACAAAAACAATCTGTCCCTCCTCGCAAGTGTAGACTGTCTGGATTCTGTTCCTGGTGGTCTGAGCTTTGCTGGAAGTGATGGCAATCTTCTGCCCGATCAGATGATTCATCAATGTGGATTTACCCACGTTGGGTCTTCCGATGATCGTCACAAAACCTGATTTGAACTTATTCTTGCTCATGCTAACTCCTGTCGTATCACTGGGTCAGACTTTTGACTGTCGCAAAAATCTCTCTGTTTTCTTCTATCTTATTTTCATTGCCAATGGCGCAGATGGCGCCGTCGCCAATAATTGCCTCCACATAGGATGCCAGGCCGCGAATGGTCTCTGGTCTGGTCTCAAGCACCTGATCTCTCTCCTTTTGTACCATCTCCACAGTCATGCCCGACTGGTAAGCAGCAAAGGATCTGGCGCCGAGAGCCGCCGGCTCCAAAGGCTGATCCATGGCACTGACTGTACCGATAATATAGCGGGTCATATCCCGGTCACTGGCCTCAAAGTTACGAAGGTACTCTCCAGTCCGCTCATAGGTCTCCAGGGTCTCATTGAGGTTGGGATCTCTGTAAGAAGTAAAGAAGCCGTAACCTCTTCTCCCAAAGCTGCACATACAGCCGTAGGCTCCTCCGGTCACCCGGACATTGACCCAGAGATAATCGTAGGACAGGATGGTCTTCAGGACATGGAGGGCACCGGTAAAGGGCCTGTCCTCACTGAGGTAACAGCCGGCACTGGCTACATACTGTACCTTGCTGGCCGCCTTATAACCCTCATTTCTCTTTTCCGGAACGAGAGCCGGCACAGACTTCACACAGGGAGCATCCCAGAGAACACAGGAAAATGCTTTGAATTCTTTCTCCAGCAGAGCAGGAAAATCAAACTCTCCTGTCAGACTGACTGTGAGCTGACTCTTTCGGAATATACAATTCTGGGCCCTGCGAAGCTGACGAATTACTTCATTGATGCGGGTATCAAAGTTCCTGTCAAGGTCTTTGATAAAATCATAATAACCCATTCCCTCCGCGATTTCTTTATAGTACATCATAGAATCCACATAGGACATGGCCCGATTCGCCGCATAGACATGTCCTGCGGAAGGAATCCTTGCGTCCATCTTTGTGTGAATCTCAGAGACAATTTCCTTGATCCTCTTCTTATCGTCAAGCCTGGAAGTAAGCAGGATCTCCTGAATCAAAGCCATACCATCCTGAATCTGGTTCTCCATACATTTCATGCGGATGTTGAAATATGGCCGGTATCCGCCCTGTTTCCATACCAGAGAATTCATGCCGGTACTGAAGGACAGGCCGCCAATCTTCAGATTGATCTCCATGGCCAGATCATTGTAGGAAAAATGCTCCGTGTCCACAAAGCGATAGAGATCAACCAGCAGGGTGGCATACTGAATCAGTTCCTCCGGCAGTTCTGAAATATCAAAACAAAAAGTAAAGTAGACGATCCCGTTGGTGTGATACTCATGAACGACCGACGTCACACCGCCAATCTCCATCTCCTTATTGGAGAAGGGGAGTACTTTTCTGGGCAGATCATCCAGAGTCAGGGAAGGAATGGCCTGGAGCTCTTCCTCTGTAGAAGGGGTCTCCTGGAAGATCTTCAGCCTCTTGGAATCCTCAATCAGCAGATGCTTCTGCCGGCGGCTGAGACTTGATTTCAGCTTGTCCAGCTGCCCTTGAAGTTCTTTTTCCATCTTCTCATTTTTCCCTGGCTCCGGGTAGAGATAGACGAAGGATTTATGTGGATTCTCAAGAATCATTTTCTCGATCAGTTCCTCGAAGAAACCGGTCTCTACTTTATCCTTTAATCTGGCCAAAGGCGTCAGGGAGTCTGCCAGCTCCATGGCCTTGCTGTCATCATAGAGCCAGCTGCTTAAGAAATTCAACCCGTAAATCAGTCCCTTAGGATTAGAGCCGAAGCTTCCTTCCCGATATTTGAATTCATAATTATTGATGATAGAATATATGGCTTTCTTGTTGATCCCCTCTGCCACCTGACTGCGCAGCGTGTTCTCCAGAATCTCCAGGAATTCCTTTTCCCGGCCTTTCCCGGCCTTCTTTACAGTGACTGAGAAGAAGGGCTGCTGGATGCCTCCCTCATAGAAACTGTCCACATCCTTGCCAAGGCCTGCGTCAATCAGTGCCTGCTTTACCGGGGCGCCGGGCATGGTAAAGAGAACATAGTCCAGAATCTGCATGGCAAGACCCATCTCATTATCACAGCTGTCTCCCACTGAGACATTGTAGCTGAAATAGGATCCTTCCTCTTCCTCGCCTTCCGAGACAGAGTAAGTATCTGTCACAGTGACAGGGGCCGGATATGCCTCCTGCATGGGAATCTCAGAATGGACCTCCCTGCGGTCAAAACGGCTCAAATACTCCTGGTCTATGAAGGACAACTCTTTCTTGAAGTCCACATTACCATAGAGATAAATGTAGCTGTTGCTGGGATGATAATACCTGGTATGAAAGGCAAGGAAATTCTCCCGGGTCAGCTCCGGAATCGCATCCGGGTCACCGCCCGACTCAAAAGCATAGGGTGTGTCCTTATAGAGAGAAGACTGAATCTTACGTTCCATCAGACTGTCCGGGGAGGAAAATACTCCCTTCATCTCGTTGTAAACCACACCATTGAACTTTAACTCACCGTCTATGCTGTCCAGTTCATAGTGCCAGCCCTCCTGCTTGAGAATCTCATCCCTCTTGTAAATGTTGGGGAAGAAGACGGCATCAAGATATACATGCATCAGGTTATGATAATCCTGATCATTGCAGCTGGCAATGGGATAGACCGTCTTGTCCGGATAGGTCATGGCATTGAGGAAAGTATTCATTGAGCCCTTGGCCAGCTCGATAAAGGGGTCCTTGGAGGGGAACCTGGCTGAGCCGCAAAGAACAGAATGTTCCAGAATGTGGGCCACGCCTGTATCATCAGCCGGCGGTGTCCTGAAACCAATATTGAACACCTTATTTTTATCCTCATTTTCAATGAGAAGTACTCTTGCCCCGGTCTTATTATGTCTGAGCAGATAACCTCTGCCCGCCAGTTCCGGAAGCTCCTGACACTGCTCTAATGTATAGTTTTTGTAGTCAGACTGATTAAGCATCAACTACCTCCTTATGTCTCTTCTATGTTCCGTGAAAGATATTACTTTCATTTTTACATATTTATCTAAAATATATGATACCATAACCCTTTGAAAATAACTACTGTAAATATACAGACACCAGACAGCCTTATCACTGAACAAAGAGTCTCGCTTGCGAGACTCTCGCGCCGAGCGCGGTCGCGTCAGCGACATATTTCTTTACGCGCGAGTGTGCATCCCCCGGAGGGTTTTATGGTATAGGAAATGCGGAGCAATTTCCTATACCATAAAAAAGCGCCGCCCTTAACACTTTCGTGCTGCAGGGGCGGCGCTCAATTCTTCTAATACAAATCAGTCTGCCTGATTTAGTTGTTGATCAGCTTATCCTCACCAT
This sequence comes from Anaerobutyricum sp., assembly GCA_045112755.1. GTDB lineage: Bacteria > Bacillota > Clostridia > Lachnospirales > Lachnospiraceae > Anaerobutyricum. Next base: position 14,485 of record JBGUIF010000205.1, read on the forward strand.
TCCAGCTGTAGAGAGAACGGATCTCCTTACCAATCTTCTCAGCGGGATGCTCAGCTGCAAGCTTCCTCATAGCCTTGAAATGAACCTGCTTGCCGGCGGGGCTCATATCCAGTAAGAAATCCTTGGCAAATGTACCGTCCTGGATGTCAGCCAGAATCTTCTTCATATTCTTGCGGGTCTCCTCTGTGACGATCTTCGGACCTGTCACATAGTCGCCATACTCAGCAGTGTTGGAGATGGAGTATCTCATTCCTGCAAAACCAGACTGGTAGATCAGATCCACAATCAGCTTCATCTCATGAACACACTCAAAGTAAGCGTTGCGGGGATCATATCCGGCCTCAACCAGTGTCTCAAAACCAGCCTGCATCAGGGCACAGACACCACCGCAAAGAACTGCCTGCTCACCAAAGAGGTCTGTCTCAGTCTCTGTGCGGAAAGTAGTCTCCAGGATACCTGCTCTTGCTCCGCCGATACCAAGGCCGTAAGCCAGAGCCTTATCGAGAGCCTTTCCTGTGTAATCCTGCTCTACAGCTACCAGGCAGGGAGTTCCTTTGCCTTCGAGGTACTCAGACCTTACGGTATGGCCGGGAGCCTTAGGAGCAATCATGGTCACATCGACATTTGCCGGGGGAACGATACATCCAAAGTGGATATTGAATCCGTGAGCAAACATTAACATATTGCCCTCTTCCAGATTGGGCTCGATGCTCTCTTTGTAAAGCTGTGCCTGCTTCTCATCGTTGATCAGGATCATGATGATATCAGCCCGCTTTGCTGCCTCTGCAGCTGTATAGACGGTGAGGCCCTGCTTCTCAGCCTTAGCCCAGGATTTGCTGCCCTCGTAAAGTCCTACAATTACTTCGCATCCGGACTCTTTTAAGTTCAGGGCATGAGCATGTCCCTGGCTGCCGTAGCCGATGATGGCGATTGTCTTTCCCTGCAATAAGGATAAGTCACAATCTTCCTGATAAAAAATCTTTGCTGCCATGATGAATTCCTCCTAAAAATATAAATGATTCTGTATTATGATCTGTCCGTAAATGAAAATGTCCGGACAGAACTTTCTGCTGACGCATCACCACATATAATACTACTGAACACTCCTGAAATCAAGCCTTTCAGGGAACAAAATGAAGAATTGACCCTTTTATCTGAATTATTTTTATGACAAAACTGCATTTATAAAAACCGCCGGAAAACAAAATCCGTGATGCCTTACGGCGGACTCTGTTTCCGGCGGTCATAAATAGTCATTTGATTTCCGGCACAACGTCCGGCTGATTATAAAATATTGGTTCCTCTCTCAAGGCCGGTAAGACCAGTTCTCACCATCTCAATCACATCAAAATCTTCCAGGAGATTGAGGAAGGCATCCAGTTTATTCTGGGTACCGGTCAGTTCAATCATGACAGAACTGGTGGAGACATCCACAATTTTGGCACGGAAGATATCAGCGATTGCAATAATCTCCTGCTTTTCCTTCTTGTCAGCCAGAACCTTGACCAGCACCAGCTCCCTGCATACCGACTGCTCATTATCCAGCTCAATAATTTTTCGGACTTCCTCAAGCTTATTGATCTGGTTGCGGATCTGGGCAAGAATCTGATTATCCCCCCGCACCGTCACCGTGATTCGTGTATATTTGGGATCATTGGTCTCCCCGGCTGTGATACTGTCAATATTGTAGCCTCTGCGGCTGAAAAGAGAAGCTACACGGGCAAGTACGCCGGGATTATTATCTACTAATAATGATAAAACAATTCGTTTCATTGTTCATTTTCTCCTTACTGATGCGATTAATAGGTCGATATACCTTCTGTCTTCTCCGGATAGTAGCCATCGACAAATCTGTCATTACCAATTCCGTAATTCTCGTTAATCTGCGGATCCTCACCGATTCCGAAAATAAAATACTGCAATGCTGCCTTGTTGGCCTCATAATCCACCTGCATTACCCAGGCCCCGTCACCGGCCAGGCGGCCCTCTGTGAAGGATCCCTCATAGGGGATACGCAGCTGCTCGATTTCTGTGGTACCCATGGAAATCACGGAGGTCATCAGACTGCGAATCTGCTTCTCTGTAAGGTCGGTGGTTACATACTTCAGCGCCTTCATACAGATGTTGGTAATGGTCATCAGATCCTCGCTCTTAAAAGCATTATAGACAGAAATCAAAACCTTTCTCTGACGGTCTGTCCTTCCGAACTCACCAGTTACGTCCTGACGAATCCGGCAGTAAGCCAGAGCCTGGTAAGGAGTGAGCATATTTGGTCCTGCGGTGACATTTTTCTCGCCGTGTTTGGAGTTCTTGTAGGCCGTCTGTAAAAAGTAGGCTTCTGCCTCTGTCAGGTCCATGGGGACACCGCCGATCAAATCAACAACCTCACGGAAAGCCTGCATATCCACTTCCACATAGCCATCCAGCTTTATGCCGAAATTGTTGGCTATGGTCTCGTACTCCAGCTGTACGCCGCCGTAAGAGTAGGCAGCATTAAACTTATGGTACCCGTACTCAGGAATCTCGATGTACATATCTCTCATGAGAGAAGTCAGTTTCAGCTTGCCATTCTTCAGATCGATGGTAGCGATCATAGTGGTGTCGGAACGACCGGCGTCATTCTCATCCGCCCTCTTGTCTGCACCAATCAGAAGAATATTGACCACATCCTGATCGTACTCCAGATCCGTCTCAATAACATTGGCATTCCTCAGGGCCGTCTCTGTGTCTGTAGTAATGGTCATCGTTGCAGCCTTATAGTAAGCTGCTGCAGCTCCTCCGACAGCTGAGCCCAGGAAAAGGACCGTGAGAAGCAGGCAGGTCATAAGCTGGGCCAGAAATCTTCCCACGCGAAATTTCTTATACTGCTGCTTTTTCTTCTTTACCTTCTTCTGTCTGTCTGTATTCATATTATTACCAGATGTCAAATTATATACCTCCTGATTCATGATCATACTTCCGGCAGGGGCTTTAACCCCTTCCCAGTTTAATCACTTTAGTCCAATACCGGCAGTTTCAAATCATCTGCCTTGTACAGTAAGCATAATTCCTCTACTACCTTATACTAATTTAAAAGACATTTCAAGACTAAAATTCTTAAAAAAAACGTACAAATCATCAGGATTTCCAATAGGTTCTATTCATGGATATTCTCCTTACCAGCCAGCGGGGCAGTCTCCTGTAGTTCTTCCCCAGCTTGTAGCCGACATACTTGGCTCCGTTCTGAAAAATGATGGATGGGATGAGACCCAGCTCTCCTTTCTTCAGAAAATGAAGCAGAGTTTTTTTCACAAGTCTGATTCCTTCTGATTCTGACTTTACCTCGAGGAAAAGTCCTCCATGGTCCACCTGAGAAACCGCCAGGTCAAAGTTTCTTCGCAGCTGTTGAGCCGGACTATAATTATGCCAGTGCCAGACCCTGGCCTCGGCCACATAGGCGATCTTCTTTCCTGCCTCGATCAGCCTTGAAGCAAAAATCATATCCTCATTGAATATGGTGTGGAGGGGAAATCCACCCAGTTCGTCATAAACCGACTTTCGGTAAGCCGCACAGACGTTGGAACAAAAAAAAGTCTTAATGCCAAGCAAAGGCAGATCTTCCTTTGATTTCACCAGGCTTTCCGGCGGATAGTTGAATCGTCTTGTGTAGGATTCCAACGGATTGTCTCTGGGATCTGCCATCTGTCTTCCGTAGGCAGCACAGACATCCTCATCCTGAAAGGCTTCCACCATCCGCTCAATCAGAAACTCATCAGCTGGTATGGCATCCTGGGTCAAAAGCAGGATGATATCGCTGCTGCACATGGAAGCAGCACGGTTCCTGGTCCCACCATGATCAAACTCTTCTTTTTTGATATGAAGTATCTCTCCCTGGGGAAGAGTATCAAATACCTGACTGGAAAAGAGTTCTTTTTCTGTATTGACAAGCAGAATCTTTTCTGGCTGCATCGTCTGCATCCTGAGCATACGGAGGCAGCGGTCAAGCTTTTCATCCGGCTTGTAAGTGGGAATAATCACATTTACGGTCATCATTTTATATCCTCTGCCCTATCAGGCCATCCCTTTCTCTATACTGCTAATAATCTTTTCACCAGTTTCACGGCATCCGCCGCATCTTTGGAATAACCATCCGCCCCGATCTCATCGGCAAAGCTCTGGGTTGTGACAGCACCGCCGATGATTACCTTTGCAGGTAGTTGATTCTCATTCTTCAGTTTCACTGTATCCTCCATCCTCATCATGGTGGTCGTCATAAGGGCTGAGAGGGCAATAATGGAAGCTCCTTTTTCTCTGGCTGTCTCAATAATCTTCATGGCAGGAACATCCTTGCCCAGGTCAATCACCTGATAGCCATAATTGCGCAGCATCAGGGCAACCAGATTCTTCCCGATATCATGGATGTCTCCTTCCACCGTGGCAATAACGATCACAGGCATGGAATCTTTGCCTCCTCCTGTCTGCATCATGGGTTCCAGATACTGAACCGCCTTCTCCATGGCAGCGGCACTGGAGATGAGCTGGGGAAGAAAATACACCTGCCTGTCAAAAAGGGCTCCCACTTCATTGATGGCGGGAATCAGCATCTGATTCAGAATCTCGCCTGCTTCGACCCCCTGGGTCACAGCTTCCTGTACCAGGTCCAGTATGCCATCCTTATTTCCTTTCAGTACCGCTTCGTAAACCGGATTCTTCTTAGCTTCTTTCCTGCCGCTTTTTCCGGTTGTCCGAATGTGTCCACCGCCTCCGCCGGCATCACCGGCCTTTTCATTCCCGGCCCGGTCCGCCGCCGCGGCAGATTCTCTCTGCCGGGCCAGTTCCGGCCCCATCCGCTTCATCTGATGGATATAGCGCACATCAGACCCTCTGGTACATCTCAGAAGGTCGGAGGCGGAACTGATCCCCATCAGCATAAGATTAGAGGGGTTGGCTATGGCCATGGTCAGGCCGCTGGCTATGGCCATGGCGGCAAAGGCTCCATTGACATAGGCCCTTTCCGGCAGTCCGAAGGAAATGTTGGAAAGACCGACTGTCGTACAGAGTCCCAGCTCCTCCCGGCAATATTTTATGGTATCAAGGGTTTCTAAAGCAGCTCTCGGATTAGCTCCGGCTGTGGTTACAAGTCCGTCTACAATAATCTGTTTTCTGGAGATGCCCAGGGCGTCAGCCTCATCCAGAATCTTATGAATAATCTCTCTCTTCTCCTCCGCGGTCCCGGGCAGGCCCTGGTCTGACAGAGGAAGAAGAATAAACATGGCTCCATATTTTTTTGCGAGAGGCAGCAGCCTTTCAATCTTATATTTCTCAAGAGAAATGGAATTGATCAAGGCTCTTCCCGGATAATGCAAAAGGGCAGCCTCCATCACTTCCACATAGCTGCTATCAATACAGAGAGGAAGACTGGAGACCATGGTAACCCTGTCGATGGCTTTGATCATGGCTTCCTTCTCATCGATCCCATTGGTGCCCATATTGATATCCAGAATATGAGCGCCCATCTCTTCCTGCTGTTCTGCCATCTCCTCTACGATTCCGAACCTTCCGGCCCGAAGTTCTTCCTGGAGTTTCTTCTTCCCGGTGGGATTAATTCTCTCTCCAATAATCAGAAATGGACCGTCCAGCTGAATTTCCTGGCTCTTTCTTTCGGAAGCCAGCATCATACCATGCCGATTATCCGGTGCTTTGACTGTCATGCCGCGCACCGCTTCACTAAGAAGCCGGATGTGTTCGGGCGTTGTCCCGCAGCAGCCTCCCAGCAGGCCTGCCCCTGCCTCCACAAAGTCAGGACCATAAGAGGCGAATTCTTCCGCTTCCATAGGATAGATGGTCTCCCCATCCACCAACACCGGGAGTCCCGCATTGGGTTTAGCCAGAATGGGAACTTCTGCATACTCTTTCATCTGTCTTACCACCGACAGCATCTCAGCAGGTCCTGTGGAACAGTTAACGCCAATCACGTCCGTCCCGATACTCTGAAGAACCACCACGGCTGTCACCGGGTCAGTCCCGTAAAGGGTCCGGCCATCCTCCTGGAAAGTCAGCGACGCCATAATCGGTAAATCACAGATTTCGCGAATCGCCAGTACTGCTGCCCTGGTCTCAGCCAGACTCATCATGGTCTCCACCACAAAAAGGTCCACGCCGGCTTCCAGCAGATAGGAGGCCTGTTCTTTGTAGATCTCTATCAGATCTTCCAGTTCCATGGTTCCCACCGGGGCAAGGGCCTGGCCGGTCATGGTCATATCTCCGGCAACCAGGGCCTGTCCCTCCACAGCTTTTCTGGACAGGGAGACCAGGTCTCTGTTGATCTGGCCGATTCTGTCTTCCAGGCCATACTCCGCCAGCTTAACTCGGTTGGCGGAAAATGTGGGAGCGTAGACAATATCTGTTCCGGCCCGGGCAAAATCACTTTGCAGCTTGATCAAAGCCTGAGGATGGTCAAGAATCCACTGTTCCGGACAGACGCCTGCCGGCATTCCTGCCTTCTGCAGATTAGACCCGGTGGCCCCATCCAGAATCAAAGGTCCTTCTTCCAGGCGTTGATATAATTCTTCACGTTTCATGGATTCTCCTCCTGAAATGCTGTTTCCTGTCTGCAGCTTATTCCTATATATGGTGAAAAATCTTCATGACACAGACAGTGTCATGAAGATCCGTTTATCATGTTCTTTTATATGTCCGGTCAGATTTCACTGACTCTGCCGTCATATTCCAGTCTCATTCTGCCTTTCATATTAGAGGCGGCAGCCATCTTTCTCATACACCGCATCATGGACCGGTTGTCGTCCACACCATAGCGGTCAAGAATATCCACATATTTATCAATCAGCTTCATGCTGTCAGGATCTGAGAGATAAAAAGTCTGAATGATTTCTGTGATATTCTTCTGCTTTGAGCTGGTAAAGTAAAGCAGGGTCACCTGAAGGCCTGTGAGGACCTGGTAGAGCTCCCTGTTATAATCAGAGATGCCCGACTTCAGAAAACCGAAAAGATCACTCAGCCTCATGGTGTCTACATCATCAATATGCATATCATAAGCTTTCAGCCGGTTTTCCACATCAATATCCATAATTACAGAACTGATCATCATGGCTGTCTGAACTGCGTCAAGATCCTGCTCGCTGATGGCCGTCAGAACCGGGGCATTATTGTTCATCTGCAGACAATAAATCAGATCCCGCACCAGGGCATTCTCAAAAAGACTGTCTTCAAGACCAGGGTCAAGGAGGATCCGGAACTCTTTTTTTCCGGTGTCCATGGCCACAGGCTGGGTTACCTGGTCTTTATTCTCCGGGTCCATCTCCAGAATCTTCACCGGATACATCAGTTTCCCTGTCAGATCTTTATAGATCGCTTCTGTTTTTTCAGATATTTTCTTTCCCAGTATTTCCATAGTTATACCTATCCAAATCTCCCAAAAATTTTTGTTCAGTTTTTTCAAGCAAGAACAATTTATTTCACTTGTCGACTTTTCTATTTTAGCAAAACAAAAGTCCTGTTGCAAGACTTAATACGTCTGGATGCAGGCAATTGACAACTCCCGGGAACATGCTATATTAAAAAAGTGTCTCGCTTGCGGGACACTTGCGCCGAGCGCGGTCGCGCAAGCGACATTTTTCTTTACGCGCGAGTGTGCATCCTCCCGGAGGGTTTTATACTATAGGAAATGCGGAGCAATTTTCTATAGTATAAAAAAGTGTCTCGTTTGCGGGACACTTGCGCCGAGCGCGGTCTATTTAAAATAAAAATCAAGAAGGAAAGGAGCAGCTTATGTCTCACAGGATCACCGGAACAACCCTGTTGACCGGTCTTTTAGGGAGGCCGGTGTCTCACAGCATCTCCCCCCTGATGCACAATGAAAGCTTCCGTCTTCTGGACCTCGATTACCGTTATCTTTGTTTTGACGTTGGAACAGAAGAACTGGAAGCCGCGGTGGAGGGACTGAAGGTATTGGGTGCACGGGGATGGAATCTGACCATGCCCTGCAAGAATCTCATGGTCAATCTCTGCGACCGACTCTCCCCTGCCTCCGAAATCTGCGGCGCTGTCAACACAGTGGTCAACGATCATGGTATACTGACCGGCTGCACCACTGATGGAATCGGTTACATGAAATCTGCCGAAGAAGCAGGCTGCCCGCTTCCCGGCAAAACCATGACACTCCTGGGCGGAGGCGGCGCGGGGACGGCCATCCTGGTCCAGGCAGCTTTGGACGGCATGAAGGAGATCAGGGTATTCAACAATAAAGGCCGCAATTATGACCGTCTGAAATGTATTGCCGACCGCCTGAAGAAGTCCAGCAGCTGTAGAATTCATGTCCATGATCTGCAGGATACCGAGGCGCTTCGGGCCTCCATAGAATCCAGTCACATTCTCACCAACGCCACCAGTGTCGGCATGGCTCCCCAGGTGGATGAATGCCTGATCAAAGATAAAAGCTTTCTCCGGCCGGACCTGATCGTCTCCGATGTCATCTATAATCCGGCAAAGACAAAACTCCTGCAGATGGCAGAAGAAGCCGGTTGTCCCAATTTTAACGGTATGTACATGCTTCTTTATCAGGGTGCCGCAGCCTTTGAACTGTGGACCGGACAACCCATGCCTGTGGAAAAGATCAGAACAAGTTTTTTTCAGTGAGAAAATGTATCACTGTTCAAGCCCAAGCTGGTCAAGAATCTCATAACATACCTGTCCGAGATGTTTCCCGTCGGTACTGATGGTAATGTCCGCTGCATCCTCATAGCAGGCCCGGCGGGCTTCCATCAGATTTCTGATATAGGGTATATTCATATTGCCGTTCAGAATCGGACGGTCTTTCCCCCTCTTTACTCTTTCATAAATGGATTCCGGGCTGGCAGTAAGAAGCACCACCTTACCCATCTCTTTCATCATACTGACATTTTCCGGTCTGATTACCGCTCCTCCGCCACAGGAAACGATCGAAGGAGAACATTCCTTTAATTCGCGGATAAAGTCTGTCTCTAAATCTCTGAAATAATCCTCCCCATGACGGGCAAAAATTTCTGTGATGGGCATGCCCTCCCGTTCTGCAATAGCCTGGTCCATTTCAACCCGGTCGGCAGAGAGCTTTCTCTTAAGGCGCTGGGAGACAGAACTCTTTCCGCATCCCATAAAACCAATCAGAAACAAGTGGCAGGGAAGATCCCGTTTTCTGCTTTGTCTGTTCTTTACAGTTGCTTCATTCTTATTCATATGATGCTCCTTCGGCAGTATTTTCCCATAAGACCCATTAATCCGACGTCTATTCTCCCGTCATCTCAGAATCCTGATCCTGCTTGTTTTTATATCGGCCGTAGAAGACATCAGCCCTCCCGGAAATCTCATTGTAAAATACTGTCTCAGCAAGGCTCCTGTAAGGGATCACAAAAAGAAATCCTATGCCAAGGGTCAACATACTCAAAAAATTCCATCCCAGAAAACTAAAACGCAGGGCAAACAGCTGCCAGCGATGGCCGGCCATAATCCTGAAGGAAGCCATGATGGACTGCGAAATCGTATAGTCAGGCTTCTGCTCCAGAATATAAGGCGTCATGGCACAGGAATAATGAATGAAAATGCCGGGAATAACAAAAAACAGAAGCCCGATGGTGGTCAGAAACAGAATTGCCATTCTCGCGCAGATCATCTTCCACCAGAGATTGAGATGACTGGTCAGTATTGAATAGCGAAGTCGCCTCCTGTCAAGCAGGGCAAGGTTAAAACTGATATGCCCCAGTCTCACCACACCGCCCACAAAAAAATAATAGATGGAAATCGCAATGACCGCTGAAAGAAGAACATAATAATATCCGGGAATAAACTCCAGGATAAGCATCAGTACCGAAATCACAGCCACATACTCGCACAAGGCTGGAATAGTCATGGCATAAGCACCCAGCCATACGGCTATGATCCCGGCAACAATGGCCTTCAGCCATCTTCCTCGCAGAGATTCCCTGGCAATTCGTCGAAAGGTATAAGCTCCCAGATTCATATCATACGCCTCCATAAGCTAAAGTCACAGGAATCCTGCGCCGGAAAATCAATCTCTGACGCAGGTATGAGACCCATGTCAGAGAGAAGATAATCCTTACGCATTCCTCTCATGATCGAGATCACGAGAATCCTGCGTCAGAGATTGAAAAGAGGCTGCCGCTGGTCCGGCAGCCTGATTCATCATCTACTATCAATGTCAATTCCTGATTATTTCCTAAACGTTCCACATCTCTTTCACACGGAGAAGTTCATTCAAAGTCATATTCATAAAAGCATCATTCTGAGGAGCATTGCTGAAAGCATTGGTCTCCTTGCGGTAAGCGATCTCCTTCTCCACATCTTCCATCGTGATCTCTTTCCCTTTCAGAATCTGTACCATCTCATATCCTCGCATAGTTATAAACCTCCCACAATAATTATTAATCACATTTATTTGATTTCATCATGCGGCCCTTCAGGGCCATGTCATTCCTACCATATTATAAACGATTCTTTTTGCTTTATCAACAGCAATCAAAATCTATAAATTGTGAATTCTTTCCTCGTCCTTTTCTGATTCGCCGGCACCAAAACCAATCTCATCGTACTGGGCCTTGGCCTGCTCCCAGGGCAGAACATCCCTCTCCTCTTTGAGATAAGAAAGTATGTCGGCAATCCCTTCTCCGGTGAAGGCACTAGTGTAAAATATCTTCTTGCAGCCGGCGATTCTCAGCCATTCTGCAGCCAGCTCCGGTTCGGCAGCCCAGTGATCAATCTTGGTCACAATTCCCACGACCTCCCTGTTGCAGACCGGAGTAAGGTTGGGCGAATAAAGGGAAAAGGGTTCTGTCGCGTCCAAAAGCAGTCCAATCACATCAGCCTCCGCGGTAAAAACTGCCAGAGCCGAAATCAGATTCTTGGTCTGCAGGTACTCCCCCGGAGTGTCTATAATTACATCATAATGATTCACATACTGGGTTTTATAATAGGTGATCGTATCACCGCGCATGGCCTGGGTAAGCGTCGTCTTCCCAGCCTCGCTTCTACCGATAAACATGATCTTTCTCATGCTTTGTTCCGCGCCTTCCACTCTTTCAGACACTCAGGGCAGCAGAATACCTTCAGGTTTCCTTCAGCATCCTCTGCAGTCCTGACATTCTCATCGTCCTCCCAGACATTGTCATAGCAGTTATCACAAATAATCATACCCTCCGTCTCAGCGGACACGAAGCTGTCAAACATCTGATTGATTCCGTCCAGTTCCTTCAGGAGAGACTCAAAGGTAACGGATGAAGGATTCTCGTCCTTTTTATGATTGTCCATCTTTTGCTTCGCCATAGATATGCATTCCTTTCCTTAAACATAGTCCAGTCCAGCCTAAATAAGCATCAATCCATTGATATCACAATTTGCCCGGGAATACAAGAAGTTTTACGTGAAAGAGGCCGTCGCTTCAATGCGGCAGCCTCCTCATGAAAACAAAGTAATAATTCAGTTGTATAAAAACTATTTAAGCTTTTTCTGCTGGGCCAGGCAGGCACATGCTGCCAGTGACAGGTAAGCCTGCTCCTTGGAATCACTTCGGGAAGTGATGGCAATCGGAATCTTTGCCCCGACAATAATACCGCAGCTGTTGGCTCTGGCATTCATCTGAAGGGATTTAATCAGCAGGTTGCCGGACATAAGATTTGGAACAACAATACCATCGAACTCACCACAGTAGGGGCAGTCATAACTCTTGAGACGGGCTGCCTCCTTGCTGACAATCAGGTCATATGGAATCGGTCCCACCAGATTGCAGTCGGCAATGGGCTCGTCCTCGTGGTCTCGGACTATAGTCTGGGCTTCAACAGTATCCCTCATATGGAAGGAAGGCTTCTCCACCAGAGACAGGAGGGCAATATTGGGATGTTCCACGCCGAAGACTTTCAGTGCTCTGACCATATTGGCAACTACAGCCTTTCTCTGCTGGATGGAAGGCTCTACCAGGATCGTAACATCAGAGATAGAAAGAATCTTGTCATAATTGGGAATCTTCACCATGACCACGTGAGTCATGATTCCCTCTTCCACCAGGTGATTACTCTTATTCAGAATGGGCATCAGGAAGTCACGGGTCTGGGTGTTTCCACGCATCAGGACATCCGCACTCCCGGCAAGAATCATATCTATGGCATACTGAACAACATTGACGTCATTGGAAACCGGCTGAAGATCATACTCTCTGTCTGCCAGACCGAGATTCTCCAGCATGGTTTTAATCTTTTTATAATTACCGACAAGAATCGGCTCTACAAATCCATCTGCCTGGGCATCAAAAAGTCCCTGCAGGATATTCTCCACTTCAGCTCCGGCAACCACGACCCGCACCGGCCGGTCCAGCGCCTTGGCCTGGTCGACGATCACATCAAAATCATGTGCATATTCTTCATTCATAAACAATACTCCTCGTGACATAATATTAGGCAGAGTCCTGGTCCGGATTCCGGCGTCTGCCGGACCCGGTCCCACACGACTCATCTTACTTTACATAAACTGATTATAATATAAGCTTTAAAAGACGACAAGCTTTAGTATCTCTACTTTAGAAAAGTCCGCCGAACTTCAGGAATAACGGTGCAAATACCAGAGATACTACGGTCATCAGCTTAATCAGGATGTTGATGGATGGTCCGGAGGTATCTTTGAAAGGATCACCCACCGTGTCACCAACTACAGCTGCATGATGAGCCTCACTGCCTTTACCGCCGTGGTGGCCATCCTCGATATACTTCTTTGCATTATCCCATGCACCACCGGAGTTGGACATAAAGATGGCCAGCATAACTCCAGTGATCAGAGCACCTGCCAGAAGTCCGCCAAGAGCCTCCGGCCCAAGAACCAGACCGACAAGAATCGGTGCAACCACCGCCATAATTCCGGGAACAAGCATCTCACGGAGAGCTGCATGGGTGGAAATAGCGACACAGGAGGTGTAGTCCGGCTTTCCTGTACCTTCCAGAATGCCGGGAATGGTACGGAACTGACGACGGACTTCCTCAATCATCTTGTAGGCTGCCTTGGATACAGAATCCATAGTAAAGGCAGAGAACAGGAATGGAAGCATGCCGCCAATAAAGAGACCTACGATAACCTTGTAATCAAGAAGATTGATTCCTTTGTCAAGATTTACAGCCTGGGCATAGGAAACGAAAAGGGCCAGAGCTGTCAGGGCTGCGGAACCAATGGCAAAACCTTTACCCATGGCTGCTGTGGTATTTCCAACGGCATCCAGCTTATCTGTAATCTTACGAACTTTGCCGGGAAGATGGGACATCTCTGCGATACCACCGGCATTGTCAGCAATGGGACCATAAGCATCAACAGCTACTGTAATTCCGGTGGTGGAAAGCATACCGACTGCCGCCAGGGCGATACCATAAAGGCCGCCGAACCAGAAAGCCCCAATAATACCGATTGCGATCAGAAGAATCGGCACTGCAGTGGACTGCATACCCACAGCGATACCACTGATGACTGTAGTGGCGGGACCTGTCTCAGACTGCTGGGCAATCTTCTTGACAAAACGGTAATCTCCTGAAGTGTAAACCTCCGTAATATAACCAATGGCAAGGCCGACAACCAGACCGAAAATAATGGATAAAGCATAATTAAAAGTTCCGAAAAAGACTTTACTGAGAATCAGGGAGCCTGCAACAACCAGGGCGGAGGATGCATAACTTCCGAACTTCAGTGCCTTGTGGGGGCTGGAGTTCTCATCACCTTTTACAAAAAAAGAACCAATGATAGATGCCAGGATTCCCAAAGCTGCGATAATGAGCGGGAAGGTTGCACCCGCGCCTTCGAAGGCTGCCCCCTTAGCCACAGTGGCTGCAACGCCTAATGTGACAGCAGAAACGATGGATCCAACATAAGACTCAAAAAGGTCAGCGCCCATACCGGCTACATCACCGACATTATCACCTACGTTATCCGCGATTACAGCCGGGTTTCGGGGATCATCCTCAGGGATACCGGCCTCAACCTTACCAACCAGGTCAGCACCAACATCGGCTGCCTTAGTATAGATACCGCCGCCGACACGGGCGAACAGCGCGATGGAAGAAGCACCCAGTGAGAATCCTGACAGGACTTCCGGGTTACCTGTGATGATATAGATGACACTGGCTCCAAAAAGTCCAAAGCCAACAACACACATACCCATGACGGCACCGCCGGAGAAGGCGATGGACAGGGCCTTGTTCATGCCGAAGTCCTTGGCTGCAGCAGCCGTTCTGACATTAGCCTTTGTGGCAATATTCATACCTACATAACCTGCCACAGTGGAGAAAAGTGCACCCACCAGGAAGCAGACTGCAGTAGTCCAGCTGATGCCAACACCGATCAGGACAAATAAAATTGCGACAAAAAAGACGAGAATACGGTACTCTGCCATAAGAAAGGCCCTTGCACCCTCATGGATAAAGGCCGCAATTTCTTTCATTCTGTCAGTTCCCGCATCCTGCTTCGACACCTTCTGAATGAGATAAAATGCGAACAGTAATGCGCATACTCCCAATACCGGTGCTAGATAAATAATCTGTTGCATAGTTTTCCCTCCATATAGTATGTTATTTCTATGTAAAATATTATCAAAGAAATGCTTTTGTTTGTAAATGTGATTTATTGCTTAAAACAAGGCGAATCCCGTATTTTATTGCTGTTTTCAGGAAATAATATGCTATTTTCTTCGATTTTTAGGTAATTTTATGTTTTTGTCTATTTCTAATTGTATATTTTTCACTTTCATTTGAAAGCACATGTTCTTTTATTAACAGCCTGCCTGCAAAAATCATACAAATCCCATTAGCTGTGCATACTGCCTGATCCATAGGTCCTGCATCTGCAAAAAAAATTATGTTATTTAAATAAATACACTAGATTTTTTATTTATTCTATGTTATAATCAGGACAGCAATAAAGAAATATGTTTTTTGATTACCACTGATCCTTGTTGATTACAGATTTTCTCATCTGATTAATTCTTCTTATGTAAAGAAAGACAGCCGGGTTTTAATCCGGCTGTCTTTCTTTTTTCCAGCATATCATCTGAACTTTATTCTGTCATTCACATGATATTTATTGTCTTGTAATGTGTGACGAATAAGGTATAATAAATCTTGATAATGGAATTCATAAATCAGGAGGTTATAAATTGCTATGGGCTATAAAATGAAGAAAGACGAAATCAAAAAAATATACAACACAAAGTTCATCCGTCTTTATGAATATAATTTTTCCGACGGAAAACAATACTTCTGGGCCAGCCGGCGGAACCAGGACCGCCTGGTGGCATCCATGGGAGATGAGGACTTCAAAAAAATGCTGGCCGACGCAGTCAGCTGCTTCGTCGTCCTCAATATCAAAGGACAGCCCAAGAGGCTCCTGCTCAACTGGGAGTACCGTTACCCTGTGGGCCAATATATGCTCAGCGTTCCTGCCGGGGTCATTGATCCGGAAGATTATGAAAGCCCCTACGCTCTGGAGGATACAGCGATTCGTGAACTAAAGGAGGAAACCGGAATCCAGGTAGGTCCCACTGACACAGTCAGCGTCATCAATCCGGCCGTCTTCAGCACACCAGGAATGACAGACGAATCCAACGCCCTGGTTTATATTTCCATCAACAGGGACCAGATGCCTGCTATGAGTCAGTCCCTGGCCGAGGGCACAGAACATTTTGAAGGCTTCCGCCTGGTCACCAGGGAAGAAGCAGAACAGTTCCTGGTCAAGGGTCGGGACGACCACGGCAATTACTACCCTCTTTTCACCTGGGCTGCCCTAATGTTCTTCCTGGGCATCAAGTAGAATATCATTCCCGACATCAACTATCCCCGTTATTTTCTAAACAGTCCAACAGCTATCATGCATGGGGCTGTCTCACTAAAACGGACCAATGATTAGAGATAAAGGCAGGAACCTCAATGTCCTAAGTGTTTGGCATTTGTACGGTGTCTGTCCATTCTGGGACGGACTGATTTTAAGTCCGTCATCAGACGGACAGATGCCGACAACTGACATAACACAGGACATGAGGGTTCCTGCCTTTTATATATACAGAAAATCCGTTTTAGTGAAACAGCCCCTTCGCATTTTCCTCTCAGGAGGCCAGGGAGCCTGTGTAGAGCTGATAGTATCTTCCCTTCTGGGCCATCAGATCCGCATGGGTTCCTCTCTCTATGATCCTTCCCTGCTCCAGCACCATAATACAGTCACTGTTCATGACGGTGGACAGACGGTGTGCAATGACAAAAGTTGTTCTGCCCTCCATCAACTGATCCATGCCGGCCTGGACGATCTTTTCCGTACGGGTATCGATGGAACTGGTGGCCTCGTCAAGAATCAGTACCGGTGGGTCGGCGATGGCCGCCCGCGCGATGGCCAGCAGCTGACGCTGTCCCTGGCTCAGATTCGCCCCATCTCCGTGGAGAACGGTGTCATAACCCTGGGGCAGTCTCTGGATAAAACCATCTGCATTGGCCAGTCTGGCCGCTGCATAGACCTCCTCATCCGTGGCGTCCAGTTTGCCGTAGCGGATATTTTCCATGACCGTATCTGTAAATAAATGAGTATCCTGAAGAACCATACCCAGAGACCGCCGCAGGTCCGCCTTCTTAATCTTGTTGATATTGATCATATCGTAGCGGATCTTACCGTCCTGAATGTCATAAAAACGATTGATCAGGTTGGTGATGGTGGTCTTACCTGCTCCTGTGGAGCCGACAAAAGCGATCTTCTGCCCTGGCTGGGCGTACATCTTTATATCATGAAGAACCATCTTCTTATCATCATAGCCAAAATCCACACCAAGAAATTCTACATCACCCTCAAGCAGCTTATAGGTGGTGGTTCCCTCAGCCTTGTGGTAATGTTTCCATGCCCACTGGCCGGTGCGGGCTTCCGACTCATGAACTTTTCCATTTTTATCCACAGTGGCATTGACCAGCATCACATAGCCGTCATCTACTTCCGGCTTCTCATCCAGCAGATTAAAGACCCTGTTGGCTCCGGCCAGGGCCATCACGACGAAGTTGACCTGCTGGCTCAGCTGATTGATGGGCATGTTAAAGCCTTTGTTAAAATTCAGAAAACTGGCCAGACCGCCCAGAGTGAAGCCTCCCACCCCGTTAATGGCCAGGATACCGCCGAAGATTGCCACCAGTACATAGCTGACATTTCCCAGCTGGGCATTGACCGGCATGGTGACGTTGGCAAACTTGTTGGCGTTGTCGGCACTGTCAAAAAGCTGATCATTGAGCCTGTTGAAATCTTCGATATTCTGGGCTTCATGGTTGAATACTTTCACCACTTTCTGCCCGGTCATCATTTCCTCTATAAATCCATTCACTGCGCCCAGATCCTTCTGCTGGGCCATAAAATATCTGGAGCTCAGCCCTGCCAGCCGTTTGGAGGCAAAGAGCATCACTCCCACCATGGCCAGAGTGACCAAAGTCAGAGGGATATTCAGTATCACCATGCAGAACAAAGTACTGATTACCGTAATCCCACTGTTGAAAATCTGGGGGATACTCTGGGAGATCATCTGCCGCAGGGTATCAATATCATTGGTGTAGATGGACATGATATCCCCATGGGCATGGGTGTCAAAATATTTGATGGGCAGGTCCTGCATATGGACAAAAAGGTCTTTTCTGAGACTGTTCAGAGTACCCTGGGTGATGGTAACCATAATCTGTCCCTGGATGAGAGCGGCCGTCACACCGATGGCATAGAAGGAAGCCACTTTTAGAATCGCAGCCGCCAGAGGCCCGAAATCAGGATGGTCCTCCTTGAGCATAGGAAGAATATAATCATCGATCAGCGTTCTCATGAACATGGTTCCCTGGACGTTGGCCAGGACACTGGTCAGGATGCAGAGAAAGACCAGGATACAGAGCACATGATACTTGGAAAATACATAACCGATCAGTCTTTTCAAGAGCCTGCCGGGATGGTCCAGTTTTGGTTTTGGGCCTATGCCCCGCATGCTTCTGTTTTTCGTTTCCCTGACTTTTTCTGCCATTATGCCTCACCTCCCAACTGGTCAAAGTCTCCGCCGCCGCTGGTCTGGGATTCATAGACCTCGCGGTAGATCTCATTGGTCTTAATCAGTCCGTCATGGCTGTCCATACCGGATATCCTGCCGTCGTCCATGACGATAATCCTGTCAGCATGTATAACGCTGGAGATCCGCTGGGCAATGATCAGCTTGGTGGTATGGGGGATCTCCTCAGCAAAAGCTTTGCGGATTCTGGCATCGGTGGCGGTATCCACAGCACTGGTACTGTCGTCAAGAATCAGAATCTTCGGTTTCTTCAAAAGAGCTCTTGCGATACAGAGCCTCTGCTTCTGCCCGCCAGAAACATTGGTTCCGCCCTGTTCGATATAAGTTTCATACCCATCCGGCATTTTCTCGATAAACTCGTCGGCGCAGGCCAGCCGGCAGGCTCTCTGGCACTCCTCCAAAGAGGCTTCCGGATCTCCCCAGCGAAGATTTTCAAGAATGGTTCCCGAAAAAAGGACATTGTTCTGTAATACCACCGATACTTCATCTCTCAAGGTCTCCAGATCATATTCCCGAACATCCAGGCCGCCCACTTTCAGACTGCCCTCTGTCACGTCATAGAGTCGGCTGATCAGATTGACCAGACTGGACTTGGCACTTCCGGTACCACCGATGATACCGATGGTCTCACCGGACTTAATCTCTAAATTGATATCATTGAGGACGTTTTTATCCCCTTCCTTGTCATATTTGAAGGAAACATGGTCGAAACAGATGCTGCCGTCCTTCACCTCGTAAACCGGGTGCTCCGGATTCGTGATATCTGCCTTCTCATTGATCACTTCACTGATACGTTTTGCGCTGGCCATACTCATGGAGATCATGACAAAGACAAAGGAAAGCATCATCAGACTCATCAGGATATTCATACAGTAGGTCAGAAGCATCATCAGCTCCCCTGTGGTCAACTCTGACTGTACGATCATTCTGGCGCCCAGCCAGCTGATGGTCATCATACAGGTGTAGATAGTCAGCATCATCACTGGTGCATTGAAACTGACGATCCGCTCCGCCCTGCTGGAGAGACGGTAAAGGCCGTCACTGGCTTTGGAAAACTTTTTCTTCTCATAGTCCTCCCGGACAAAGGCCTTCACGACACGGATGGCAGAGACATTTTCCTGAACACTACTGTTCACATCGTCGTATTTCTCGAACATCCGGGTGAAATACTTCATGGCAAATTTTACAATCAACATAAGCACACTGCCGAGAAGTATGACGGCAACCAGATAAACACTGGCAAGCTTTGTATTGACCGAAAAGGACATGATCATGGCACAGATCAGGGAAAATGGCGCCCTGGTGCACATACGAAGAATCATCTGATAGGCATTCTGCAGATTGGTCACATCTGTAGTCATACGGGTAACAAGGCTTGCGGTGGAAAATCTGTCGATATTGGAAAAAGAAAAGGTCTGAATATTCTCAAACATGGTCTTGCGCAGATTTCTGGCAAAACCTGTTGCAGCTCTGGCCCCGTATTTCCCGCCCAGAACACCGGCCGACAGACCGGCCAGGGCAACCAGCACCATCAATATACCAGTTCTGTATATATGTCCGATATCTCCTTTCTCCACACCATTGTCAATAATGGAAGCCATGAGCAGGGGGATAATCATCTCCATGATCACTTCAAAAATCATAAAACAAGGTGTCAGAATCGAGTCTTTTTTGAATTCTTTTACCTGACCCATCAAGGTTTTAAGCACAGATTACCACACCCTTTCTTTTCTATCTCTTCTGCCTCTGTTATCTCTACTGTCTCTTTTTTCTTTCTCCAATTCCCAATTCGTTTTTTTCTGACCGGGAACCATGGCAGTCTTACATACACAGCCCCCCAGATTATCAAGAATCTGCCGGGCAACCTGCAAAAACTGTTCCAGCTTTTCTGCGGGAATCCCCTGCACCATACGGCCCTCCAGATTACTGATATTTTCTGTAATACGGTCGTAGAGGTCCTCCCCTTTTTCCATAAGAATAATTTTTTTCAGACGTGAATCCCTCTCAACACCAACTCTGGCGATATAGCCTTCCCCTTCCATCTGTTTGACCAGACTGGTTACCGTGGACCTGGCAATATGAAAGTCCCTTTCAATATCCTTCTGGAAAACGTCTTCTCTATGATTATCGTGCAGATATTTTATGATCCAGCCCTGCATAACAGGCAGTCTTTCCTCTTCGGGAATATCGTCGAGAGCTCTCCTCATGATCGTATTGTCCAGGCATTTTACGATCAGGCCGATATTGTGGATTTCTTTTTCCATACTCTCCTCCTAGCAGAAAATCTATGCAAGAAAAAAGTTCACACTTAAAACAGTTCATAATTGAACTATTTTATTATAGTACGACGATACTATTTGTCAATAGACAGATAATAGGTTATAATTAAAAACATGAATTTTTAAAAATAAGAAATCGGAGGATCAAATGATGAATAATATCAAGGTTTCCGTAGTTATGCCTGTATACAATGCCGAGCCATTCCTTCGGGATACACTCGATGATGTCAGAAATCAGACGTTGAAAGAGATTGAGATCATCTGTGTTGATGATGGTTCCAGTGACGGAAGTCTCCAGCTGCTGAAAGAAATCGCTGCCGAAGATGACCGGATTACTGTCATTCATCAGGAGAACGCCTACGCAGGGGCTGCCCGGAACAATGGAATGAGCCATGCTTCCGGCGAATATATCACCTTCTGGGACAGCGATGATATCTTTCATGAGAACGCCCTGGAACATATGTACAATAAGATCAGGGAGACGGACAGTGACCTGTGTCTCTGTGCCTCCAACCAGTATGACATGCTCACAGATAAAATCTATGATTCCAATGCCTGCATCCGTCATGAATTCATTCCGGATACTGTGCCATTTAATAAGTATGATATCCCCAACACCATATTTAACATCACCAACAATGTACCCTGGAACAAGCTGTTCAAAAAGTCTTTCATCGATAAACACGAACTTCGTTTTCAGGATATCCGCCAGGCCAATGACACCTATTTCTCCATGATGGCTCTTTTTCTGGCCGAGAAAATCACCTATATCGACGAGGTTCTGGTGACCTATCGGGTCAGCAACTCCTTAAGCATCTCGGGCAAGGCTTCAAAAACCACTCTGTGCGGCTATGAATCCTATGTCTACACCCTGGAGAGACTGCAGAAGTATGAGGATTTCCCTCTGGTGAAAAAGAGTTTCCAGAACCGCTGTATCAGCGGTCTCTACCACTCTCTCAACATCCAGACTTCCTTTGATTCCTACTGTATCCTTTTCAACAAGATTAAAAATGAGGGCATTGACCTCTTCGGTTTTGCCGATATGGCCCAGGAAGACTTTGTCGTCGGCTGGTACTACACAGACTTAACCATGATGCAGTCCATGAAAGATGCGGATTTCCTGATGTATAAAACCAATAAGCGGCGAATCGGCAGTGACCGTATTAAAAACCGCTTCAAAAAGCTTCAGGGGGAGGATAAGCAGCTGAAACAGACAATCAAAGAACTGAAAGCAGAAAAAAAAGACCTGCAGAAGGCCCTGAAAAAGTCCAATAATCGAATCGAGGAGCTGGAGACTTCCTTCTCCTATAAGCTTGGCCGAACATTAACCACACCGGTCAGACTGGTCCGGGACCGGGGAGTCGACACAAAATAAAGACAGGATAAGAAAGGGGGACGTCGCAGTGACGTCCCCTTTACAATACACGATTATCCTACATTTACAGTAATCTTTTTGCTCACGCCATTCACGGCATATACATAGATCTGGCAGGCTCCCTTCTTTCTGGATTTAATAACTCCACCACTGTTAACAGCTGCAATACTTTTTTGGCTTGTCGCATAACGGAATTTTGCTGCATGATTCTCATTAGGCTCCTGGGTAGTCTGGCCGGCCACCCAGGAGCCTAATACGTGGATTCTAACATAATCTCAATCACTTAACAGTTACGGATACCTTTGCGACGAGTCCATTTAATGTTACACAGTATACAGTACATTTCCCCGTTCCTACAGCTGTTATCTCGCCAGAGGTCTTATTTACCTTGGCCACATTAGTATTGGAAGAAAGGAATTCCACTTTCCTGTATCTTCTGATCTTCTTTTTCTTTTCCCGGACCAGTTTCAACTTAATGGTACTGGTTTTATTTTTTTGAAGTGTCAGTTTGGTTTTGGAAGTTACCTTTATTCTCCTAAAACTACCATACCTTTTCGAA
Organism: Anaerobutyricum sp.; assembly: GCA_045112755.1. Taxonomy (GTDB): domain Bacteria; phylum Bacillota; class Clostridia; order Lachnospirales; family Lachnospiraceae; genus Anaerobutyricum. The sequence goes on from JBGUIF010000205.1 coordinate 36,774, forward strand.
TTTTTTGGCAAAAGATAAATTACAGGGGACGCATACCTGACAGTATCACCGGAGCTATTCTTCAAATAGGCTGTAACACAGAATTTATAATAAGTATTGGGTTTTAATTTTCTACCTGCCACTTTTTTGATCTTGACTAAAGTATTCTCCTGTGAAAGGCTCTCCACTTTTCTCAAAGCATCGTCAGAGTTACCAGCATAAATAGCATATTTTGTGGCCCCTTTCACCTTATTCCAAGAAAGAATGAAGTAATTCTCCTTAATCCTCTTAGGCTTAAGAATGATGACCGGGGCGGCCTGATTATTCTGGTTACTCGTTTTGCCAAAATTGCTAAACATATCAGTAATTTTGCTAAAATCAAAGTCACCCATGTCACCCATGTCACCCATGTTGCCCATGTTGCCCATATCACCCATATTTTCCGTCATTTTGCTAAAGTCAAACTGACTGCTCGAGCTGCCAGTACTGTTTTTGCCGGTGGAATCCGCAGCATAAACACTAACAGATGTCGCACCAGCGGTTATGCATAAGATCAACATGAAAGTAAACAACAAGGAAAACAGATTTTTTCTTTTTTTCATCATAATACTCTCCTCTACATAAAATCATTAGAAATGTTCAGGAGATCCGATTCTGTCTTCTGCGTAGGGGTGATCTCCTGATAGCCATCCAGTTGCCAATAAACGTGAATGAAACAAGTAATTCGTTTACAATTGAATGCAGATTTTATATCATATATAAGCTTTTAACCCCCTTTATTTATATTGTAATTTTAGTTTTCGTATTAATCTATGTAACTATATTAAACAATACTAATATCCATAATACCATTATCGATATTAGCATTATCTATTATTATTATAGCATGTTGCTTTTGGTAAATAAACCTTTTATAACAAAAAGATTTCTATAACCTATCACCCGTTCCCCTGCCGCAAGACAAGATCTCTTACATAAAAGAAAGATCCAAATCCCATTTCTCTTTGAAAAGTATCATGAATTTTTATACAGAAAAAGGAAGCCTTATATCCCATGTGTCTGGCATATAACACAGGATATAGGGCTTCCTTGCTTTTAAGTCAAGCAGAAAGTCGCTTTAGTGCGACGACCGATGCAATGAAGTACAAGGCTGCCTGTATCTTTCATCTTTGGTTCGCTTTAATCGAACACCCCTAATACACTCTGGAATGCCCATGGCTGCTCCGCTGATCAAGGCGCCATAGTAGGCAGGACCAAATCCAAAGTCGATGGAGAGAACCCGGCCAAAGCGTTCTGCCACAAACGGGTCAGTGACTCCCTGCAGCATCTCCCGGATCTGATGATTGGCCGCAGGTGCCGCCAAAAATCGAAGACCAACATAGCAGAGAATCAGGAGGACCACGGAAATCCATGGCAGCCATTTTCCCTGCGGGCTGGTGATTCCTTTCTCGCTCTGATCTCTTGCTTCGCTCTCCCTCAACAGACTTTTTATCCGAAGTAAGGCAGCCAGCACAAAAAAGAATACCGGGGCCAGAACAAAGAGGACCACCACCAGCCGGTATGGATTATAGAGATCCACAACCCCCAATGCTTCCAGTTCCCTTGGCAGAATCTGATTATCCATAGACAGGGTACTGATCCAAAGATCCCGGTTTATAAGTGTCCTGATCATCTGCCATCCGCCAAGAGACGGTTCATAGGGTTTGACTGAAGCCAGACCAGGCATTTTAAGGAAAACATATTTGCATCCGTAAAGTATTAAGGGCAGCAAGGAAAAAAAGAAATATAATAGTTCTTTGATTAATATTTTTTTGCTGGAAACCATAAAACATTCCTTTTCGTCAGATTCCATTTGAACAGTAATACACTGAAAATAATCCAGAGGGTTTTTGCTTAACAGGATTAAAATATCAAAAGAAAAATATCCTTTGACACCTTAATCCTATTAAGTGAAAAAGGAGGCATCAGCTTTGATGCCTCCTTTTAATGATTCAAAAGATACGATATCTGTTCTGCCAGATATTATGCAAGATGATTGAAAGCACCCTTTCCAGCGTAAACAGCTGCATCGCCTAACTCTTCCTCAATGCGGAGAAGCTGATTATACTTAGCCACACGCTCGGATCTGGACGGAGCACCTGTCTTAATCTGGCCCGTGTTAAGAGCTACAGCAAGGTCTGCGATTGTGGTGTCAGCTGTCTCACCGGAACGATGAGAGGTAACAGCTGTGTAGCCGGCCTTGTTAGCCATCTTGATGGCCTCAAGGGTCTCGGATACAGAACCGATCTGGTTAAGCTTGATTAAGATGGAGTTAGCGGAACCGGCGTCAATACCCTTCTTTAATCTCTTGGTATTGGTTACAAAAAGGTCATCTCCTACCAACTGAACCTTGTCGCCAAGCTGCTCTGTCATAGCCTTCCAGCCATCCCAGTCTTCCTCATCCAGACCATCCTCGATGGAAACGATCGGATACTTTTCAATCAGAGCTGCCCAATGATCGATGAGCTCCTGAGATGAGAACTTCCTTCCGGACTTAGGCTGAACGTACTCGCCTTTCTTCTCACCCTTCCACTCGGAAGCAGCTGCGTCCATAGCGATCATAAAGTCTGTGCCGGGCTCATAACCTGCAGCCTTAACCGCCTCAAGGATCGTTTCGATCGTCTCATCATCTGTAGAAAGATTCGGAGCGAATCCACCCTCATCACCAACGGATGTAGCAAGGCCCTTGCCCTTAAGGATCTTCTGCAGTGCATGGAAGACCTCAGCACACCAGCGAAGCGCTTCTTTGAAGGAAGGTGCTCCAACGGGCATGATCATGAATTCCTGTGTGTCAACAGTGTTGGTGGCATGTGCGCCGCCATTCAGGATGTTCATCATCGGAACCGGAAGAACGTTGGCATTAGCGCCGCCCAGGAAACGATACAGCGGAATCTCAAGATAGTTGGCTGCTGCTCTTGCTGCTGCAATGGATACAGCCAGGATTGCGTTAGCGCCCAACTTGTTCTTTCCCTCTGTGCCGTCAGCATCGATCATCGCCTTATCCACTGCATATGTGTCAAAAGCGTTCATTCCAACGAGTGCGTCGTTGATGGTGGTGTTGATATTCTCAACTGCCTTTAAAACGCCTTTGCCGCCGTAGCGTCCCTTATCACCGTCACGAAGCTCAAGAGCCTCAAACTCTCCTGTGGAAGCACCGCTGGGAGCTGTTCCTCTTCCCATGGTTCCGTCTACCAGATAAACCTCAGCCTCAACAGTAGGATTACCTCTGGAATCAACAATTTCACGACCAATGACTTTTTCAATTTCTAAATACATGGTAAATCCCTTCTCATGCCGATAAATAAGCCAAAAGCAGCAGCTTGACTTATATGCAGGCGGCATGTCCCCTTATGAAATGGTTAGTATAGTGTAAAAGTATTAACTTTCAACTCATTATAACAAACCAATATAGCATTTTCAAACAAAACATGGCGGTCAGGGGTCTGTTGAGATTTTTTATCCATAGGGATTATTCAAAAATTACTCCTCGTCTCCTCCCACCTCATCAGTTTCAATAATGAATTTTACACTGCTCTTTTTATTGTCGGCTTTTCCACTGTAGCTGTCATATGATTTGTCTGCCTTTTTGATGGCTCTCAGACGGTTTGCCACATCCACAAAGTCATCATCTGCCTTCTCAGCCAGTTCAGAAATGCCCTGCTCGTCAAACTCTCTCATGCCATCCGCCAGTTTATCGGCACCTTTGTTGAGCTTATCCACGCCATCACTGACCTCGCCTGTGGCATTCTGCAGTTTTTCCAGACCTTCAGTCAGGTCTTTTCCACCTTTGGAGGCCACCTCAATGCCGTTGCCAAAGGTGATCAGGCCGGAAGAAAGAGTATCCGAACCAGTCACCAGCTTTTCAGTTCCCTTATCCACCGCGGAGGATCCTTTTTTCAGTTCAGCAGCCGAGGTCAGCAGTTTGTCAGAACCCTGATCCAGCTTTTTCATACCGGTTTTCAATGCGTCTATACCTGCGACAGCTGTGCTGACACCTTTTTGCAGGGCATCATTGTTCTCATTCAGTTTGCCCATGTAGGTGGTCAGTGTATTGATACTTTTAGCCAGCAGGTCAAAGTTCCCCTTGGCACTTCTCAGAACTTCCATGGAGGAGGAAAGGCCGCCGGAGGATTCTTTCAGGGCAAGCAGGTCTCCCTGGAGAGTCGTCAGAGCATCCGTCATATCTTTGAGACCTGCCAGTGATTTTTCATCAACCGAGGGAAGTTCCTGCATTTTCGTCAGAGTATTCGCTATGGATGTCTGAAATGCACTGATACCGGTATCCAGATTCTGATCATTGATGGATACGGCCAGATCCTTAAAGTCGTCCGTAGTGACCACTGCCAGTTTTTTCTCTTCTACGGAGCCGGCAGTGACTTCACTTGTATCCAGTACATTACCTGCTGCATCATCAATGGATTTTGTATCAACATTTGCGGATACGTCTGGGGTATCTACGGAAATATCTTTAAAAGCATCTTCCGAAACAGAAACATCCCCGATACTGACTTCCTGTGTACCTACGGAGATGTCAATAGTTCCATCCAGTATTTGTTCGACTTTTTCCATGGTATCATTATCCACTTGATCTTCCAGGGCTTTAAGAACAGCATCTTTTTTACCATTGAGCTCATTCGTCGCTTCTTGGGAGGCTGTATCCGCGGCGTCTGCAGCTGCCTTGTCTGCAGCATCCTGCGCTGCCTTTACTGCGGCTTTGCGTGCTTCATCCGAAGCAGCGTCTGCCGCCTTTTTCCTGAGTTCATCATTCACACTGTTCTTTGCAGCTTCAGCAGCCTGATCTGCCGCATCTTTGGCCGCTTCCTTAGCCGCTTCCTTCGCTGCCTTTTTGATATCGCTAACTTTACTTTCCCACTCTTGTTTAATCGCTTTAATCTGGCCATTGGCATCAGCAGCATTTTGCTCCATAGCATTATTGGCACTGGTTTTCATCTCTCCAAGCTGTTTATTGGCATCCAGAATCTTTTGATTGGCCGCATCCACCGCTGCTTCCCTGGCTGCCTCGGAAGCTGCTTTTTCCGCAGTTCCCTTGAGATCTTTCTTCACCGCTGTCCCTTTGGCTGCCGTATCCTGAAGAGAGGAACCCAGTTCCTGAATGGCCCTGGCAAATCCCAGCAGTGTCTCCACAGACCCTTTAAAGCTTTTCTGGGCTTTTGTCAGATTGGCAGCATGGGAGTTCAGATTACTGAGAGCTGTCACCAGAGAAGTAAAGTCTTCCGGGCTCGGAAGGTTTCCTGCCATGGCAGAAACCGACTCATTCAGTTTAACCATATTTCCATAGATCTGCTTTTCACTGTCAGTGTAGGAAATTACACCCTTTTTCAGTGTATTGGCGCCGGTAAGAAGTGTTTCCAGACCGTCTGACGCTGTCTCAATACCGTCATCGAGCTGGCCCATACCTTTCCCATATTTTCCGATGCCCTCATCCAGCTTCCTGGTGCCTTTCTTCAGGGTTTTCAGGCCCTTGTTCAGAGTGTCGCCGCCCTCTTCCAGCTTCAGGCTGCCGGCATCCAGCTTTTTCAGGCCTTTAGAGAGGGTGTCAGATCCATCCACTGCCTTGTCCATACCATCAGAGTACTCTCCCAATGAATCCGCCAGTGTCTGGAGGCCTTCTGAGAGCTCGCCGCTGCCGTCTACCAGCTTGGTTGATGCTTCCACCAGATCATCAATACCCTCTTTCAAGTCATCCACGTCTTTGAGATTCTTTGTATCCATCTCGCTGAGCAGACCGTTGCTGACGGCCGTCGCAGTCAGAGACAACTGGAAGTCTGAAGCGTCTGCAGTTACCTCCACAAAGTCCGGTATATTAATCTCATCAAACATATCCAGGCTTGTCAGCTTCAGGCTGTCCTCCAGACCGGGAAGGGCCATACCAATCACAATATTCCTGGTACCGTCATTGATAACTCTGCCGTTTTCCACCTCCACATTGGTAAAGTAGTCCGAGTCCAGAATCAGAGCTGTCACCGCTGAAAAAGGTGTGTGAATCGTATATTCTTTCCCTTTGACCTCTACTCTCTCATAGGAATTATTGCTGTAGTCAAATCGAATCCTGACTTTACCGCTCTTGCCGGCGATCTCTTTGGCAGACATTTTCCTGCCATCCAGAAAATAGCTGACTTTGACAGTTACGGGAAGATGCTGACTGGTCTCTCCCTGATAGTAAATGTCTTTCCCGCCGGTATGCCAGGTGATGGTTCCATCCGGATTCTTCGTGTATTCTTCATCTCCCTTAACATTCTTCACATCGTTCAGGATGGTGTAATCATCCAGGTCATCATCTCCGCCGGAGTTGCGCAGCCAGTTGCTGACTGTCACTTTCTCCACGTTTCCATCCGGGTCTGCATTGACGTAGACCGTCTCCGTCTTATCATTGTCAATCTTTGATTTCTTAGCGGCCGATGCCGGCAGCGTCACGGCTCCTGCAGCCATAACCACGCTCATACCCAGGGCAAAGACCTTTGATGAGAATCTGATTATCGTTCTGTTTCTCATATTTTCAACCTCCCAAGTATTCTCAATTTTCAAGATGTCCCATTCCCAGGGTTGTCTTACAGATTACTTTGTCAAACAGCAGAATCAGGGCCGGGAGCAGAGTCAGTACAATAAACATACTGAGGACAGCGCCCCTGGCCAGCAGAGTACAGATGGCTCCGATCATATCCACCCGGGAGTAGACAGCCACGCCGAAAGTGGCCGCAAAAAGGCTCATGGCCGAAGTGAAGATGGAAACCAGATTAGTATCATGAGCAATCCTTACCGCTTCATATTTGTCACGGCCTGCCTGCCTTTCCCTGACATACCTTGTGGTAAATACGATGGCATAATCCACGGTAGCACCAAGCTGGATGGTACCGATCACAATACTTGCCACAAAGGGAAGGCTCTCACCCTGGTAAAAGGGGATGGCCATATTCACCATGATGGCAAATTCAATCACTGCCACCAGTATAGCAGGCAGAGAAATCGAACGGAACACCAGCAAAATGATAACAAATATCGCTGCCGCTGAGGCAACATTCACATTCCTGATATCAATGTTAGTGACATCCTCCAGGTCCTTCATCATCGGAGCCTCGCCAATCACCATGGAGGCAGGGTCATAACTCTTACTGATCTCCTGGATTTTCCCAACTTGCTTATTAACCTTTGGAGTTGCCGCGCCGTACTTAGAACCCACAAAGGCCAGTTCATACTGGTCTGACTGAAGCATTTTCCGGAATTTTGAGGGTATCATAGACTCCGGAACCATGGGGCCGAAGAAAGAACTCATACTGATGCACCATTTGACCCCTTCCACATCTTCCATTTCTTTTACCATGGCGCTCTTTTTTCTGGCGTCCAGATTCCGGTCCATCATAACCATATGGACCGTATTCATATGGAAGATATCCTCCAGCTGCTTTGTCGCCACATTGCAGTCCAGGTCCTCAGGCAGAGAGTGAGCAATATTGTAATATACGCTGACATGATTGTTGCCATGAACAGCAGGATACAGCAGTATCAAAAAAGCGAGAATCCAGATCCAGTGATGACGGATGATGAATCCTGACAGCCTGCCTTTACTCTGCAGCAGAGGCCGGTGTCTGGTCTTCTCTATCGCTTTGTCAAAAACAAGGATCATGGCCGGCAGAATGGTTACGCAGGTGATCACACCGATGATTACGCCCTTGGCCATGACAATACCCAGATCTCTTCCCAGAGCAAAGGTCATGAAACATAAAGCCGCAAAACCTGCCACCGTGGTGACTGAACTCCCGACGATAGACTTGAAGGTCGCTGTGATGGCATGAGCCATGGCTTCTGTTTTTTCCTCATATTCCTCCTGGAATTCTTCGAAACTGTGCAGAAGGAAAATGGAGTAATCCATGGTAACACCCAGCTGAAGCACTGCGGTTAAGGCTTTCGTAATATAGGATACCTGGCCCAAGAAGATGTTGGTTCCCAGGTTGTAAAGAATGGCTATACCAATACCTAATAGGAAAAAGACGGGAATCAGCAGAGAGTCCATGGTCAGCTCCAGCACCAGGAGGGAGAGGACTGCGGCAATGACAACATAGACAGGAAGCTCCTCGAGGGCAATGTCCTTGATATCATTAACCACACCGCTCATACCGCTGATAAAGCAGTTCCTGCCCACAACTCTCCTCATCTCGGCCACACAATCCATAGCTGCGTCCGAGGAGGTCGTATCATCAATCAGGGCAATCATCATAGTGGCGTCATCCTGGAAAAAGGCCTTTCTGATTTTCTTAGGAATCATGCTGACCGGCATGTTCAAATCAGCAACATCATCGTACCAGAGAACATCCTCCACATGGTCGATCTGTTCAATCTCCTTCTCCAGCCTGGCGACATCCTTCAGTTCCATGTCCTTTACCACAATCATGGAAAAGGCACCCATTCCGAATTGGTCCACCATAATATCCTGCCCGTTCACCGTCTCAAGGGATTTCGGCAAATAGCTGAGCAGGTCATAATTTACTCTCGTTGCCACAGTGCCGATCACCGAAGGAATCAGCAGCAAAAAACCGACAATCAGGATCAGCACCTTATGTTTGGCAATAAAATGA